>NZ_JABFCH010000009.1:0-156106 GCF_017566055.1 Extibacter sp. GGCC_0201 | reverse complement strand
CTTCGCCTCTTCCGTTACCGTCGTCCCGGTCGTTCCCGTCTCGTCCCTGCCTTCTTCCAGGGCGAATGTCCCGTCCACGTTCTCCTTGTAGTGCTCTACCCGGTACTTCGTGTCGTCGTTCGCTACCGTGCCTCCGGTTATCTCCACGTTACTGGCCGGCATCTTGAAGCCTTCCTTCTGGCTCCAGCCGCTAAAGTGGTAGCCTGCCGCTACCTCCGGTGCAGGCCTTACCGTCACGTCACTGTTGTATTCGTGGCTTTCTACATCTCCGTACTGCACGCCGTCCAGCACGTAGGTCACGTTATAGCTGTTAATCGTGAATGTTCCTTTGACCTCCAAATCCTCCGTACCCATAACTTCTGGAAGTGTCCTGTCCCAGCCGCTGAATCTGTAGCCTTCCTTCACTGGCTCTTCCCTCAACGGGTCGATGGTCTGGCCGTACTTGTAGGTGTCCAGCCCTCCATACTGCTCTCCGTCCACAAAGTAAGCTACTGTATGCTCTTCTCTTGTATAGAACAGCTTCAATACAAGCGAACCGTCTCCTGCAATCGTGCCTGATTCAATTGTACCCTCTGCTTCAGGGTCATGGTAGAATCCTGTATAAGTCTTTGCATTAGCTGTAGCAGTTTCTCCGGTCGTACCGGCCAGAGTATCTTCTGTTTCAAACAAGGTATACACGCCGCTTAACTGTTCCTGATAATGTTCAACCGTATATGCCGTATTGGTATTCGCTTTCCACTGTGCCACATACTCTGCATTATCAGTTACATTTTCTGCTACTTCACCCCATCCGTCAAAAGTATATCCCGGATTACCCGTAGGTTCTCCGGCATAAGCCGGAGTCATTGTGCCATAATCTAATTTGTCAAATGACTGTATGTCGAATGTCCCTTGTGTTCCCGGTTTGTACGTAACACGGAACTGCTGCTTAAAGTAGACTTTCAGAACAAGAGAACCGTCACCGTTTATCGTACCTTCTGTTACATTATTCGTATTTGCAGCATCAAAGACGTAGCCGTCCCTTGATGTCTGCTTATCTTCCTCCGTAATTGCCGCAGTGGCGCCAGTCGTTCCACTTCCTTCACGATTAAGGTCTGGCGTCTCAGGATATGTCCCTTCGCTTTGATAGTAGTATTCTACCGTATATTTCGTATCTTCTCTGGCTTTCCATTGTGCCACATACTCTACGGAAGACGTGACCTTATCAGAATATGCCGGAGACCATCCTGTAAATTCATAGCCTGCTTCTCCTTGCGGAGTGAATGAAGGGGTATCCGCATTATAATCCAGACCGCTGAACGTCTTATCGTCAAACGTTCCATGTTCTCCCGGCTTATATGTCACACTGAACTGCTGTTTGAAATACACTTTTAGTACAAGGCTGCCATCGCCTAGTACCACTCCTGCCTCAATATTTCCCGGCGCACCCGCGTCGTACACATATCCTTCTTTGTCCGGATTCCTGAAGGCCAGCGTATCAACGAGCTGTCCTGTTGTTCCTTTTGTCGTATCGTCACTTATTGTTTCATCCGGAGCTTCTCTGTAACTTCCGTTCGTTTGGTAATACCGTTCTACCGTATAGGCAGTATCCGTATTGGCTTTGTAGTATACTTTTATCGTTGTACCCGCTTTTACAGTCTCTCCTATCTCTTTCGGATCTGTTTCTGTAAAATGATAACCCGGGTATCTTTCTTCTGATGTATCGATATCACCATCCAATACCGGTATCACGTCGTCATTAATCCAGACGTCTCTTTCGATTTCTCTTGTATCATCAGATACGAGCACTCCGTCTTTATAATATTCTACCGTATACTTAAGCTTATGGGTGCTCTGCTTATCCTTGACACATACCGCTTTAAGCGTGGCATCTTTGGTTCCCATCTTATAAGCGCCGCTAACAGTCTCGCCCGCTTCATTCTCCCAGTGGTCGAATTTGTAACCGGTATCCGCTACAAGTCCTGTTGCATTAAATGTCTTTACATCTGCGGACTCTCCCTTATAATAATATCCATCAAGATATGATTCTCCGCTGCTGTGTTCACCTGCCACATAGGTAAGCTTATGGGCCAGCTCCGGCGTGACATGATATCTTATCTGATCGCCGTCCTGGATAACATAGCTTTCCAAGTTCTCAATAGTCTCCCAATTTTTAGATGTCTTATGAATTACATAAATAGCATGGCTCTCATATCGATCAGCTTCTGGTGTTATGTTGTAGGCTGTTTCTGCAAAATTCCTGATTTCGTCCTCACTATAACCGCCCTTATTTTCAGAATTGATTTCCTTGGCATATCTATCCGATGCCCCATCCTTTGACAGCGTTCCCTCGGGAGTCACTACATATGCGTCACTGCTCTCTTCCCCTGTGTAAAACCATACTGATACTTTCGCTTTGCTGGCTTCCCAGTGTGCTGTGTACTCTCTGTCTCCGGTGGATCCAGACTTTATCGTAACATCCTTATTCTCGTTGCCATCAAGCTCTGTTCCGCTCCATCCTTTGAATACATATCCTTCTTTCTCAGGATTAATAAGCGTAATATCCTTGGAATGCACCGTATATGTCTCCGGGTTCTTTCCGGCAACTATGCCGCCATCTAAATTATAGGATATACGATAATCTGCAATATCAAAGTAAAATTGTATCGGAGGTGTATTCTCCCTCTGAACAGTGGTGCCCCGTTTGGACTTTTCTGTATTCAGTGTGTAGCCTTCCGCACCCTTTGTATTAAGCAGAACAACAGATTGGTTGATATAACCTAGCTTTGTCTGAGTGTCTTCATCTTTCTTTACATACTCTCCATCTTTTGTTTCATAATAATATTCGATGTCATAAGCTGCTTTCTCTGATTCTTCTTCGGAAGCCCATACCGCCATTAGCTTTATCTTATTTGACTTATCTGCATAATCAATCACATCCAGCAAGTCTATTATGCTTCCCGGTTCATACAAACTTCCATTGCCACCTTTCAGTTCCCATCCTTGGAATACTTTACCTTCTGCGGTTGGCACAACTGTCGGTACGTAAATTTTCTTTTTGCCTTCGGCAGCGATGCTGTAACCCGTGTCATCCGACGGAATGCCATCAGCCTTGTCTACATCGCCCTTGTCATATATAGCATTATAGGTTTGAATCGTGGCATTTATTTTTAAAACAGTTAACGCATCATTACCTTTTTTTACATCAAAGTAATAATATCCATCTTTATCTAAAGACGGTTTCGTATTCGTACCGCCTGTGGTTGTAACTTCAATATCACCATATCCCGGAATAACTCTGTAGCGGAACTGTATTCGGGTACCATAATCCAATTGACCGCTATATTGAATCGGCCTGCTTAAAGGTGCCACAGTCCATCCAGGTAAATTATTTGCATTGTAAGCTTCAAGCTCGACACCCTGGATAGTCTCAGGCATGATTTCTGCCCATGTGGATGCACGGAAATTACCTTTAGTAACTACTATGTCCTCATATGCGTTACTCACTGTTATATCGTAGATGTATATCGATTTATTATAAGCATAATCCCATTTGTCTACAAGCTGTATCAATATCCCCGTGCCGGTTGACAATGTCGTGGCAGCACTGGCTCCCACCTCAAAGCTGGTAGGTACATTTACATCCTCACCATTAATCTGAAATGAATTTAACCGCCAATCATACTTTTGAGTTCCCTGTGCAGTCCTCACATTAAAAGTAAATGCCTCTCCAGGGTTAAAACCTGACTTCTGAGATTCCGAACCGCCGATACTGCCGCTCCATGTAGCCCCATGCCAGTTTTTCAGACTGGTATTATCTACCCAGGCAAAATACTCTGTTGCCTTTTTATATGTGACCGATACATGAATCATGTCTCCATCCGAAGGAACTGCCTGTTTGGCTGATACTTTGTATATGTTTGCCTCTTCTGCACTTATAACTATATCATTTACCATTACAGTTACATCGTATCCGCGCTCAGTGTTCAATTTTATTGCAAAGTCCGAACCATCTTTCACAGCGGTAGGGCAGTCTACAATCTTATTTAAGCTGTTTCCACCATTATCTGTCTCTGCCTGAATATTGTATGTTTTGACAGATTTATCATAGTACAGAACGACTGACTCATTCTCTTCCACCTTGGTAGCCGGTTCGTCTAAGCCGTCAGCCCCTTCCTCCAGCTCAGCAAAATACAAGGCCCCATCATACCAGCCGAGAAAGTTGAGCGGAAAACTGCCAACTCTCGCCTCTGTAAACTCATATCCTTCAATTTCCGGTGGGTTTACTTTTCCGGACTTTATCGTTCTCTCTTCTTCTACGCCGCTGTCATTGAAATGAATTTTGACAGGAACCGGATTTTCGGAATCTTTTAAGGACAGGCTGCTTGCGTCAGCTGATTCCTTTTCATCTTTCTCTTTTTTCTTCTCTTCTTCCTTGTTCTTCTTATCTGTCTCTTCCTTCTTTACTTCCTTATATAATATAGAAACTTCTTTATCTTCCGCTATGGCTGCAAGAGTATACGTGTAAACATTTCCGTTTACATTCGTGGGATTGATAACCGTTCCGTTCTTATCGGTCACTTTCTCGACTACGTAGCCATCGTTCGCTGTTATCTCGAAATTGTATGTAGTATCTTCTGCTACTTCTTCCTTATATATTATTGCCATCGTATGAGACTGTCTTCTTATCTCCTGTCGTCCATACTTTGATTACTCCGCCGTCTGCTTCAGGCTTGCGTATTACAACGTCATATTTCGCCTCCTCCGGAGTCTCCTCCTGAGGCTGTTCTGCGCTGTTTTCTTCAGGCGCTGTCACAGATGCCGATGAGTCGGTATTCTGCCCGGGCTGCTGTGCCGGCTCCTGTTGCACCGGCTGCTGCACAGGCTCCTGTGCCGTCGTCGTGCCGCCCTGGTCGACTACGCTGACATCTACCCCTTCATTATTGCTCTCCGGCTCCTGAGGCGCCGGTTCGCTCGCCGCCTGGGCCGATGCCTCCTGTGCGGCGTCAATCTCGTTTGCCTTCAGTGCGCTGCTCATCGAATACAATGCATTGGAACCTACCAATACGACAGCAAGTATCAATGCCAGCCATCTCTTAAACTTTTTCATATCAGCTTCTCCTTCCCGCTTCTAACTCCTCAATATCTCATTCCGGTTAAATTCTATATATGCACTAATAAATTAGACAATAATGCTCCTATATTAATTAAGAGCGTTGCCATGTCAAAAAGGGCTCACTTTTCACAGTATTTTTTAAAAAAATAATTCTCTGTTCCAATCCATACGATTATGTTATAATAGTCTATAATTATATGTTCTTGTAACATAATGGGGAAAAGGAGTCTTGCGCTATGCAAATGAAAAAATTAAGCCTTCTAAAAATGGTCCAGCTGACTGTACTTGTCATCCTGACCCTGGTCAGTATCTGTCTGCTCCTGAATTCGGATATCAAGCGGTATATTTTTTCCAATATGGCTGCGACCATCCTGTTTGCAGTGGTCTGGATAATTTTAATAGCAAGTTTTATATTTCTTTTGATGGATTTTAATGTCATTTCTGAAATGAAGCTAAACTATCACAACCTGTATCAGGTAGCCTATTCCGATCCTTTATCCGGAATACCCAACCGGTTCAGCTGTGACGTATTAATTGAAAAGTATATTGACCAGGATCTTCCGGACAGCGTCGGCTGTGCCGTACTGGATTTGACGAACCTTCCGGAAATCAATTCCAAGTATAACCATGCTACTGGAAATAAGCTGTTATCCGAGTTTTCCACGCTTCTTTCTTCCGCAGCAGCCAATCATGGCTTTGTTGGCCGGAACGGCGGTAATAAGTTTCTCGCTATCTTTGAAGACTGCGACAGGGCTAAACTTAATAATTTCCTGGAAAGTGTCGAAAGGAAGGTAGAGAGGCACAACGCCTCTTCAAAATCACTGCCTATCGAATATAAAGCCGGATTTGCTTTGAACAGCGAAGAAGAATTCCTGCAGATTACCAGGCTTATTGCTCTCGCCAACCAGCGGGTATACGAATAAAGAAAAGGAAATTAAGCTTATGGCAGAATTAGATTATGAATATATTGCCGGACTGGTTAAAAAGGCTCAAAAAGGAAACAGCGATGCTTTTGCTGAAATCTATGCCGCTACTTACCAGAAGCAGTATAAATTCACGTATCAGTATGTTAAAGATGCCTACCTTGCACAGGACATCCTGCCGGAAGTATACATACTCGTATTAAAAAATATCACAAAGATAAAAAATCCACGGCTTTTCATATCGTGGCTGAACCAGATAAATTTCCGTATATGCCTGAACGCCTGCAAGAAGCGGCGCCAACAGGTTCAGGAGCTTGGCAGCACAACCGACGGCCGTTCTATAATGGATACAAAGCCCGGCGACGGTCTGAATCCCGAGCAGGAGTTCGCACGGAAAAATGCCAATGAAGAGCTGATGGAAAAAATCCTTTCTCTCCCTCCCCAAGAATCCCAGGTTATAATCATGAAGTATTATAATGAGATGAAGCTTGAGGAAATCGCCAGTGCTATGGATATCAGCCGTAGCACTGTTAAGCGGTATCTTGCCCATGGACGGGCAAGTCTTGAAAAATTACTGGGAGAACAGAAAGGAGGAATCAACATTGGATAATACGAACACCAATCCTGATAGAATACCCGAACTGGATTCTGAAACTGCCAACCAGCTTCTTAATAATATCTTTGCAGAATGTGAAGTCGTACCTAATGCTATTCCTCTTGAAACGCTTGAGTCTTGGGGAAATTATAAAAAGACGGAGTTCCGTCTTGGCAGAGTCATCTCTTACGTTGTCCTCGTAATACTTGTCCTGCTGCCGCTTCTCTTCTTCCGCCCTACCATCATTGCACAGAGGACAAATGTAGATTCTACAGACAATGCGGTCTATGAGATACAGGTCAAGACGCTGCTACCCGTGGATGGAGTGTCGGCGACGATAGACGGTACCCCGGTTTCGCTGGAAAAGGTTGATTCTAAAAACTACATGGTAGCCATACCACAGAACGGTACGCTGCTGATCAAAGCTACGGCCATGAACGGACAATACTCGGTCAAAAAATATGAGGTGACTCATCTTGATATGGACAAACCGGAACTGATACGGTCATACACAGAGAATGGATTTATAAACATCGTCGTACGTGACACTTATTCGGGCATAGATTATGAAGGCATATCCGGAACTGCCTCTGACGGCAATACAGTTGAGCCTGAGGCCGTCGATAAAGAAAACGAAACCATAACATTTAAAATACCGAGCCAGCCGGTGAACATCATGATACCTGATAATTCAGGCAATACGCTGGAAATACTAATATCACCTACGGAATAGTCAAAGGAGGATACTGCACATGAATAAGAAGACAATATCTCAATCTGTATTGTTGCTTTTCCTGTGCTGTATCCTCTTTTGCAGCTGCGGGGGGAAGAAAAGTTCACCCTCCAGGTCAGGACCCGTACGTGACAATACTCCCCAGGCCCTTGTACCGGAGGCGAGCGGGACAACTACATACGGTAATGATATCGTGACATTTGATGCATCTCACACGGACCAGGGCTATATGATGGTGCAGTACAGGGGCACTAACGGGAAAGTCAAGCTGCAGTTTGCCGCTCCTGACGGTACCACTTACACCTATCTGCTGTCCCAGAGCGGAGGCTATGAGACATTCCCGTTCTCGGCCGGAAGCGGCACCTATTCGGCAAGCCTGCTGGAAAATGTACAGGACGATATGTACAGTATCGCCTTTGCCCAGGATATCGAAGTAAAAATCGCAGATGAATTCACCCCTTTTCTCTACCCGAACCAATATGTCAGCTTTACCCCTGATTCAAAGGCTGTCAAAAAGGGAGAAGCATTGGCTGAAGGGGCACATTCTGATTTAGAAGTTGTAGAAAATATATATCATTATGTAATCAAAAATGTATCTTATGACAATGAAAAAGCATCTTCCGTTACTTATGGTTACCTTCCTGTCGTTGATGAGACACTGGATACCGGAAAAGGGATCTGCTTTGACTATGCCTCCCTGATGGCTGCAATGCTCCGTTCGCAAGGCATCCCTACCAAGCTGGACATAGGGTATGCGGGAGACGCATATCACTCCTGGATCAGCACATATGTGGACGATAAAGGCTGGATAGACAATATCATCGAGTTTGACGGCACTTCATGGGAGCTGATGGATCCTACCTTCGCCGCTAACAGTGACAACAAGTCTTTGAAAGAAGCCGTCGGAGACGGAACAAACTATGTGTTAAAATATACGTATTAGTTTTGACGCATTTATTAATGGTTTAATTATGATATCGTTTAATTCTGATTAAGAAAGGAGTTCTTATGGCGCAGCAAATATTTACCCTTCTTTCCAATATGGAAATATCTGCCTTCTGTTCTCAGATGGCAATGATCTTACAGTCCGGCATCTCATCGATAGAGGGGGTTACTCTGATGCTGGAGGAAAGCAAAAGTTCTGATGAGCAGGAACTTCTTATGAGCATGCAGAAGACCCTGTTTGAAACGGGAAGCTTTTATGAAGCACTTGTCTCTACACAATCCTTTCCAGATTATATGCTGCAGATGGTAAATATCGGCGAACAGACCGGTAAGCTGGATGATGTCATGAAATCGCTTGGTGAGCACTATGACCGCGAAGCGACAATCGCCCAATCGGTCAAAAATGCCGTCACATATCCTCTTATTATGATATGTATGATGCTGCTCGTCATCGTCGTGCTCATAACAAAGGTAATGCCTATCTTCAATCAGGTGTTCCGTCAGCTCGGGAGTGAGATGACTGGTTTTTCCAAAGCCATTCTCAATCTGGGAAGTGCGCTGAACCGTTATTCAGTCGCATTCATAGCGGTGCTGGCTGCACTCATCATTTTTATCTTCTTCGTCACACGCACAAAAAGCGGACGCGCATGGTTTGGCAGGTTCACCGCCAGGTTTGCCTGGACCCGTTCCGTATCCGAGAAAATGGCTGCCTGCAGATTCGCCAGTGGGATGGCACTGACCCTTAGCAGCGGAATGACCCAGTCGGAATGCCTGGAGCTTACATCCAAACTTACAGACAACGAAAACTTCCGCCAGAAACTGGAGCAATGCCAGGAGAAGATGCAGGAGGGTGAAGATCTGTCCCAGGTGCTGCTTGATATGGACGTTTTCTCCGGAATATACGCCCGCATGGCTTCCATTGGCTCCAAGGCAGGTGTACTGGATGAAGTTATGGGCGATATCGCGGACAGGTACCAGGAGGAGATAGACCAGAGGTTCACGAATATGATTGCAACTCTGGAACCTACTCTTGTCATCATACTTTCCCTTATCGTTGGTATGATATTATTATCTGTAATGCTGCCACTGATGGGAATCATGTCTAGCATATAGAAGATTGGGGTAATATACATGAAGCAACGTTTTGTATCCAATAAGTCCAAATCCAACAGTAGAAATTTAATCGTTTCTATTTTAGTGTTCTTTATAATATTTGGCTGTTTCTGGTTCGGTATATCTTCCTTCTCCGATAAAGCTTCCGACCAGGAAAAGCAGACTCTGGAGACGGCGGTCAGCCGTGGCGTAGCCCATTGCTATGCCATAGAAGGCGCCTATCCGGAAAGCCTTCAGTACCTTAAGGAGCATTATGGGCTTATCTACGATGAAGACCGGTTTTTTATAGACTATCAGATTCTTGGTTCCAATATCATGCCTGACGTAACTATCATTGATAAGGAGGATGGGCAATGAAATTCCAGACCCGCCAGAAACATATGATCGATCTTATATTTCCGATAGCTCTTTTCTTTGTCTTTGCGGCATCGTCGCTTGCCGTACTGCTTCTGGCTGCCAATCTGTACAGCTCTACAACAGGGCAGATTCAGGCAAACGACCAGAACAGGACCTGTCTATCCTATATCACTGAAAAGATACGGCAAAATGACAGTAAGGGCGCTGTTTCCATCCAGGACATAGAAGGGACCCGATGTCTGGCATTGCGCGGCAATTATAATGGTGTGGACTGTACTACATATATATATGAATACGACGGTTTGCTCAAGGAGCTGTTCCTGAATGACGGGGTCGATATACTTCTGAAGAACGGCAAAACAATCATGGAAATCAACAGCCTTAGTATGGATAAGACCGGAACCGGGCTATTGGAATTTACATCAACAGATAAAAAGGGCGCCCAGGACTCTCTTATTATCTCAGAAAGGAGCGTGCCATGAAAAAACAGACCTCCAACCGCTCCGGGCTGCTTCTGATGGAAATCATCATAGCTATCCTCTTCTTTTCTGTTATCAGCGCCATCTGCCTGCAGCTGTTTGTAAAGTCACATATGATCAGCCGGGATACCGAAGAGCTCGACAGCGCCGTAAACCAGGCAGTTTCCACTGCTGATATCATACGCGGCACAGAAGACGCCGGAACTGTCCTCAGAGAGTATTATCCACATATGAAGGCAGAAGGCAGCACTCTATATATTTACTATGATAAAGAATTTCAGCCATGCACCGAAGCAGATGCGGCCTACTATCTGAAGATAGACAAAGGGGACACAGACAGCGGTATCACGGAATACAGGCTTTCCGTTGCTGAATCTGGCTCGTCCTCACACATATATGAGTTAGATATAGTATCATACAAGCAATTGAAACCATAGGAAAGGAGCCTCTATGAAGAAAAAGACATATCCTGTAGCCAATATAGGCTCCGTATCTTTGCTCATGGTATTTATCATACTTTGCCTTGTTACCTTTGCCACCCTGTCATTGTCCAGCGCTGCAGGAGATTACAAGTACAGCAAGGATACTGCCAGACATAATACGGAGTATTATAGTGCATGCAATGAGGCAGAACGGAAGTTGAAGGAGATTGACGGTATACTATGGAGCGCTTACAGGAACAGGTCCGATGATTACTATGCGGACGCCGCCGCATTGCTTAATACGGTGGAAGGAATCGCCCTGGATCTATCATCTGACGAGCCGATATTGACCTTTGAAGAAAAAATCAATGAAGATAAAGCACTGAAAATTGTTCTGACACTGAATAATTCTGATAACCTTTCCGGCGGTTTTTACCGCATTACATCCTGGCAGGAGATATCTACTGCAGGATGGGAGGGAAATGACCGTCTAAAATTAATCGAATAGGAGATTTTCATAATGAATGCAACTGATTTTTTTGAAAACGCCATAGAGAAAAAAGCATCGGATCTTTTTATCATCGCAGGCCTTCCTGCATCTATGAGGGTCAATAATACGATCGTACGCATCAACGCTGACCGGCTTCTTCCCGATGACACGGAAGACCTGCTCCGTCAGATATACGAGCTGGCGGGAGAACGTTCCATGGACAAGCTTCTGGAAACGGGGGATGACGACTTTTCCTTTGCCATCGCGGGACTGTCGCGTTTTCGTGTTAGCGCTTACAAGCAGAGGGGCGCTTTGTCGGCCGTTATTCGTATCATTACCTTTATGCTCCCGAATCCGGCTTCGCTCGGTATACCTGACAGTATAATGAAGCTGGACCGATTCCCGAAAGGCCTGGTCCTTGTGACAGGTCCGGCCGGAAGCGGCAAGTCGACGACGCTTGCTTGTATGATAGATGATATCAACCATAACTTTGAAAAGCATATCATCACGCTGGAGGATCCGCTTGAATATCTGCACCGGCACGATAAAAGTATCGTGAGCCAGAGGGAAATCAATGTAGATACGGACAGTTACGTGTCTGCCTTGCGTGCCGCGCTGCGGCAGAGTCCCGATGTCATCCTGCTTGGCGAGATGCGGGATTATGAGACGACACAGGTAGCCATGACAGCCGCAGAGACTGGTCACCTCATCTTCTCGACCCTGCACACGATTGGAAGCGCTAATACGATAGACCGTATCATAGATGTGTTCCCGCCTAACCAGCAGCGCCAGATTGCTGTACAGCTGTCCATGGTACTACAGGCGGTCGTATCACAGCAGCTCGTCCCTTCTGTGGACGGCGGTATGGTTCCTGCCTTTGAGATTATGACAGTAACCCCGGCCATCCGCAACATGATACGGGATAATAAGATTCCTCAGATAGACGGTATCATCTATTCTTCTGCCAGCGACGATATGATAGCCATGGATACGAGCCTTCTGCGCCTGTATAAAGCAGGCATCATCACAGAAGAGACCGCGCTTACATTTGCAACAAATCCGGATATGCTCGGGAAGAAATTGCGATAGGTTATCGCTGAAAAGAATAACATGTTAAATCAGGTTGTACAGCCAACGGTTAAGAAAACGCCATAAATACAAGATTTATGGCGTTTTTACGTTCCCGAGGTGATTCGAACACCCGACCTACCGCTTAGGAGAAGATAAAATCCAATCAACCCACGTATAACCCAGAACCCTTATATGTCCTAAAAACCCCTATATTTTCTGGACTTTTTACACTTTGAATCGGGATGGAATATCCTCAAATTCCATCTCGTTTCCTCTTGTATTCTGGTGTGAAATTAGCAGATTGTTAGCAGAAAGTGGAATCGAACTATGACATTCCACCATTATTAGCAAGTCAAACTCTCTTTCAGGACGCTTTTCTGAAAAGTAAATTTCAGAGGTTGAAATAATTATAGCATATCATGTAAGAAAAATAAATAAGAGTAGGAGGCCCTTTATTATGAACTACCAATTAGAACTCAAACAGCTCGTCGATTATCCTCGATGCAGGATATACCGAGAATTCATACACTCCCTTATAAAAGATAAGAACATCCGGACGTCTGGAGGTTCTTATCTTTTTTATTACCTGATTCTTTGTTCTTATGCAAATTACCGAAGATCCTATCGTAGAATCGAGGGAATCACTTATACCGTCGAGGCCGGCGAATGGATATGTTCTGTCAAAGATCTTCAGAATGAATTCCGGTTCCGCTTCCAGCATCAGGTACTTTCTCTCCTGAATTATTTTGAAGAACAGCATTATATTTCCTATTCCCTCTTAGGAAAAAGCAAGCTGGTAAAATTCACTGTCTTGGATTGGAAATCTGAAAACACCGTCCTCAGCTACAGTTATCCCTGCAAAAAGGATACGGGATTTTTCTTCTTCCCGGTAAAAAAGGTCCATGAGCTTATCAGCATGGGGAAAAGTTCGGAGATGGATGTTTTGCTTGATTTGTGGATTCACACGGTTTATAACGACACTCATGTTCAAGGTTCCGAGGTTGGCCCTGTGGTCTATATCCGAAACCACACCGGCAGCCCGCTGACCAGCTATAGTGAACTGGCGGAACGGTGGGGCCGCTCCAAAGCGACTACCTGCCGGATTATCAAAAAGCTGGAGGGGTTGGATTATATATCCGTCATTTCCTTTTCAGGCTCTCATGGCAGCGTAATTTATCTGAAGAATTACCTGTCAACTATGTTCTCCCTCTCAGACGTTTTAATCGACAAAGAGGAAGTTGCTCTTTCGCTTAGTTTAACCGTACAAGTTCCTGATGATGCTGAGACTGCCCCTGAACCGGAAATCTCTGAACAGATTGTTGTTTCAGATCCGATAGACGGCGTTCCAAAAACACACATAAATTTCATTATCGAAAAAGTGGCAAATTTATTGGAAACACAGGCTCTCCCGTGCTGTCGGTGCCGGAAGGCAAAATACCAATTATCTAAATTATCAGACTGCAGAGGACTATATAGATTCCAGATTATCTGTCCCTTTGGAGATAGGACGTATCAGTTTGAGTTACGGATACGCACGAATGAACCGCACACACCGCCGGCGTTATTCAGGCAGACACAAACCATCGAATTAAAAGGAGGAAACAGCCATGTCTAAGTCACAGAGAAAACTTGAAATTCACGGTGAGGACCCACGGTTTCACGACACCTACCAGTTTTTAAAGCGTTACCGGGATGCCACCTACAGCCTGAAAGTCGTTGTTCATCAACTGGAAATCCAGTTCCAGATAAACTATGGAAATTCCATAGATGACTTTCTGGACAGTATCTATACGGCCGGAGCCGAACTGAATGGATCAGATATTGAGGAGCGGGCCAGGAGTATTGAGCGAAGCAACAAAATGCTGAAGCTTTTGGAATCCTCTGTGGATTTACTGCGGAACAACCACAAATATGGGGAACAATACTACTGGATTTTATATTATTCGTACCTGTCACCACAGGAACTGAAAAATACGGATGAAATCATTGAGAAGCTGGTTCCCCACATTGATAATATCTCCTACCGAACCTTCTACCGCAAGCGCCACGCTGCTGTGGAAGCATTAAGCACGATTCTCTGGGGATTTACAGCCAAGGAAACCCTTGAGCTTTTAAATAAATTTTTCCCGGAAGAATAAATGGCACAGGGTGTCAGAAAATTGGCACAAAAATGCGATTGTAAGGGAAATTTACCCATGCTACAATATTCATGCTTATAGTTTTCGCTTTTTTTCAGCACCATTACCCGGTGCTTTTTTGTTGCCCAAAAACCCGCTGACATCCTGACATCTTCTGTACTTAATGCTATACGTTTTTTGTAAGTATAAAGGCTGCACGTATTTTGTACTTACAGCATTACGCACAAAATATGTTTTGAAAGGAGTCCACCATGAAAACACGAGATAAAATATATAACCACGGAGAAGCCGCTGCTATCTTGCGTATTATCTCAACCTACCATGTACTGACCTATGAACAGGTTCTTCGTTCTTTTACAAAGAAGGAGGATACAATAAATACGCTACTCCGAAATCTGATAAAACGAGGGCGCATATTCTACGATGCAGCAACAAATCTGCTCTATGACCAGAAGGATGCCCTGCGTGAAGTGGATTATGGAATGATTGCAGCCTACTGGGTGCTGTTAGATTTTAAGCCGGCATTGGTGTATCATACATCTGGGGAATACCCGGTAAAGATACATTTCTTTTCTCAGGATGAGGTTTACGAGATTATTTACATCCCTCCAGAACAGGAAACTCTCTTGGCTCATATCCTTTCACAGTTGAAAACCGATGCGAACCGTCTGGTGATTATACAGTCAAAGGAGCAGGCTTTTAAAGTAAATATTGATCATGTCACAGCATTCTGCCTGGTGTCTTTGGATGGAACCGTCAGCTATTACAGGAAAGGATAAAAAATGGATCAAACACAATTATTACAGCGCATTATCGGAATTGAAGATAGTTTGGACAAACTAAAAAATTCTGTGTATGCAATGAAGACGACGGACCTGCAAAAATACCCCACGAACTATGAAGAACTCAGCACGGATGCGGCTTTAAGAGCCGAGCGCATTGCCTGCCAGCTCCGCAACCTGATATACGCAACCGGATTCTGCAAAGCGAATTACATGAACAAAGCCGCCAAGGTTCACGGGATTCAGATTACAAGTGAGGAAAATATCCTGACAATCCGTCTCCCCGGACTGCTTCCCAAACGAAAAGCCCATGTGAATACGTCATTTATCAATGAACCGCTCCATTATGCACTGAAGGAATATCTGGAACACAATGCACTTCCCTTATTTGAAAATTGTGTCGTATGCTTTATCCAGATTTACGATGAGCGGCTTCCGCTGCGGCGCATCCGGGATTATGACAATTTAGAATTCAAGCAAATTTTAGATACCATATCCCCATTCGTTTTGCAGGATGACAACGGATTGTTCTGTGACTCCTATCACACAACAAAGCTGGAAAGCGCCGACTATACTTCTATCCACATTATGGATAAAGCCATGTTTCCGAAATGGCTGAAGCTGCAAAAAAACAGCTTATCAGACCTGTCGGAAATTTCCTGAAATAATTATCCTCGTTGCCGACATAGGTAAATCATCACACGGAACCAGTAAATTCCGTGTTTTTTAGTGCCTAATTTTCCACGATTCTACCCAAGTATGGAGTCTGATGGGTATTTTTTAAGGAGTGATGCCACTATTCATACAGATACAACTCGTTATATCCTGCTGGAGATGATAGCGCTTTGTGGTGAATTTCCTGCAGAACAACTAAGCAGGGTGATTCCCGGTGCATATGCAGAAAAAGTGATTACACAGCTCAAACAGGAAAAGTTGCTTCGTACTCATTACAAAGATAAATTACGGGGCTACCGGCTAACGAAAAGAGCAAAGGAAATGTTGCTTGAGAACAATCCTGACCGCTTTGCTTTTTATCTGACCGGAAATACGGAAACCAACCAGATCCGTTCCGAGCCCACAAGGCGGATGCGGCTTTATCAGAAAGCTGAGGCTTACATCACGTTTTTTCATGCTGGTGTACCGCTGTTTCCAGATGCGAAGCCAGCCTTGTTCCTGCCCGGAGGCAAAGCAAAAACACTGCAATTTCCTCTGTTTTACTCCAGCAGAGAATTAAAACAGCTCGGTACAAGCACAATAAAGATCAAAAATTCCCGGAGCGTAGGGATATTGCTGACCAAAACTACAATTTACGTCATGTATAACACGGGAACCTCTTTGTTGAAGTGGGAGTATCGGACAGAAATCCGGGTGAACGCCTTTCTGCAGCATTACTTTAATGGGAATCTCTATCCACGTATCCCACAGATTCGGGCAATAATGCTTGGAAGGGATATGGATACAGCCATAAAGTTGATGACCAGTACCGGGGGATTCAAAAAGTCCTTGTTTTGTCTGGACACCTCTTATGAGCACTTTCACTATCTGCCCAACACCCCGGAAGGCGAAGTTTTATTAAAGCTTTTATGCCGCCCAAAATTATTGGGCCAGCTAAATCAATTACTACTCTCTGACCTGATGCCTCCCAATGAGCATCTGGCCATCGAGCATGACGCTCTTACAGCATCCGGCGATGTTGTTTTGTTTGCCTATGATTTTGACATGCAGCGTATCAACCGATTCAATACGGCAGTACAGCTATTTGGACAGAAGGGAACCATCGTTGCTTTTGACTTTCAGGTTCCAACGCTAAAAAACTATCTGAATACAGAAATCCAATACTCCGTAATTGACTTCCAGAAGTTCAAAAGGGGGTTTTTTCATGAAACGTAAATGGTGGAAGTGCATATTTGCGCTTCCCATCTGCCTGTGTACCGTCTATGCAGGCGGATATATCACACAGTTTATATATTATTACCGGGTCTGGACAGATGCAGGAAACTTTGCAGGAAACGGCTCTTTTCCGAAAACACCATCGCCCCGGCTTGAAGCCTGCCTGTCCGCCCTTACCCTATTCCCATATAACCTATATGGGATTTTTATTTGTCTGGCTGCCTTCTTGCTGCTGGTATTTTTATTTATGCGGATGGGATATGACCGTAATGGCGGTATGGCAGACAAGGAACGGAATCTGTCTTATTCCAGCAAAGGCACCTACGGTACCGCCGGATTTATGACTCCGGCAGAAATGCATCAAGTCCTAAAACTGGTTGACAATGTAACGAAATACAAAGGACCCATTTTGGGGAAGCTTGGAAGTAAAGCCGTCTGTCTTCCCGTAGATACCCGCATGAACAGCAATGTCGCTGTTTACGGGGCGTCCGGCTCCATGAAATCCAGAGCTTATGTGCGTAATGCAGCCCTTCAGTGTGTGGCCCGTGGGGAAAGCCTCATCTTTACAGATACGAAATCGGAACTGTACGAGGATCTGGCTGTTTACTTGGAAGAACATGGATATATTGTAAAGGTATTTAATCTGGTGAGTCCGGAATGCTCGGATAGCTGGAACTGCTTATCTGAAGTAGAAGGGCAGGAAACCATGGCACAGATATTTACGGATGTCATCATACAAAATACTGGTTCCGGTAAGGGAGACCATTTCTGGGACAATGCAGAGCAAAACCTGCTAAAAGCATTGGTTCTTTATGTGGAACAGGGGTTCCCGCCGGAAGCCAAAAATATCGGGCAGGTCTATAAGCTTCTGACCATGAGTTCCGAAAAGGAACTAAACGCCCTGTTTGACTTGCTGCCTATATCTCATCCGGCAAAGGTTCCCTACTGTATCTATAAACAGGCCAGCGATACAGTGCGAAGCGGAGTCATCATTGGTCTTGGTTCCCGGCTCCAGATTTTTCAAAGTAAGCTGATCCGGCAGATAACCGCCCATGATGAAATAGACATTACGCTTCCGGGACGGGAAAAATGTGCGTATTTCTGTATTGTCAGCGATCAGGACCATACCTTTGACTTCCTCTCCTCGCTGTTTTTGTCCTTCGTTTTCATCAGATTAGTGCGCTATGCGGATATACACTGTGAGGGAGGTCGGCTTCCGGTTCCGGTACATATCCTTGCGGACGAGCTGGGGGCTTCCTGTGGAACTATTTTAGATCTGCCCACAAAAATATCCGTCATCCGAAGCCGGGGAATCAGTATTAGCTGTATTTTTCAGAACCTGCCCCAGCTTCAGAACCGTTACCCCTATAATTCCTGGCAGGAAATTTTAGGGAATTGTGATTCTACGGTTTTTTTAGGATGTACAGATCCCATTACAGCACAGTTCATTTCTGAGCGGACCGGAATTGCCTCAGTCAATGTATCCAGTGAGGCAAAGCAGCTAAATACATGGCGGGTATCCGATTATACGCCGGAATACCGGAAGACAGAATCCATCGGAAAACGGGCAGTCCTGACACCAGATGAGGTTCTGCGCCTGCCGCTGGATGAAGAACTGATTATCCTCAGAGGCCAGAAAGTCCTTAAAGCAGAAAAATTTGACTATGTGCTGCATCCGGAGGCAAAAAAATTACGAAAACGAAAGGCGTCCGAACATATCCCGCAATGGCAGAAACAGGAGCTTAAAGAAGTGGACTATATGCCATCCATGCCTAAGCCTAAGCGTGGGCGGAGAAAAAAGCCGGCACTGGATATTCCCCCTGCAGCCTTCCCTTCCGATACACCCGAACCACCTTGGGGAGAAGATTATCCTTCCACTTCCCCGGATGAGACTGCTGATCTTATAAACGAACCCTCAGAGGATGAGGATTTCATTCCTCTGGACAAGGATTCCATTATGTTTTAGAAAGAAAGGAGTTTTACTATGCCAAACGAATTAAACAATATCTTAACCTTGGAGGCGGATGCCTCTATTGAGACACAACAGAGCAAAGAGGAACTGGCATGGCATGAAATTACCAATGCCTACCGTACCAGACGGATATTAACCGGAATACTGGGCGGAATCGAACGTCTGGAGGGTGGCGCCACCATTGCTATCATTTACTATAAGAATTTCCGTGTCGTGATTCCTGTCAGTGAAATGATGCTGAATCTCTCCGTTGACGAAAATCATAACTATGGGGATTTGTCGCTCCGGCAAAATAAAGTGCTGAATACCATGCTGGGCGCTGAGATTGATTTTATTATCAAGGGATTGGATGCAAGGGCAAGAAGTATTGCTGCCAGCCGGAAAGATGCCATGTACAAAAAGCGTCAGATTTTTTATCTGGACAAAGACGCCTCTGGAAAACCCAAGGTCTACGAGGACCGGATTGTACAGGCAAGAGTGGTAGCTGTTGCCGAGAAGGTAGTCCGTGTGGAACTATTTGGCGTGGAAACCTCCATCCCCGCAAGGGATTTGTCCTTCGATTGGTTGGGAGACGCAAAGGAACGGTTCCATGTAGGGGAACAGATTCTGGTCCGGGTTCTGAGCGTGGATGCACAGGATACGGATCATATTACCGTCCGTGCAGATGTGAAAAGCGTGGAAGGGAACACCAGCCTCGCCAATATGCAGCTCTGCAAGGTACAGGGAAAATACGCCGGCACCGTGGAAGATATTCATAAAGGAACTGTCTTTGTACGGCTTACCATCGGCGTCAATGCCATAGCCCATAGCTGTTACGATAACCGGACCATCGGCAAAAAGGATATGGTATCCTTTGTGGTCACCCATATAGATACGGAGCGAAATGTTGCTGTTGGAATCATAACAAGAATTATTAAACAGAACATTTAAACTCCATTATATTGCAGCACAAAACAGCTTGTGCTATACTAATTCAATAATCGAACAGGAAAGAACGGATGCAATTTCTTGCCCTCTAGTCTTGAGAAAGAAAGAGGGTGATGCCCATGAATACGCTTGAAGTGTTAACACTACTGCTTGTGGTATTTGCGGCTTTGACCTACTTGGATAATCGACATAATAAGAAATAGCATCCCGCCCTGAGAAAGTTGGATGCTATTTCTTACATAGTTATTTAATTACTGAGGGCATCAGATCTTGCATCTGATTACCTTTCTTGCTTTGATTATACACTGGGGGATGCGAGAAATCAAGTCCCCCCTTATTTGAATTTTGCTATTCCCCTTCCTTATGCCCATTCTCAAGCACCGGCGCATAGATTGCAGTCACCTCCATGCGGTCCTCTTTGTCCGTATCAATCTGCACATAGTAATCGCCAATATAATATGTGGTATAGTCACCCTGAAGGGAGTACAATTCCAAGGTATTAAAATCCACTAAACAAAGATCTCTCGGTTTCCATGGCTTGCTCTCCGGTTCGTAAGTCTCCATAACCGCCAGTATTTTATCAAGGCACTCCTGACACAAGTGCTTTTGTACATTCTTTACTTGAAAAATGCTGTCATCCCCATAGGTGATTTCCATCGTAGCAATCCCACGATCCGAGTTGGGTGAACTATGGAAAAAGCAGCCGCCTTCTCCGGTTGCGGTATAGGTGGTATTCATGCCTCCTCTGGGCCCGGTTAAGCTTCCATCATCTGCATGGTTCCTGATTTTCATATCTATCACATACCAGTTATTCACACAGATAATCCCCAAGTCATCATATTTCCGGAAAAGCCCCATGAGGCTCCGGTTGCTGTTTCCGCACAAATAGCATTCTTTCGCTTTTTTCAGTTTGCTCTTGGCCGGTTCTGCTGATTTTCGTACCCATGGTTCATGGTTTTTAGCAGAGATGCCGCTTTCTTCCTTTTGCGTGGACAGCTCTTTTGCCGAATACTTCCCCATTCCAAATCCCAAAATAATTCCTGCCATACATACGATAATGCCCAAAACTGCTTTTTTCATTTTGTATAACACTCCTTCTTGATATAGTTCTGACAGTATTACTATACCAATTCTCAGAGTGTTTTTCATCATATAATACGCATTTTATTCGTAAAAAAGCGTATTATATTGCGTTTTTATGTCGAAAAAATGTCTGCACCTACCATGCAGACAGTAATCTAATCCCTTAATTCTTCAATGACAACATCAAATATGTTCATCGCCTTCTTTTGTTTTTGTACAGGGAGTTCCTTCAGACGTTCCTGCTGGGCCGAATAACGCTTTTTGGCGTTCAGCGGGACCACATCTTCCAATATATCGTTGGGTTCTGCGCCAAGCAGATTGATAATCCTTACCAGCACATCCAATGCAGGTGTCTTGATGCCACGCTCAATGGCGCTCAGATAAGTGGGACTGATCTGTGCCTTCTCTGCCAGTTGCTCCTGTGTAAATCCCGCAAGTTCTCTATACTTTTGTATTTTCCTGCCGACGCCTTTCATAATACACCCTCCTATCAGTTCTTCCAATCTCGTACTTACAGTATTAGTCCGTAGTCTTAGTATATGGGGTTTGCACGAATTCAAACAGAATCTGACAGTGTTAGATAACAAGCACTGTAAGAGCGTCACACAAATGGCAGATAAGAGGCATGAAATGGCACATTCCTGCGATTGTAAGGGAAATCCCCCCATGATAAAATTGATATTGTCAAAATTATATGCAGATGAAGATGCAGCACTCACGGACCATAAGCCTCTGGCCCGAAGGTGCTGCATTTTCTTTTGCGGGAGGTGACAATCAATACCATATGTTTAAGGGCAGTCTGCTTTGACCAGACTGCCTTTTTCAGCAGACGCTGAACAGAGGCTGGAAAACTATAAGCGATGCCGGGGAGGTTTTCACTCTCCGGCCACATGAAGGAGGTAACTTGCGTGAAACCAAATACAAAACCAAAGATTCCGCCCCAAAAACGCTGCATCAGTCCGGGAAGCATACTGTATGCCTTATTCCTTTGCAGTACCCTGCTGATTGGAAGTGTACAGCCTGTTTTTGCTGCGACTATCTGGGATAAGGCTTCTGAGATCATGAAGGACGTATATAACCAGATTGTCCTGATTTCAACCATAGCTGCTGTCGTAACCGCATCCGTGGCCTTACTGCTGATGAATTTTTCAAAGAGTGGAAAAACCGTGGACGAATCCCGTGCATGGCTGAAACGCATTATCATTACATGGGCAATTTTAAATGGTCTTGGATTTATCATGGCATACATTACGCCATTCTTTGCCGGCGGCCAGTGGAATGGGTAATCGGCCCGGAGAGGAGGACACGTTATGGGGATACTCGACGGGATCGTGGAATGGATTGCCGAACAGGTAATGAATATTCTGGATTTGATCACCACATCTGTCCTTGGGGCACTTGGCTGTTCCATGGACACGTTTATTCGCTATTTTCCCGCTGCTGATATGCTGTATCAGGTATTTGTGGCACTTGCCATCGGGCTCATCATGCTGAACTGGGTCTGGCAGCTTTTTAAAAATTATTTTATAGGTGCTGGCATTGAAGCTGAAGATCCGATTAAATTATCCCTCAGAAGCTTTATGTTCATCTTCCTTGTTTTTTATGCGAAAGACATTGTGAATCTGCTTCTTGGGATTGCCGGAACCCCTTATAGCTGGATTTTAACCGAAAACCTGCCGCCTGTGCAGTTTGGGATCTTCAATTCCGTTTTGACCGTCATCCTTGGCGTTTGTGCAAATGGCGGAGTTGCGCTTATTTCCCTGATCTTATTGCTGATATTGGCGTGGAATTATATCAAGCTGCTCTTTGAAGCGGCGGAGCGGTATATTCTGCTGGGAGTTCTGGTCTATACTGCACCTGTTG
The DNA here is from genome assembly GCF_017566055.1 of Extibacter sp. GGCC_0201. Classification (NCBI taxonomy): domain Bacteria; kingdom Bacillati; phylum Bacillota; class Clostridia; order Lachnospirales; family Lachnospiraceae; genus Extibacter; species Extibacter sp. GGCC_0201. The sequence continues at coordinate 133,228 of NZ_JABFCH010000009.1, read as the reverse complement.
CTTTTGCCACCGGTTCCAGTCAGGCTACCGGGAATATTTTCAAGAGCTGGTGCCGGATGCTGGGCGGCCAGTTCTTTTTGTTGCTGATGAATGCTTGGTGCCTGCGGCTTTTTACATCCATGGTGGGAACCTTTATTGCAAACCCACTTTCATTATAAAGGAGGCTCCAAATGAAACGAAGAAAATGTTTATTCTTGGTCATGCTGCTACTTGGCATCCTGATGCTTAGTTCCATGACCGTTTTTGCAGAAACCATTACCGATGCACAGGTGGAGGAGGCAGTCGCATCCCAAGGCAAGGAAACAGTGACCGGGAACGTGTTCATCTGGCTTTTGTGCGCCGTTGCATTTTTAAAAGTCAGCCAGAAGATTGATTCCCTTTTATCGGCTCTGGGCGTTAACGTGGGAAATACCGGCGGGAATATGATGGCTGAACTTTTGATTGCCGGGCGGAGTCTTACCGGGGCCTTCCGTGGAGGCGGTTCCCATCGTGGCGGTACGTCCTCGGCATCTCCCGGCGCTGCAGCCGTAGGCGGGAGTCTGCTCGCCGGTGGTCTTGCCGGTTCTGTGGGCAGACATGTACAGCGCTCTGCAGTGAACAGTGCAACCGGATATACAGACAGCTCCAGCGTAGGCAGCTCCATCTATCAGTCATCTGTGGAAAAGGGCGGCAATTTTGCCAACCAAGTCATCGGCAGCATTGCCAAAGGTGATTATAAGCAGGTCGGGTCCATTAAGGGAGAGGAAGCCGCCAAAGCTTATACCTCTTATATGGGACTGAATCAACCTCCTGCCGGAAATGGAACGGATACAGACGGGAACCTGAAGGTTCCTACTTACTCAAATATGGAAATCGGCGGAGGAAAAATCACGGGTACAGAGCAGAATGCCGATGGAAGCCGGGATTTCGCCATGTACCATGCAGACCAGTACATGAAGCCATCCAGCGGAGACTACGAGACAGTCACATCGGCGGACGGTGCTACATGGTACAAGCAATATGCACAAAACAGCATGGAGCGGAAACCCTATGAGGGCGAAAACGGAAAGATCGCCTATCAGGAATCCATCGTCCAAAAGCTGCCGCCGACACCACAGCGGAAAGACCGGGTGTAGCCTATGGAACAACACTCTGGATACTCTGACGCCTTACAATCCGGCGCTGCCGCTATAAAAGGCGCCAAAGCCGGTGCTGCCTTCGGACTTTGGGGTGCTGCCATCGGTGCCGCCATAGGCGGAGGGAAGAAAGGCGTGAAGATGCTATTAGCGGTTGCTGCGGGAATCCTCGCATTGCCGCTATTATTTTTGACTCTGCTCCCTGCCCTGGCGTTTGGCGATTTAACAAATTCCGATACGGATGTATGGAATAACAATGGAACCATAAGCAGCAACATCGAAGCCGCAAGGGTAGCCATTGTAGAAGTGTTGGAGGAAAGCCACGAGATTGTGCTGGGGAAAATCAATGCGGAGACAGGCAGGCTCCCAGAAGGAGATACCTTCAGCATCAATGATCCCTTTTCCTATGTAATCTCTGTCAATACGAACCAAATCATAGCACAGTTCTGCGCCAGTAAAGATAATTGGAAGGAAATCAACGTTGTGGAGCTGAAGCGAATCCTAAAAGCCCATGCGGATGAGCTTTATACTTACGAAAAACGGACCGAAACCCATACTTTGGAAGTAACGGTCCAGCCCGATGAGGTGGAGAATGGTTCCGGTGGCTCTGCATCGACAGAGCCAGTCACCCAGACCGTAACGGTCACAGAGCATATTTACACCGTCAAATATCAGGGGGACTCCTATCTGACGGACCATGTATTTTCCTTAACGGATAAACAAAAGGAACTGGCGGCAGATTATGCGGAAAACCTGACACTCTTTCTGGGCGGTACGAATGATGGGATTGCTACGGCAAACGTATCCGATGCGGTGCTTCGTTATCGTAGGGATGTGGAACGGATTGCTGGCCGGTATGGAATGGGGCAATATGTAGAACTGATATTGGCGGTCATGATGCAGGAAAGCGGCGGGCTTGTCCCGGATGTCATGCAGGCGGCGGAAGGTGCCTTTAACACCAAGTACCCTCATGCTCCAAATGGCATCACCGATCCTATCTATAGTATTGAGTGCGGCATTCAGGAATTAAAATATGCCCTTCAAAAAGCCGGCTGCACCGGGCCCACCGATTTGGATCGGATTAAGCTGGCTCTGCAGGGATACAACTACGGCTCCGGCTATATTGACTGGGCCATCGCAAGGGATGGCGGTTATACCAAAGAAAACGCCATCGCCTATTCTGATATGATGTGCGCCCGTCCCAACTGGCATTACTCCATCTATGGTGATAAAGAGTATGTAGACCATGTACTGCGGTACTATACCATAACAAGCGCCAGCGGCGGCAGTTATCCGGCGAACGGGATGCAGATTCCGCACTACCTGCAGACCGATTATGGAAATGTGCCTTATGGCGGCGGCTCCATTGCCTCGTCCGGTTGCGGGCCCACCAGCTTTGCCATGATTGCAAGCTACTTAACCGGCACACAGATTACGCCCATTGATGCGGTTGCATGGTGTGGGAATTCCTATTATATGCCGGGGGTTGGAACCTACTGGTCCTACTTCCAAGCAGCGGCCAGTCATTTTGGCTGCGGCACCGTCATACAGACTGGCGACCCCAATGCGGTTCTAAGGGCACTATCCGAGGGACATCCGGTCATCAGTTCCCAGAGAGCCGGGTTATTCACTTCCGGCGGACACTTTATCGTGCTTCGTGGAGTCACCGCCTCCGGAAAAGTGCTGGTAAACGATCCCAATGACAGCACATCAAAAAATTACATAAACCGGGAATTCGATATGATGAGTGAGATCCACAGTACCGCAAATGCGTACTGGATTTTTGATAAGAAAAAATAAGGAGACAATTATGAATAAAATGAAGTTGATACTTGCTGTGCTTTTATTTGCAGCTCTTATTTTCGTAGGCATAATATTGCCGGTGCTATTAAAAAAAGAACCGGCGCCCCGTCCAGAAGCCCCGGCTTTGTCTGATTCTTTCAAAACGGAGCCAGATGCTTTACCGGAACTAACCTTTGACTCCTTTGAAGCATTGAAAGATATTATGGCGGAGGTAAAGATAGACGAATTAAAAGAACAAATCCCCCAATACTTCCAGTCAAAAGGCCTGACGGAAATTACATCCGCTGCTTTCCTAAGCGAACAGACGGAATATCCCAATGCCGGCGAAATAAAGCTGGTATTTAAGTTATCTGATGAGACAACCCTCCCTGTTTACTGTGACCGGGCCGGGCGCTTCCTGTTTGGGGAGGAACGGATACGGATGACAGAGGAAACCAAGGTGTATGAAAAACCCACGGATGACACCCTGCCCCTACTGACAACTTCAGACATAGAAAAACGTCAGGAAGGCGGATACCCCGATACAACATCCACTCCGGCAGACGAAGAAAAGAAGGAGGACTGATTATGGCATATCAAGAAGAACAACAACCTAACGTGCATTTCCTTCCTCCAAATTTTATCGAGAGGTGGAAACTGTTTGGCGGGACTTTGGATATCAGGAATGCACTGGAGGCCGGTATTTTACTGCTGGGCATCGGGATTCCGGTATTCCACATCCCGGCAACCCTAACCATGCGTATCATCATATTCTGCCTGAGCGCACTCCCTGCGGCGCTGGTTGCCTTGATTGGCATTGCAGGGGAGAGCCTGACGGCTTTCCTTTTTAATGCCCTGCGGTTCCTTGTAAGCCGCCGGAAAATCTACCGGGAAGATTCCCTGCCTGAAAAAAAGCGGCGGTTTTCCTCCCGTGCCAAGGAACCCAAAACAAAAAAGCCACGAGAGAAAAAGGAGAAACAAAAGGCGGCTTTACCACCTGCACCAGAAGTAAAAAAAAAGCCGGAACCGGAGGTGACCTTTGACCGTTCTACGCCCCGTGGCATCCGTAAGCAGGCAAAAGCGGATATACGCCGCCTGAAACGCGAGAAAAAGGCGGCAAAAAAACAGCAAAAGCTTCAGCAAAAAGCCGCAAAAAATGCGGACAAAGACACCAAAGCAGCCAGAAAACGGGAAGGAAAAGAGTCTGCAAAAAAACAAAAGGAAGCCCCAGCGTCCCCTTCCAAACAGTCCTCCTCTGCCAAAAAGAAGAAACGTAGGGAACTTACGTTAGAGGACTATCTGCCAATCGAACGCATAGAGCATGGCATTATCTTCACAAGGGATCACCGCTATGTGAAGATACTGGAAGTGGAACCCATCAATTTCCTCCTTCGTAGCTCCAGAGAACAGCGTGGAATCATTTACAGCTTTATGAGCTTTTTAAAAATCAGTCCTGTAAAAATACAGATTAAGATGATTTCCAAAATGGCGGATATTAACCGGCATCTGGAACAGTCTCAAAAGGAGCTGGATGCAGAGGAGAATGAAAATTGCAGGGTTCTTCAGGAAGATTACATCCGTTTTGTACGGAGGCTTAGTTCCAGAGAAGCGGTTTCTCGCCGCTTTTTTTTAATCTTTGAATATGAGCCTTTTAACGTCAATCGGAAGATCGAAGAAAAGGAAATCATCTCGGAACTGGAAACTGCCGCTCAAACAGCCAAGACGTATCTCTACCAATGCGGCAATGAGCTGGTCGAACATGAGAATGAGAATGAATTCCTCACCGATGTTTTTTATACGCTGCTGAACCGGAAACGCTGTGTAGATCTTCCACTCCCTGAGCGCATCCGTCAGGTTTTGACCGGATATGTAAAAGAAGGCGGGCTGGACCAGCTAGACCATGTGCCGCCTACTGCCTTTATTGCACCAGAGGAATTGGAGCTTACCCATTCCAATTATGTGAAAATCAACGGATTATATCAGTCCTACCTGATGGTTCCCTCGAATGGGTATAAAAGCAAAGTGGCGGCAGGATGGCTTTCCCTGCTCGTAAATGCGGGAGAAGGCATTGACGTGGACTTATATCTGCAGCGCCAGCCAAAAGATAAGATCCAGCAGCGGCTCGGTCAACAGATTCGTATCAACCGCTCAAAACTAAAGGATGCCTCTGATACTAACTCCGATTTTGACGATTTGGATTCCGCTATCCGGGCAGGTTATTATCTGAAGCAGGGCCTTGCAAACAATGAGGATTTTTATTATATGAATCTTCTCATTACAATTACCGCCAGCTCGCATGAGGAACTGGAGTGGCGGATACAGGAAATGAAAAAATTATTGATTTCACAGGATATGAACCTTCATACCTGTGTGTTTTTGCAGGAACGGGCGTTTTTGTCAACCCTTCCTCTGGCAGCGCTTGATAAGAAGCTGTTTGAACTTTCCAAGCGCAATGTGCTGACAAGCGGAGCCGCAAGCTGTTATCCCTTCGTCTCTTATTCCTTATGCGACGATAACGGGATACTGCTGGGCGTGAACAAGTATAACAATTCTCTGGTCATCACAGACATCTTCGACAGCCGACAGTATAAAAATGCCAACATCTGTATCTGTGGCTGCTCCGGGGCAGGTAAGACTTTTACCATGCAGACCATGGCGCTCCGGATGCGTAGGAAAGGCATTCAGGTCTTTATCATAGCGCCCTTAAAAGGGCATGAGTTTTACCGGGCCTGCAAAAATATCGGCGGGGAATTTATCCAGATTTCTCCGGCAAGTCCTCACTGTATCAACATCATGGAAATCCGCAAAACAGATAACTCCGTAAATGAGCTGTTGGATGGACCAACAATGGACGCTTCCGCACTGGCCACCAAAATCCAGAAGCTGCATATTTTCTTCTCGCTTCTGATTCCGGATATGACACATGAGGAGAAACAGTTATTAGACGAAGTCCTGATCCAGACCTATGCAAAAAAGGGAATCACGCATAACAATGAATCCCTCATTGACCCGGCGCACCCAGACCGGTATAAAAAAATGCCGATTTTAGAGGATGTCTATAACATCCTGATTAAAAGTGAGGATACCAAACGCCTTGCCCATATTTTAAATCGCCTGGTCCACGGCTCTGCAGCTTCCTTTAACCAGCAGACCAACGTGGACCTTTCCAATAAATATACGGTTCTGGATATATCAGAGCTGACTGGTTCCAGTGACCTGCTGACGGTAGGTATGTTCGTGGCTCTAGACTTCGTATGGGATAAGGCAAAAGAAAACCGGACTGAAGAAAAAGCCATCTATGTGGATGAGGTATGGCAGTTAATCGGTTCCTCCAGTAACCGTCTGGCTGCCGAATTTGTCCTTGAGATTGCGAAAATAATCCGGGGCTATGGCGGTTCTGCTGTCTTTGCCACACAGGACATCAACGACTTCTTCAGTTTGGAGGATGGGAAATATGGAAAAGGCATCATCAATAACTCCAAGACCAAAATCATCCTCAATCTGGAGGATGAGGAGGCACAGCGGGTACAGTCCATCCTGCATCTTTCTGAAACGGAGGTGATGAATATTACCCACTTCCAGCGTGGGAATGGACTGATTTCCACCAACAATAATAATATCACGGTGGAATTCAAAGCCTCAGCTCTTGAAAAGGAACTGATTACCACAGACCGTCAGGAATTGCTGGAAATTGTGGAACGCAGGAAAAAACAGGCGGTGTAACCATCGCAACATCAAGTTGCGGTAAACCTAAGATTCAAAGGAGGAACGTATGTTACAAAAACTCAAAAACCAGTGTAACCGGCTGCTGGCATTCATGCTGGCAGCCATTGTTATGTGCGGTTCCCTTGCAGCCAATTATGTCCCGGCATATGCTGCTGACGGCACTTTACATTTTAACTCCGGGGAGACCCTTTCCTATGGCAGTTATTTCACGACCCGCATGACATTCGATGGCAGCAATACCGCTTATTGTGTGGAGCCGCTGAAATACACCCCTGCAGCCGGAGATTACAGCTATGATCTGCTCCCTGCAAATTCCCCGGTACGCAAAGCCCTGTTTTATCTGCCCGGCGGGTATGGGTACGAGAAAAGCATTAAAAACAGCTACCTGAGCGGTTGGTCCGATGATAATGCTTACGTGATCGGCCATCTTGTGGCTGCCTATACCTATGCCAACTACAATGATAACAGCGGCGCTTTCCACGGTGCTACACAGGAGTACATTAACAAAGCGAAGGAAATCACGAACGCAATCCAAAGCCTGCCTAATCCGCCAAAGAGCTTCAAAGCATTTATCATCCCAAAAGAGGACAGCCAGACCCTCGCCGGAAGCTGGTATCAGGTACCCAATGGATGGATTGAGCTACAAAAATCCAGTTCCAATCCTGCGCTTTCAGAGGCCAACAAAAATTACAGTCTGGCTGGCGCCCAGTATGGCATTTATCTGGGGGATAAGCTGGTAGAAACACTGACAACGGATAAAAATGGTTACGCAAAATCCGGTGAATTGGAAGAGGCAAGCTATACGCTAAAAGAGCTAAAATCTCCCAGCGGATTTACCGTTGATTCTCAGGCCCATAAGGTATCCGTTGAGGCAGAGAAAACCAATACGGTCAAAGTATCTGACAAGCCAAAGTATAATCCCGTAGACCTGGTGCTGCAAAAATTAGATTTGGAAACCAGCACCAACACTCCTCAAGGAGCTGCTTCCCTGCAGGGTGCAGAATTTACTTTCAAGTTCTATACCCAGCAGTCTGATACCGATCCGGCTGCGGCTGGCAATACCCCGGTGCGGACATGGGTACTGAAGACAGATTCCAACGGAGAAATCCATTTTACAAAGGATTATAAAGTGTCCGGTGATGATTTCTATTATGCAGACAATAAGGTTTGTATTCCATTGGGAACTGTTACGGTCGTGGAAGAAAAAGGACCCGCAGGGTATCTGAAATCTGATGAAGTGTGGGTACAAAAAATAACGGGGGAAGGTGACGCTGAAACCATATCCACATACAACTCACCCACCGTAAAAGAACAGGTAATCCGGGGCGGTGTGAAAGTCCAGAAACGAGATTACGAGACAGGACTTGCCGAAGCACAGGGCGCCGCCACATTGGAGAGTGCAAAATTCACTGTTACCACATTAAATGACAATCCTGTTTTAGTAGACGGGAATACCTATACAAAAGATCAGGTGGTATTGACACTGACCACCGATCAGGCTGGGCTTGCCTCTACCGCAAAGGATGCTCTGCCCTATGGCCATTTCCGTATTGATGAAATTAAGGCGCCAGACGGATACTTAAACACAGGCAAAATCAGTATAGAATTTGACGTTACAGAGGATGGTAAAATCGTGGAATTGATGGATGAAGAACATTCCATTGAAAACCAAGTGATCCGGGGCGATCTGGAGCTGGTAAAAATCAGTGATGGCAGCCAGAAACGTCTGGCAAACGTGCCTTTTAAAATCACTTCCCAGACAACAGGCGAAAATCATGTGATTGTAACCGATAAAAATGGTTATGCCAGCACTTCCGCTGATTGGAATAAGCATACCTTCCAGACCAATCGGGGGGAATCCTCCAAAGACGGAATCTGGTTCGGCACCTCCGAACCTAATGACGAAAAAGGAGCCTTGATTTATGACACATATACCATTGAGGAGCTTCGATGCGATACCAACAAAGGCATGAACCTTTTAAAGTTTGAGGTGGAAGTCTATAAAGACAATACAAAGATTGATGTTGGAACCTTGACCAATGACGAAATCACCATAGCTACAACCGCACTGGATGAGGCCAGCAGCTCCCATATGGCGAAGCCGGAAGAATCCGTTACCATTGTGGATACCGTTGAGTACGAAGGCTTAAAGAAAGGTCAGGAATATAAACTGATTGGCACCCTGATGAACCCGGAGAGCGGAAAAGCCATCGAAAATGATGGCCAGGCAATCACTTCGGAAGTTACTTTTACTCCGAAGAAAAGTACCGGAAGTGTAAAAGTGAAATTTACATTCCATGCAACAGCACTGGCAGGAAAAAGTTGTGTGGTCTTTGAGGACTTATATCAAAATGATACGAAACTGGCCTCCCATGCAGATCTTGCCGATACGGACCAGACAATCTATTTCCCGAAAATCAAAACTTCCGCAAAAGATACAGACACAAATTCTAATATATCCTGTGCGGATGAGGAAGTAACACTCGTAGATACTGTCTCCTTCCAGAACCTGATGCCCGGCGAAAAGTATGTGGTCACAGGCACGCTCATGGATAAGGAGACACAAAAAGCCGTTGAAGTCGATGGCAAACCTGTCACCGCAACCGCTAAATTGAGCCCCAAGGATACTTCCGGAACCGTAGACGTCACCTTCACCTTCAACGCCTCTGGGCTTAAAGGGAAGATCGTTGTTGTATTTGAGTCCATTATTTACAAAGATAAGGAAGTGGCTGTCCATGCAGACCTGACGGATGCCGGCCAGACCATCTACTTCCCTGAGATAAAAACCTCTGCCAAAGATAAGGATACGGATGCACAGCAAATGGCAAACCGCAAGGAGGCCACCATTATTGATATCGTAGAATACAGCAATCTGATTGCCGACGGCAGAGAATACCGTCTGACTGGTACTCTGATGGATAAGGAAACCCAAAAACCTCTGGAGATTGATGGCAAGCAGGTAACTGCCGAAACTACATTTATCCCGGAGGAATCCTCTGGAAGTGTGGAGTTGTCCTTTACGTTTGACGGAAGCGCTCTGCAGGGAAAAACAATCGTTGCTTTTGAAAGCGTCTCTATGGAGGAAAAGGAAATTGCCATCCATGCAGATATTGAAAGCGAAAGCCAATCGGTCTATTTCCCGGAGGTAAAGACATCCGCCAGAGATAAAGAGGACGGGGATCAGGAAGCGCTTGCCGATAAGGAGATTATCATCATTGATACCGTTACCTATAAAAATTTGATTGCCGACGGCAAGCACACCTATAAAGTCAAAGGCGTCCTTATGGATAAAGAAACCAAAAAGGCTCTGGAGATTGATGGTAAGCAGGTAATTGCGGAGGCTGAGTTTGTACCGGATGAACCGGATGGAACCATGGAGCTTTCCTTCACTTTTGACGGAAGCACTTTAGCCGGCCGTGACATTGTTGTTTTTGAAAAGTTATTCTATGTAAACGGAGAGACTGAGGTGGAGATTGCTTCCCATGAGGATATAAAAGATAAGGATCAGACCATCCGTCTCACCGAAGTTCCCAAGGAAGAAACTCCAACGGAAACGCCTTCCGTATCGACGCCGGTAAAAACAGGCGATGACACGAATATGACGCCTTATATTATCGTAGCAGTCATCTCCGGCATTTTGCTTATGAGTGCCTGCGGCTATCTGCTTATGAAACGTAAAAAAAAGAAACTCGATGACTAATCCTTCAGGCCCGGTCCCACTCAGGCCGGGCCATTTCAGGTGGTGAATCTATGATATTACATTCGGACCCAAAACTAATCGGGCAATTTCTTGCCTTATGTGAGAGCAACTGGCACCGGTGCGGTTATGTTTCCTGCAATGGGTGCCCACGCATCCCGCACTGTGACCAGCAGGATTTTCTATTTGCATTAACAGAGGAAGCCGTTCCCGTCATCCTCAGCATAACGGATGCCAAAATCATCTTTTCGGAGCGTCCGGAACCGGAGGAATGCCTCATAAGCCTAACCTATTATCAATTTATCACACTTTACGGCAAATATCTGGCGCTTCAGAAGCTTCCCTCTGATACCTGCCTGGCGGGATTCCTGATTAAACAGAGTACGGAGAAATTATATGACTGGTAATTTGCGCTTTTCTTCTCATTTCCGTATTGCTTATAAAGGAGGTGCAAAGAAATGCTGACAACTATCATCCAGACCATTGTTCATGTCTTTGAGCTGGTCATCGGTATCCCTATGCTGTTTTTACTGCTGACTGCTTTGGGCGTGTTCAAAAAAGAGAACCAAAAGGTGCAGAGGCTGGCAATAAGCTGCAAGATTCTCGTTGCCATTTTCCTGTGCTACTGCTTTATGAAGCACTTTGTTTTCACTCCGGTAAATTATCCACGATTTTCAGATAAATGGTATCTTCCGCTAATCCGAAGCCTTTTTTATACATAAAGGAGCGTAAAACGGTGATACATACCACAATTTGAAATACCCGAACCTGCTTTTACTCAAGCCCTATATCAATTCATCACCTGTCTTTTTAGAATAATCATAACAACACAAATTTTTCAAAGAAAGGTGACTTTTATGGCAAAGAAAAAAATAATGCGCTGCAGTTACTGCGGTAAACCGGCAGTCCTGAAACCTGCTTCTGAAATATTCCATGATGACCGCAAAGGCTATGTTTGTGTTTGCAGCCATTACCCTGCCTGCGATGCTTATGTCTGTACCTATCCGGACACCAAAATACCCATGGGTACACTGGCAAATGCTCCGTTGCGGAAAAAGCGGATTCTCGCACACCAGTCCTTTGACCAGATCTGGAAACGCAATATTTTATCCAGAGATCAGGCATACCGCTGGCTCGCTGACAAACTGGGGATTCCCCTGAATCAAACGCACATCGCACTTTTTGGCGATTACCTGTGTGATCAGGTCATCTCGGAATCTCGGAAGGTACTTGTCAACAATAAGAAAAGCTGCGTGGCATGAGGGGTGGGCATATAACATGAAAAAGAACGAGAAATGGTTAAATGAAACCCAGCGTCAGATGGTGAGCGATGCTCTCCCGCTGGTAGAAGAAACAATAAGAAACTATATTTTTTCAGATAGGAACAAGCCAGACATGAACTACAATGACCTCTACCAGACCGGCTGTCTGGCACTGTGCAGAGCGGCAATCCGGTACGATAACACGAAGCCTTTTGAACCTTATGCAAGACGTGCTGTCCACAATGGCTTGATAGATTACTGCAGAATGGCCAATGTTCAGCCAATCTGTATTCTGGATGAGCCGGTTCTCTCTGACTTGGAAAGTACCACAGCCAAGGATATGCTGACTTACCCCGACTCGGAGGATTTTTACCAGCACTGCCGGAGGGCTGAGGCGATCCTCTATCTGAAAAAGCAGCAGCAAGACAGCAGCGGGGTGGTGCAGAAAGGAATCTACTGCCTGCTGAAGAAAGCACAGGGTTATACCAGCCATGATATGTCTGTCTTTTTCGGTGTCCGTGCAAACAATATCCGAGCATGGATGAGTCTGGCAGCAAAAAAATTGCGGCAGGATGTCACATTACACGAATTACTATCCCGCTGAACATGAGAAGGAGCGATACTATGATTACATTATATACAGCAGTCGGACACCTGAAGTTTGAAAAGAGGCAGGATGCCCAGTTCCCCATGATACAAATCGGACCACAGGATTACGGGCTGGCACCCGAAGAATTGGTCCTGTGGTCCCGTCTGGCCTTCCAGATGCTTACCTGTCAGGAATTGGCTGATGCTTATACCGATGGTCTGCATGTTCAAGGAATTACTTCCGGTGCATCCTTTGACTACTTTCTGCGCCGCCTGTTGAACCGGCAGCTCATTGTCACCGGAAGCGGACTTACCGGCGTCAACGCCTTGTATAACCTTTTGTCCGGTCTCTATATGCAGCCGGTCAAGGATTCTTTCGTCCTGCGCCTGTTTAGCTGTATCCAGCTCCATACCAGCGGGAAGCTTACTGTTTTTGGTTTCCAGAAGCACCTAAAGCGTCCGCAAAACACGCAAATAGAAGCACTGGTATTAAAGCTGACAAAGGAATGTGCCTTCTCCGTTGCAGAACTGTTAAGCTATCTGGAGCTGGCAGAAACCAAAGATATTCCGGCAAAAAAAGCAAAGAAGTTCTTTTATGAAACGGGTCACGAAACCTGTGACAGCCTTGCACAGCAAGTACAGCTTAACCAGACGCAACTGCCCGTTCTGCAGGCAATCGGAAACCTGTACCTGAATAAACAAATCTTTTTCGATAAATGATAGAAAGGAGCCTCTATGCCAAAACCGTTATTCAATAAGCTGGTTGCCATCTGTGCAATCGGCTTTTTTTGTGTACTTTTTGGATGTGTGTATGGAATCCATACCAAAGATAAGATATTCCTGCTGATGAGTATTCTGATCGCACTGTGTAGCCTCATCCGCTTTATTAGCTTCTACCGCCTCATTCATTCCCACCAATATCTATGTCTGGAGGGAATCTGCGTAAAACGGGATCCGGCATTATTAAAGCGTAGCCTTCACATTTTGTTACGAACTGTGGATGGAACGGAATACCATTTTACTCTGGATAAGGGTGTGAAGCTCCTTCAAGGGCATTATTACCGGCTGTATTTCCGAACCGACAGGGTTGGTGACGCCAGGTCGGCCGATGTTCCTAATGCACTTCAAGAATTTCTAGGGTTTGAGGAACTCACTTCTGTTAATTCCAAAAGGACCTCTGAAGGCCAATAGCATGAAACGGATTAGGAAATTTCTGCGGTAGATACAGGAATCTACATCTTGACAAAGAAGCGTTCGAGGAATAGTAACCGCTACAGCTTCAGAATTGCACATCCCAATAAAATTCAAGCACTATATATAGTATTTATTCATTGACTGCAACTATATCTTGTGTTAATATAATGATGTATTTAAAGTTTTGTGCAGCCCGCAACGGGAGTCTGGACCATTCATCCAGAACGCACATGCAGTTTAAGTTTGGAAATTAGTGTCATATTATGCCTATTGGCAGATATGGCACTTTTTTTATTACCCAAAATTAAGTTTATTGCCAAAAGGCAGAAAGGAGAAACACTATGAGTAATATGTTAACACCTATCGTAATCGAAGGCCGGGCCGCAAGAGATCCCGAACTCACTGTCAATCAGGAGACCGGGGCAAAGTATGTGCGCCTCAGCGTGATCCAGAACAAAGGGTATACGAAGGAAAGCGAACATTCCGTATGCTTCTCATGCTTCTTCAATGGAGGACAGGGTGAACGTCTTATTAAGGCAAAAGTCAAACAGGGAAATTTGCTTACCATTGTCGGGGACTTTGATTCCAAAGAGTATATGCGTCAGAGCAGGGAGAATCCCAATGAACAGGTACATGACCGAAGCTTAGAAGTCAGTGTATCCAACTGGAGCTATACGCCTCAGAATAAACCCAAGGATGAAACATCCAATTCCGCTGGCACAAGCTATGGCCAGAACACACAGGGACTGCCACCGGCACAGAATACGCCGCCTGCCATGAATAATCAGCAGGCACAAGGACAGCAAGCCAGAAATAATCAGTATACACAAAATCAGGGAATGCAGCAAGGTCAGTATGGGAATAACCCCGCGTATCCAAATGCTTATGGCGGCAGCCAGACACAGATGAATTACGCTCAAAATCAGCAGCCTGCTGGAAATTTTGCAGGCTATCCGCAACAGGATCTGCCATTTCCCAATTAAGTAACGAAAGAACCCATCAATGAGAGGAAGTGCAAAAAATAATCGGCAATTCCTCTTTTTTGTTTAAGAAGGAGACCATTATGAAATCAAAAGGAATGTTATATGTAAAGATTCTTGCATCTGCCGCAATCCTGCTGGCCATATTTTTTCCAGAGCAATACCGGAGGTACGCAATCACTATCATCCTGTCAGGGGCAGCGGTGATTCTGCTCGTATCCATTTTGCCACGAATCCACCTGCCAAAGATGTCCCGGAATTATTTTTGGACGCCAAGAAAGGCGGCAAAGGTTCCACCCTCCGATGATGTGCGTATGGCCCTGCTTTGTCAGCTCAGTCACCGGATCACAGATAAGCTGAGATCTGCCTATGCGGACGCTACATGGGATTGGTGTAAGAAACCCAACCTTGAGCGTTTCCTTCAGGGAAAAGCCGAGCGGATTCAGTTAACCAATGTTCCGGAATTTACACTTGCAGAAGTAAGTATGGACACCTACGGCACACTTCATCTGCAGCTAATGAAGCTGAAGACCTTTTCAGAGATTGTCGGTCAGGAACCCGAACCAAATGATGTCAGATCAACGACAGTGGACTGTGCTGCATGGTATGAGCTGATCGGTGAATCTGTCCTTACCGGGTTGGTTACGGATTTGAATGCAAGAGGCTATTCCAAACTCACAATCCGGGAGGATGGTTCCATCGTTATTATGGAGCAGGAAAAACCGGTTGTAAAAGAGACACTTGAGAATTTTCCTGCTGAAAACTACTGGAATGAACTGATTTCCATTTTTACGGAAAACGGACTGAAGGCAGCCATAGCGGAAAATACTCTTGAATTATCATGGTAAATGAGGTAATAGACAATGAATAAACTTTTTGAACACTGGACTTGGGACCGGAAACAACCGGAACCCTTTGACCAGTTTGACAGTAGTGAATTAAGACGCAAGGACAGCATATCCCAGTATAATCAGGGACCTAAAAAAGTGGCAACGGTACATTCGCTTTTGATTCGTGCAGTTATGACTTACATGGAACTGGAAGCGGAAGCTGCAACGGTTTCTTCCAAACATACCGGCGCACTTGGCAGTCAGGGCAACGATTTGACCATCGCTGAATACGCCAGTATCTCATCGGATGAACTGCACGTAGTAATCTACAACAGAAATGAAGGGAAGTTTAAAGCCGGGAGGTATCCAGATCCCATCAATCCGACGGGAAAACCGGAGTCTTACTCTTATGCGGAGAATGGAAATAGCGGAACGGCTCTCTTTTTTGCTTTGATGCCGACTGCTATGGGCGACAGAGAATTTAATGGTGCATACCAGAAGTTAAAAATTCTACTTCAAAGCGGAGTTTACACGAAAGACGACTTATTGAAAAGCGCGGCCCTGCTCTGTGATAACTTCTACCGCCGGGTAGAAAATGCCGCCAACTTGGGTGCTGATGGAATACCCGTTAAGCTTACAGCCGGAGGCGTGATTCCGCCAATCCGGCCCATCGAAATTAAGCAGGGCAGATTTTTGGCTACCAATGTACTTTTGGGAGATTTTGAGATTATAAAAAGCAACTATGTCTCACAGGGCCCCGCTGTAGTCATACCACATAAAGATTTTGTTGGTAAATATGTATTGGATGAATCCAGAGTGCTGTCTCCAGAGGAAGAGGCAACTGTTCCGGATCTCCCGGAGTGGTATATTATCCCGCCGGAAATCAAGCAAATCTGTGAACACGCCAAGCTGACAACTGGATCTACACATGCTATGCGCAATTTTTTAATGCGTGGACCAGCAAGTGCCGGCAAAACAGATGGCGCAAAAGCAATTGCTTCAGCATTGCACTTGCCCTATCGCTTTATGACCTGTTATGCAGGCATGGAAATAAGTGATTTGGTTGGACAGTTCTTGCCAGATATTCCTCAAAAGTCAAAGAGAAAAACGACCGTTTTCCCATCATTTACGGATATTCAAATGGATCCTGCCAGTGCATACTATACGCTAACAAATAAATATGACGACTCCGTTGATGGAAATGTTGTATTGCAAGAGATGCTATCTATAGTTTCGGAGCAATCCCGCCAAGAAACCTTGGCACAAAGGAGCGGTAAATCATTTAAGTACGTGGATACGCCGTTGGTAGACGCAATGCGCTATGGATATGTATTAGAAATTCAAGAGCCTACAGTAATTACCAATCCAGCAGTGCTTGTAGGGCTAAATGGACTTCTGGATCAATGTAAATCTATTACACTGTCTACAGGGGAAATAATAGAGCGCCATCCAGATACAGTAATTGTAATGACGACAAACGTGGGCTATGTAGGCTGCCGAGATATGAATCAATCAACTATCTCTCGAATGCATCTGGTTGTAGATTTGGAAGATCCCGATGAAGAAACACTTGTCAAACGGGTGAAAACTATCACCGGATGCAAAGATATATCAGCCATAAGAACCATGGCGCATATCGTGAAAGAAATTCAGTCATACTGTCAGGAAGCTTCTATCCGAGATGGATGTTGTTCCTTGCGTGAGCTGATTGCATGGGTACAGTCCTATATGATTTGCGGAAATATTTCAGAAGCTGCAAAATATACTGTCCTCGCATCTGCCTCATCAGACGGACAATGCCGGGAAGAAATCCAATCCCGTTGTTTAGACACTGTGCTTGCAGCATAGAGGAGGATGCCTATGACAGAACAGGAAATGTACGAAAATTTTGCCCGGAATCTGGCAACGCTGCGTAAATCGAAAGAGCTATCACAAAGGACACTTGCAAGATTGCTGAATCTGTCGAGATACTCCATGATCAGCTATGAGAACTGCAGGGCGGCGCCATCTGCTTATGCGCTCTATCAGATATCGGTTTATTTTCAGATTCCAATGGAAAAATTATTAACTTCAACAATATTATCAGGAGGTGAATGAATTGCATGCAGATTATCGACTGCTGAAGAAACAAATTATAGAAGAACGGGATACTATAACGGACCAGGAGCTTTTTACTTCCAGTGCTTATGAAGATTACCAGAGCAGTTTAGCAGAAAGTGCAACAAAACGGTATTACTCCGGGGTACATATCGTCCTTGGCTGGGATACAGCCGAAAATGCAGACTACGCATACACGGATAGTAATCGCATTTTTATCAATGCTGCCAATCCCATTACAATAAACCTGCCCACCAGATACCTGAAATCCTTGAGTATGACAGGATTTAACGCACATGAATGCGGGCACTTGTTGTTTACGGATTTTACTGCGTTGCAGATTTACGGTAATTCTCTCCTCAATGGAAACTTCTATCCCAAATCCCCAAAAGCCGAGCATTACGAGAACAACCTGACAGAAATACAAGCGGCCATAGCCACGCAGGATAAAGCGGTTTGCAAAACCCTATGCAAAATGGCACATCATCTCACGAATATTATGGAGGATGTGTATATTGAAGCACGGATGTGCCAGAAATTTCCCGGCACCTTCGCCGCCGGCATCTATTTAAACAATGAACGATTCGAGGAACAGACGCCCTCTATCCAGTCACAGATTGATAAGGGGTATCGTCCTTATGCCATCATGATGAATTTAATCTTATCCTACTGCCGGAATGGTGATGTGAATAACATAACGGATTATAAAGGGGAATATCTTGACGCTTTGGAGGAATGTATCCCTTACATAGAAGACGCCATATATGAACCGGACCCGAAAGAACGCTTTTCGGCGGCAAATGAAATCCTTGTGATTCTATGGGATTACATTAAGCAAGTGGTGGATGAGATAGAAAATAGGCCGGAGCAGGATTCTGCTCTTGAAGAATTGGAACAGGAGTTGGAACAACAGGTGAATTCCGGGGCACAGCTTCCGCAAAAAAGGGGAAGGGCCAAGATAAAGGATTCCGGAAATATCTCTCCACAGGCGATTCGTCAGGGCCAACTGGAAGCTCAGAAGGTGCTAAAAGAGGAAACCGAAAGACTGGAAATGGAGAAAACCAATCAGCTTTCTAAAGGGCACAATCCCGGCGTCACATATAACCGCAATTATGCCGGGGCCGGATATCAGGATGCTGCCAAGGATATGCTTGAGGTATTGACAACACTGGCGACTGAAAAGGCAAACCTCACTTATGAAAAAGAGCTTTCTGCGGAATTACAAAAGCAGGCGGCGGAAATCCGATATGGCGACATCCATAAAGGTTGCCATGTAAATATCAACCGCATAACTTATGTAAGTCCGGATCTGAAAAGAGCCTATGATCAGGTAAAGGCGCCACTTTTGGCTATTTCCAAGCGGCTCCAAAAACAGATTATGGAAATCTTGGAGAAAAAGCGTAACAGTGAAAAACTAAGCCGCCTTCCCTATGGGCGAAGGCTGGAAGCACGCTATCTCTATCAGGATGACGGTGCATATTTTTCACGTACAAGGCTTCCGGGAGACGGTGAAGAACTGGCAGTTGCGCTGCTCGTAGATGAAAGCGGCTCCATGTCCGGTTCCTCCCGCATTACAATGGCAAGGCAGGCGGCAATTATTTTATATGATTTCTGCCATAGCCTAAATATACCCATTTCGATTTACGGTCATTGTGAAAGCTTTGATGTGGAGTTATATTCCTATGCGGAATTTGATTCTCTCGATATGAATGACTGTTACAGGCTGATGGATATGAGTGCAAGGGGCTGCAACCGGGATGGTGCGGCACTCCGGTTTGTGGCGGAACGTCTTGTTATCCGAAATGAGGAAACGAAAATACTCATCCTGATTTCAGACGGCCAACCAAACGGAGACGGTTATCATGGCACAGCCGCCGCTGCAGACCTGCGCGCCATCAAACAGGAATACCGTAAAAAAGGTGTCATTCTGTTTGCTGCCGCAATCGGGGATGACAAAGAAAAGATCAAAGAGATTTATCAGGATGGTTTTCTGGACATCACGGACTTAAATAAACTGCCTAAGCTCCTGCCGACACTAATTTCTCGCTATATTAAAGAATAGAAAGGACAATCTCATGAATGAACAACCTTATGTATCAAGCCAGATCTGCGTACTGAAAACAGACAAAAAGCTGGTCGCTTTTTATGACAAATTACGTGTTGCTTCCGTATATAACTATTCACAGCTTCATGCGGATGGTGAATACATGGAAAACAACCGGAAAGTACGCTCCTTGATTGGAATTACGCTTCTGGACTACTCACAGGGGACAGGACAAAATACCGTAACAGTGAAGGCAAACCTTCTGCCGGATGAAATTTTTTATATCTTTTCCCGGCTTCAGGCTGGTTTCCCGGTCTTTGAATTCCGTCAGGATAAAATCTTCGGAAACAAGGACGAAAACGGTTATTCTTCTGCCACAAAGCTTTCTATCACCAGAAACACACAGGATTACAAAGGGGAACCATTAAGAATCCCATGGAAGATAACAATGGAAAATGGCAAAGGAATTGCGGTGAAAAACCAAACTGGAGGCACTTATATGCAAAAAAACAGTTTCCAGTGTACAGCAAAGGCGTCCATCAGTATCACGGATGCCGATATGTTTGTATTACTGAACCGTGTCACCCGATACATAACAATGTGGATGATTACGGTATCGCCAAGCCTCATCAGCAACGGTAAAAATGCAATGCAGGCTGCCCTAATGCAGAAACAGCAGGCACTGCAGACTCAGGCTAGTTATCAGGAAGATGGTTATGCCGCATAAATCATTTTGGAAGGAAGCGCCTGCTTCCTTCCTTTTATGAAGGAGGAAATTTTTATGAGGCCAGCAATGATACGCACCATCGACGCACAAGGGCGATTCATCATCCCCTCGGAGATACGCAAGACTATGAATCTTTCCGATGGTGATGCTTTGGAAATCCACACAGAGGATAATCAAATCCACCTGACAAAATACTGCGGTACAGGCATCGATTCACCGGAGATCAAACAGTATTTGGAAATCCTATATTCCGTTATCCGTTGCAGTATTGCCATTTGTTCTGAGGATTACATTATCCTCTCAAAAGGAATCGGTCTTTTAGAAGGTGCTTCCGTTTCAGCGGATTTTAGCGAATATCTGCGCCGCCGGGAACAGATTATCTTTGACACGCCTGTGTATACAGGCCATTCAAAGGCATACCCGGTGGATACGCTGATTCCCCTGCCCGTCGGACAATTACAGCCACCAATGGGACTTCTGCTCTTTAGAAACGGAAAGAAGCAGGTCACCGATGAGGGCCGGCTCTGTGCTAAGATGATTGCAATGCTTATTTCAAAGAAATTCTTATAAGAAAGAAGGGATATCATGAAAAAACTATATGAATTAACAAAAACAGAACAGATTTTTGCCACAAAACACCATGATTTGGTGTACCAGTTTTTGAAGGGCACTTGTCTCCCGGAAAATGATTATTATGATGTAGCCATCTTTGGCTACCTGCAGGCGGTACAGGAATACCTACGGCGTCCCCAACTGGCTGATGGCTATTCTTTCAAGTCAATTGCATGGACCCAGATGCGAAATGCGGTTGCAGAGGAGTTTCGCCATATGAATCGTGCAAAGCGAAAAGCGGTTACTGTGTCCTATGTGGAAGATGGTTCCTTATGGGCGCTGAACCGTCTCTTGCCTGACCGTAAACCGGCGCTGGAAGATATGCTGCATGACCAGGACATCCTTGCAGAACTGTTATCCTACCTGACGCCCAAAGAACAGGAAGTGGTGCGGCTGAAAGCCGATGGATACAGCTATCATGAGATTGCCGAGCGATGCAATATCACTATCCACGGTGTACAAAGCCGCTTTACCCGTTTTCGGAACCGGCTGATGACAATACACGTCACACCACAGGGAGGAACTGCAGCATGAAGGAATTGGAAATCCAGCGGGCAGCCCATCTCTTAGAACAGGAATTTGGTTCTAACTGGCGGGCCATTGCCGAAGAATTGGGAACAGAAGGGTTAAGGAAGCGGGTTGGAAAAGATCTGACTTCTTTTATGGCCTTTCCAAACCGTGGTAATGGCGGTGACAGCCATTGGCGGGGCAACTGCTCCCCAGAGGTTGTCTCTGCGGTTTTACGTTATGTACTGGACACAAAAAAGTATTACGGAAAAGATACCAGCACATTTACGCTGTTAGATCCTATGAGCGGCTCCGGCACCAGCCAGTACGCTGCAAACAAGTATCAGGTGCGTTCCCTGCTTTATGACTTAAACCCTGCTCCGCTCTGCGGACGTGGGAATTGGAACGCACTGAAAAATGAAGTAGATGATTCAGCGGACTTGATATTCTTTCATCCGCCATATCATAACATCATCAAATACAGCGGTACTATGTGGGGCTCTCCTCATCCGGATGATCTGTCACGCTGCGAAAGCTATGAAGATTTTCTGGAAAAGTTAAATTATTGTGTAAGAAAATTTTTCTTTGCACTCAGAAAAGACGGGCGTCTGGCAATCCTCGTAGGTGATATTCGTACAAAGGGAAAGTTTTACAGCATTCAGCACGATATGATGCGGATGGGCAATTTTGAGTCCTTTCTGGTCAAAGGGCAGTTTAACTGCGTATCTGACAGCCAGACCTATCGGAAGCCTTTTATCCCCATCGTTACGGAATATTTGTTGGTTTACCACAAACCCGATGCACTTATGGTTCCCTTTAGCTGGAAACGAAATGACCAGTTTTCTGTTACCTGCGTTGACCTTGAATCCCTTACATGGCACCACTTAATTCGGATGACACTGGAGTATATGGGCGGGCAGGCATTCCTGTCCGAACTGTATGACTTTTTAAAAGGACATCCAAAATCCCAAAAGAACTGCCACTATCAGGAACGTATCCGGGCAACTTTATACGAGCATCCCAGTGAATATGTTCCCGTCTCACGCGGCTGCTTCCGCTTGATTTATGCGGTTGCTTAAAGAAGGAGTGAAATGACTATGGCAAATCAGAATATAATAGACCTGACAAACGCAAGGAAAAAAACACAAATCCTGACCGGCACTTTATCCCTGCCGCTTAGGGTTGGTGAACGTGCTTGGATTACCTATGGAAACCAGACCATTACCACTTCCTTAGTAAGGTATATTTGGGAGGTGGCGCCGGATAGTATCCTTTTTGAAACCTGCAACACAATTTATCGGCTGAATTATCTGTCAGCCGCCAAAACAGAGGTGATGTGCGCTTGACCACGCAAGAACTGGAGGGCAGCCTTGAAAGGCTGCTTTCCATCTTAAAAAAAAACCGGGAAAACGTGGACCCGCAACAGCTAAAGACAATCTATCGTCAGGCTTATCAAGCCTTGCTGCAGAAGATTCAGATCACAGCGACACAGTATGTCAAGAATATTGCACTTACGGGCCTGCTTGTCAATCCCAATGCAGATTTAGATGAACAGATAGCGGTCATAAACCGTACCATAGAGGACTCCGGTATGATGAAAGCAATCAGCCGCAGTATTTTTCAGTCCTATGATTTAAAGCGTGCCCATGGGCTGACCATGGAGCTTCGTCACAAAATCGAAGCCTCCCTGCAGCCTTTTATCGCTCTGGAAAATTATTGGGTTATGGACTTGGATCATCCCGAACAACACCCTGTGCTTTATAACACAATTATGCGTAGAGTTTACGAAAATGGCCAATGGGTTCCGCAAAAGCTGGACCTGCAGGGGAAATTTCTCCTGCAAGACCAGTCTGTAAAATTTTTTATGAAATGTATAGCAGCGAAAGGAGATGCACCAAATGACACAAAAGAACAAGGGACTTACCATGAAACTGTCGCTTTATTTAACCAGCGTTCAAATAAGAGAAGTCCATGAGTTATATCAGCGGCATTGCTTTTATCAGGATTTTATTGAGCGCTGCAACGAGCGCCTTCAGGATAAAACCGGGCTTTGCAATCTTCCCTATGACACACTCTCCGAGGAGGACTCCTTGTTAGATTTTGCTTACATATTATACTGTAAGTGGAAAGATTGCAATGTAACTTATAACACCACGCTGGATTCTGTCATTGATGAAGTGGAGAGTCTTCTGAATTGGACGAATTCTTATTCTGGATGAAGGTAAGTATCTTATATCAAAATTGCAGAATGACTTTGGGCCGCCCTCATGGACGGTCCTTTTTAATGCAAAGCCATACAAAATATAGTGTTTTCATATTGAAAATATCAATATATAGTGTTATACTGTGATTGTAGTAAATGTTTGTGCCTATCCGGAAGGATAACACATGTTGTTTAGGTTTGAAATAGATAGCTAGAAGTCTGCTCTGCATGATGCAGGGGCTTCTGGCTTTTTTTATTTTGCAGGGTTCTGCAGGGAAATGGAGAATGGCGTTACGCTCGTTCTTCTTTTTTTATACCCAAATAACAGGAAAGGAGGAGAAGCGGACAGCTTCCGGAATGGCATACAAAGAAAAGGAGGTTTGATATGACAACAGAAACTCAAATCAAAAGAATCAATGATCTTGTAAGCTGGCTGAATAAGCATCGGCACGCTTACTACAATTTAAACCAATCAAATATATCTGACTGGGAATATGACAAGCGTTTTGATGAATTAAAGGAATTAGAGGAGGATACAGGGATTGTGTTAAGCAACTCCCCTACACATACTGTCGGTTACCCTCCGGTCAGCAGCCTTGCGAAAGTAATGCACCCCATCCCCTTGCGTTCTCTGGATAAAGAGAAGCAGGTATCCGGGCTGCTTACTTTCATCAAAAATCATAACGTCCTGCTGATGCTGAAGCTGGATGGCCTGACTACCAAATTGGTATACGAGAACGGTCATCTTGTTGAAGCGTCTACCCGTGGAGATGGGGAAGTTGGAGAAGAAATCACACATAATATCCCTGTTTTTTCCAATGTTCCGTTGGAGATTCCTTATAAGCACCGCTTAGTCATTACCGGGGAATCCTTTATCCCCATCAACGATTTTAAAAGACTCAAAGATACCCTGCGTGACGGAAATGGCAGCCCCTATAAAAATGCAAGGAATCTGGCTGCCGGCTCTGTACGGAGCTTCAGTCCGGATAACTGCCGGGGTAGATGTATCCATTTTATGCCCTTTCATGTTTTGGAGGGCTTAGTGGAAATACCAGAATCCGACAGCCGGCAACGGAAACTGAGCCGGCTGAATACTTTTGGCTTTACCCCTTGTCCTTATATTTCGGTCATACAGCCAGGCTTGAATGAAGCTCAGTTATCACAGCACATTCAGGACCTGGTCACGCTGGCGGAAAACAGGAATCTTCCCATTGATGGAATCGTTGTCATGTATGACAGTCTCAGCTTTTCAAAAAGCTGTGGATATACAGGGCATCATAACAAGGACGGAATCGCCTATAAGTTTGAGGATGAAACCTATGAAACGATTCTAAGGAACATCGAATGGACACCATCCCGTCTCGGTGAGATTGCACCCGTAGCCATCTTTGATACGGTAAACATCGACGGATGCGACGTTTCCAGAGCTTCCCTGCACAATGTTTCTTTCATAAGGAAGCTGGAATTGATGCCAAGCTGCCGCATACTCGTGTCAAAACGGAATATGATTATCCCTCATGTGGAAGATAATCTTGACCGTGGACATTATCAGGATGTGACGCCGCCCATCTGCCCTTGCTGTGGCGGAAAGACACGTATCTATTCCCGGAAATCCAGCGATGGAAAAATAGTCTCCACATTACACTGTGATAACCCGGATTGCGAGAGCAGGCTGCTGAAAGGATTTGTTCATTTTGTCAGTAAAAAGGCCATGAACATCCGTGGGTTGTCTTCAACCACATTGGACAAGTTTTTATCCTATGGTTGGCTTAAAATATTCACGGACATCTATCATCTGGATCGGCATAAGGAAGAAATTGTAGCAATGGATGGTTTCGGAGAAGCTTCTTACCAGAATCTTTGGGATTCCATAGAAGGAAGCCGCAACACCACCTTTGAGCGTTATCTGGTAGCAATGGATATTCCTCTTATTGGGAGTACCGCAAGCCGCCTGTTAGCTGCAGTCTTTTCCGGGGACTTAGATGCATTTGAAAAAGCTGCGTTGGATGGATACGATTTCACAGATATTGAAGGAATCGGAGAGATATTAAACCGAAATATACACACTTGGTTCTCTATTGAAGAAAATTTAAAGTTATGGAAGGAGTTACAAACTATGATGAATTTTGAAAATGCACTGAAAACAGCAACCAATGAGGGCACTACATTTGCAGGCAAGACGGTCGTGGCAACCGGAAAGCTTGACAATTTCACCCGTGATGGCATCCATACAAAGATTTTAGAGCTCGGAGGCAAGCCCGGCAGCTCTGTTTCAAAGAAAACAGACTTTCTGATTGCCGGAGAAAAAGCCGGAAGCAAGCTGGAAAAAGCAAAATCACTTGGCGTGACGGTCTTAACAGAGCAGGAATTTTTAGACATGATTGCCTAAAGCAGTACGCAAAATACAATACGGAGGAAATAAAACCATGAAGCAAAGTTTAATTGATGAATACTTAAATTCTACTATCAAAGCCGATGAAACCTTTCAGTTTCATTGTACCCAGTGCGGGAAATGCTGCCTGAACAGGGAGGACATTATCTTGACGCCAAAAGATTTATTTCGTATTTCGCAAAAGCTGACCATGCTTCCTGAAAAGGTTATCAGGCAATATTGCGATGCATATATAGGACGCAATTCACACCTTCCTGTTGTCAGACTTAATCCACAAGGGCAGCTGAAACGCTGTCCTCTGTTGTCTGGCAACCAATGCTCAGTTCACGATGCAAAACCAGCCGTATGCGCCATATTCCCTATTGGGCGCTTTATACGCATGGAGAAAGGCTCTCACTCTATATCCCCCAAAATTGAATTCATTTGTCAGAATCCGGGGTGTGGTGATAACTCAGAAACACATACGGTACAGGATTGGCTTTCCAGTTTTGAAATTGAGGTGGATGACTGGTTCTTTGTTAAATGGACAGAGTTGTTAGCGAAACTCAGCATGGCCATACAAAAAACCGAGGGCATACTTGATGAAATGGAAATGCGTAGATTATGGAATCATTGTTTTAAATATTTATATCTCAATTACAATCCATACCAGCCATTTAAGGCTCAGTTTCAGTCTAACAGGAACAATCTTTTGAAGCTGGCAGAAATGTTTTCTATAGTTTAAATGCAACAAGGGGTGCGGTTTTTCCGTACCTCTTTTCAAAAAATGAATATGATGAGGTGATTAAATTGCAAGAAACACAAGGTATCTCAAAAATTACATCCTTCAGAGGAAAATACGCTTTTCTCAGCAATTTTTATAATGCTCCTATTATCTACCGTGGCCTGCGCTATGCCAATAACGAGGCGGCATTCCAGTCACAGAAAACACTCTATCCAAAAGAGCGCCTGAAGTTCTGTAGTTCTCAGCTTGCTGATCCTGCGGAGGCAAAACGACTTGGACGCCGGATCACGCTGCGTCCGGACTGGGAAAAGGTCAAGATTATGCTAATGTACGAAATCTGCATGACCAAATTCCATCAGCACCCGGAGCTTGCACAGGCATTGCTAGCGACAGATAATGCTTTACTCATTGAGGAGAACGTGTGGAAGGACCGGTATTGGGGAATGTGTGACGGTTATGGAGAGAACAATCTGGGACTTATCCTAATGGACATTCGAGGAAAGCTAAGAATGGACTATCAAAGAGCAATGTAAGTGGAGGAAAAAATGTTTGAAATTAAATATAATGGAATACTATATAAAGCAGGACAACCAATTATCGGCACTCCAAAAAGCGATTACCATGGACTCCATGGCGTGATTCTGGAAATACGGGATGGCAGTGAGAAGGAAACAGATAATCCGACACCGGATATTTACTGCTGTTTCGCTCCGCCACACTCCCCAGCCGAAATCAGGGATCTGGAAAGACGTTTTTCGGAGCTATATCAAATATCAAAAAGCATAGAGGACATTCCCTTAGACCTCGTTATTGTGGCACCGGATGAAATACGGCTGCTGTAAGCGAAAATATGATGGCCTGTATCTGTATCAGTGTTCGTGCCTTTCTATAAGCATATAGTGAAGATGGGGTTGTATTATGGCCGAAAGCATAAAAGATTTGTCTCAATGCCGTTAGGATTGCTCTGTTGGAGAGGATAATACTTCGGACCGCCCTTACTCGGACGGTCCTTTTTCACTTCTGTGTGGTTGCAACAGTTCACCTGCCTGCGTAAGAAACTCCTCTTTATCCGATGTTTCCAAGAAAAGTTTCCACAAGAGCTCATGCAGTCTTTGAGGTGGCAGATTCCCGCACTGTGACTCTATCATTTTCAGGAACGGATATACCATAGTATTACGGATATTCCCCCTGGATAGAAGCTGTTCCTTTTCCGTACCATACACCTCGTGTAAACACTCCAGCATAATTGCCACATCATTTACGGATTTCATAATAAACCGTTCATACTGCCTTTGTACTGTCTGCATCTTTCCCTCCTATATCCGTACCGGCAAGGCATCCAAACACGTGGTTCGCAAACCGACCAGATACCATTTGTCCTTGTCGCCCATTTCAATCCGAACCGGCACCCATTCATTTCCTACCCGCACTTCAAAGCATTCGCCGCAATGAAGTCCCCCATAAAATTCCTCCAAACCAAACCGAATATCATACCGCCCGGATCTCTGATCCAAAAATAAACTTCCTTCTCGTAACTTCCTCATTTCAGTACCTCCGCAAAATTTTATTTTATATAAAATAGAAACCCTTAATTTTGTCTTTCAGGAATTTTATTCTGTTTTTTCAGATATTTTTTCCGGTATCGGTAAAAGGTGGTGCTTGCCATCCCCAGCTCCCGCATGAGTACCGTAGGCGTGACCTCTTGCCTAAGAACACGCTCGTATGCTTTCGCAAAGGCCTCCGCCCCCATTACTGCAGGTCGGCCATAATCATCCCATTCCCCGCGACGCTTTTTGGCCTCAATGCCTTCCCGCTGGCGCTTTTCTTTTTTCTGCATTTCAGCTTCCGCAAAAGAAGCATACATCTCCAGCATTAGATTGTTGATGGTCTCCATCATCAGTTTTGCCAAACCATTCTCCATCTGAGACAAGTCTACAAGGGTGGTTGGCAGTTCAAGTACCATAACACGCACTTCCATATCCTTTAAGTGCTGTAGCTCTTTCAAGATTTCTTTTTTATTTCTCCCCAGCCGGTCTACCTCCGTAATAATTAACGTATCACCCGCACGTAACACGTCTTCGATCAGGACAGTATATCTGGGCCTGTCGAAATTTCTTCCAGTCCTTTTTTCCATATAAATATTTGTTAATGGCAGTTTATGCTCCCTGCAGTATTCTCTGATCTCTATATCGCCCCGGTCAAGGTGCTGCTTTGCGGTGCTGGCCCGGTGATACCCATATATACTCATTTTTCCTCACTCCTTCTCCCAAAATGTCCACATCTTTAGGTGGGACGTCCCAAAACCTTTTTTGCATACTTTTTGGTACGGAAATCATGGCTTTTTTTTGATTTCCAAAATCCTTACTTTTTGGTACATATATAAATACGGTGTTTAAGGAAAAAGCGCAAAAAACTCCCAGAGGTTGTTACTCCTCTGAGAGTGGTTGAAAATTATATCGGATACACTTACCGTATAAAAATATTTCAGATACCATGTGCTCGGTTTGATTTTTTTATTAGAATGCACATAGACATCTGCTTTCCCTTCTGGCGTTCATCATTTACTCAAGTATCTGAAACCTCCGAATACACACCAATAGCGTTCCCGCCAGCTCCTGATATAAGTCCTCGTCAAAGTTGCCCTCTACGATAGACTTCTTAATCAAAAGCGGCTTATACATTTCAAAAATCTGCACAACAGCAGTCTCATTCCCTTCTCTTGCCTGTAACAGCAACTGTTCAAAATTCATCTTTTGTTCCCTCCAGTTCTTTCACCCATTTCCGGATTTTCTTTGTTGCATAGTAATAGCGGTTCTCCACTTTATTTGGCGCTGTTTTTTGCTCCGCCGCAATCTGTTCAAAGGATTTTTCTTCAAACACATGGGCGTATAACAATCCCCGTTCTTCTGGCTTTAATAACCGGATAGCGGCAATCAGGCTGTCATCCGGCAGCGCCTCCCATTCGGGATAGTCGCCATGTGCCTCTTTTTCTAAGATCGTCTCTTTTTCGTAGCTCTCAAATAGCTCATCAAAATAAGCAGCGGACTCAGTGCCTATGCTGTCCTCTAAGTAAAATTCATGCATTTCCCACCGATTTTTTTTGTTCAGATAGTTTAAGCGTTTTCCCTCGATAGAACGAGCCAGATAAGCGGTAAACATATTCTGGACTTTATTTTTGTATGTCTCTTTGTTCTTCATTGGTATCCTCCATGATTCGTAGCCTTTGGTTCCCATTGGTGGTGTGGGAATTATGGAGGCCCTCTGCAATTTAATCCATTTTTCGACAAAAAAATACCGAAACGATTTAGAACCGTTTCGGCGTTATATGAAGATAAATTATATGGTATTAAGCAGTATATTGCGTATATGAAGGTGTGATATTTTTGTTTAAAGTCAGGGGTTTTTTTCCTGATTGAAAACTATTTCTATACTGTCTTAAAAATATCAAGTTCCGACAATCCTTTCCTTATATTATTTAACACGTGTTATGTTGCGCTTTTTGCGTTCTATGTTGCGCATAAAATTTACAAATAATACGTTAAAATATTCTAATAAGGAAGAGGTGAAAACGATGGATCAAAAGATAAAACTTGGAGATGCAGTAAAACGGGAGCGTGATAGAAGGGGCATGACACAGATGCAATTAGCTGACGCTACCGGTGTATCCCTCCGTACAATCACAGACGTGGAAAGCTACGAGGCCAACCCTCGTTTTGATACATTATGCCAACTCATTCAATATCTTCGTATCCCTGTTCATGAAATTTTTTATTCAGACAAAGAACCGAGGATTGTTTACCAAATACTGTGCAACGAGCTTTCCCAGTATTCGGAAGATGATTTGAAGATTGCCAGAGAAGTGCTGGCGGGATTGGAGAAAGGCTTACATCCCGATAAGTTTCACTGATTATCCATCTTCAGCAAGGAGTTATAACTTATCAATCTATGAGTAATCTGTGGAAACTCTGTGAATTTTATAAAGTAAAGATTCAAGAAAAGCAGGAGCATTGGGGCACCCTCTGTAAGGAAGGTGCCCCAACGGCTTTCGTATCATAAAGGGGATTGAGAAACCGTTGTCTTTTGCATATTTCTCTAGTATAGATAACATTATGATAAATATCTTTTTAATAAGCGGGTCAGCTCTACGACATCAATCGGCTTTGCTATATGGGCATTCATACCACATTTCAAGCAATGCTGTATATCGTCAGAAAAAGCATCTGCGCTCATAGCTATGATTGGAATAGTTAAGGCATCGGGATGGTTCAGGCCCCGAATTGATTTTGTGGCCTCATATCCTGTCATATGCGGCATTCGTATGTCCATAAGAATGGCATCGTAATAACCTTCTGGTGAACTTTGGAACTTGTCCAGACATATCTGGCCATCCTCTGCCCAATCCAGCTCTACCCCTAAATCGGACAGCAATTCTTTCGCAACTTCCCAGTTCAGTTCATTATCCTCGGCAAGCAGAATACGACGTCCGGATAGATCGATATTTTGATTCAATGTCTGGTCATCTTCCGTTTCAATGTCCATATACTGACGCAAAGCATGATACAGCGTGGATTTAAAAAGGGGCTTGGAAATAAAACCACTAATCCCCGCTTCACGGGCCTCCGCCTCAAATTCACTCCAGTCGTATGCGGAAATCAGCAGAATCGGTACTTCATCACCTAAATTACTTCGGATTTCTCTTGCTACCTGAATCCCATTTATGTCTGGCAGTTTCCAATCTAATAGAATGATTTGATAATCATCTCTCTTTTTATGGTGTTGAATTACCAGTTCTATCGCCTTTTCTCCGCTTAAAGTCCATTCAGCTTTTATTCCGATAGATTTTAGTGCGTCCGTGGCTGTCTCACATAGTAACTCGTCATCATCAACCACCAGCATATTCCACGAGGGAAGAACCATATCCATATCCATTTCCACTGCAGCCGCCTTTTCAAAATCAAACGTGAGAAGAAACTCGGTACCTTTATCAATCTCACTTTTTATATCAATGGCTCCTTCCATTGCGTCCACAATGTACTTAGTAATCGCCATTCCCAAACCGGCGCCCTCAGTTTTATGTATTCTGGCTCCATCCGCACGGCTATAGGATTCGTATATCTTTTTCAGGAAATCTGGCGACATACCAATTCCGTTATCCTTGACCTTGATATGAATTCGGACATAATTTTCACCTTTCGGAGATTCTTCTTCAGAAAGGGATAATTGTATCGAACCGCTCTCCGGTGTATATTTCGTTGCATTTGATAAGAGATTTAATAAAACCTGATTCAAGCGGATACCGTCGCACCACACATTTTCTGTTGAGATATTTTCAACATGTATGTCGAAGGTTTGCTTTTTTGTCTTGACCTGTGGCTGCATAATATTAACAATTCCTTCAACAACTTCTTTTAATGAAATTTGTTCTGTTGTTAAAGTTAATTTCCCACTCTCGATTTTAGACATATCTAAAACATCATTAATCAGCCCTAATAAATGTTTACTTGATAATGTAATTTTTCTAAGGCAGTTCTGTACCTGTTTCCGGTCATCTATGTGGGCTGTGGCAATGGCAGTCATGCCAACGATTGCATTCATGGGGGTACGGATGTCATGGCTCATATTTGCTAAAAATTCGCTTTTGGCTTTGTTCGCTTCAAGAGCCGCCTGCCGGGCTGTCTCCAATTCACGCACCTGAGAACGGGTTATGGAGAAATACCGAAGAAAAATCAAGGTCAGAATAATCAAAACAGAAGCACAGGATAATAGTGTCATGAGTATACGCTGGCTGCTCAGATTATTTATGGCATCATCCAATATACTATAAGGCATTACAGATACTAAATACCACTCAGAATAGGGTAATAAGATACCGTATATTTGCCGTTCTTCGCCCTTTACTTCAAATGTCATAGCAAATTCCTGATGATTTTTTAGTGCGGCACCAAATTCTTTAATAGAATTATCAACAGATAACTCATTGGCCGTAGGATCAAGCTGTTTTTGTAGTTGTTCAAATAAATGCCACAACTCCGTATTAGGGTTCTGTATAACAAAACTACCGTCTGGCCTGATAATATGATAATACATCAGCTGCCCATCGTCTTCTAAGGAAAGGAAATCAGTAATATATTCCAGAGGAGCGGCTGCAATCAGGCCAGTGCTCCTATCTCCATTGTGCATCGGGTAAGCAGCATCAACGCCAAACAATACCACTTCATTTCCATCAGCATCAACGCCCACAGAGACTCGTTGCTCTCCTTGTAATAATGCTTCAACAAAAGGTTCCGGATTAAGTGGCTGTATGGATTGTCCATAAAGTGTCTGAAAATCCCCCTTGGCAGAACAAAGTGCTAAATAGTCAAAGCCCCTGGCCTGCGTTCTGTAAATAAGTTCTTCATATAGACTCTCCCTATCTTTGTTATCTGTTGGGACAACAGAAACAACGCCGCTGACCTGATCAAAACGTAATTTAATCACAGTTTCAAAATGTCTGGACATCTGTTCATTCATTCCGGACATATAAATATTCCCAATTTCATAAACAGTATTTTTACTTTTTCGGCTCATATAGACTCCGAGCAGACTGAAAATAATAATACTGAAGATCAAAAGCCCAATGAAACTGCATATTAGAAAACGTGTTGTAGAATTCTTTTTTTTATTGTTTTCCATTGATGTTATTCCTCCGTGGAACTTTTAAACTCGTTAATAGCATTGATTGTTTCATAGTAATCCATTGATAATCTCGGCATCATATCGCTTGCTGTATTCCAGTCGTTTTCTTTTAATGCTTTTGTTACCAAATTACTGCTCTCAAACAATCTGGTAAAAGCAAGATTTTGACAAATCCCTTTCAGTGTATGAACGGCTCTCAGCGCTTCTTCATAATCCTTATTTCCCATAGACGTTTCAAACAAGTGAAAGCTTTTATCGTCCAAGAATTTGTAAACAAATTTTTGAACGATTTGTTCACGCCGCAGTCTGCCCAATACCTCATCAAAATCACCGCCAAATTTTATATAACAATCTTTTAGGTTCATAATCACAATTCCTCCATTTTTAAATGTTGTCTGGTTTGCTTTCTTCCTCGTTTAGGAAACATATGCTTACTTGATTTTTTACTTTTTTTGATTGATACATCATATTGTCTGCCGCTTTGAAAAGTTCTTTTGTGTTCCCTATTCCATATACTCCGCCTATGCTTACAGACATATGTAGTTCGGGATATTCATCAATTATCAAACAATCGACGGAATGCCGGATCCGCTCCAGTTTTTTCTCAAATATATCTGCCGGTATACTGAAAAAGATAATTACAAATTCATCGCCACCATAACGGATAACAGCATCTGTTTTTCGTACACAGGATAAAACGCTTTGTGCAATTCTCTGCAATACGATATCGCCAACATCATGGCCGTAATTGTCATTGATATGCTTAAAATTATCTACATCGATTACCACCATTGCCTGAATATCGTCTGCTCTTTGAAAATGCTCGTCATAATAACGGCGATTGTAGACACTAGTTAGGGAATCAATATATAGTAATTTTAGATGCCGCTGTTTGCGAGACAGGAAAGTG
The DNA here is from genome assembly GCF_017566055.1 of Extibacter sp. GGCC_0201. NCBI lineage: Bacteria > Bacillati > Bacillota > Clostridia > Lachnospirales > Lachnospiraceae > Extibacter > Extibacter sp. GGCC_0201. The sequence goes on along the minus strand of NZ_JABFCH010000009.1, from coordinate 99,163 downwards.
TATTTTTCATAGGAAAACAGCCTGTCGTAGTCGATTTTATTTCTTATATCCTGAATATTTTTCGTTTCTTGTTCAGGGGAGACTTCCATAAGCTCACTTTCAAGAGTATCTGCAATTTCTTGTAAACACAGTAAAAGAGAAGGATTAAATGCACCGCATTGTCCTTCTAAAATCATTTTCAAAGCTTCTTCATGTGAATAAGCTTTCTTATAACATCGCTCACTGGTCAAGGCATCGTATACATCAGCCAATGCAACCACTTGAGCGGCTATGGGAATTTCCTCTCCCTTTAATCCATCCGGATAACCATTACCATCGTACCTTTCGTGATGCCACCGGCAAATCTCAGAAGCCACTTTGATAAGCGGAGCTTCCTGCTGCTCAATGGGTAGGTCTAACAGCATGTTGGCACCAACGACTGAGTGTGTTTTTATGACTTCAAATTCCTCTGCTGTTAGTCGTCCAGGTTTATTAAGTATTGCATCCGAGATTGAGATTTTCCCAATATCATGCAGCGCTGAAGCAGTGCTGATTAAAGAAATATCTGCTTTGGACAAATGGTATTGATCTGTAAGCCGAACCAACTGTTTCAGCAAATATTTTGTGATCGTATTAACATGCAGTATATGTAGGCCGCTCTCTCCATTACGGAACTCCACAATATGAGATAAAATTGAGATCATCAGTTTATTATTCTTTTCCTGCTCATGAAATTGTTCTGCAATAATTTTTTCAAGGCGCTGCTGCCTTGCATATAAAAACATCGTATTAGAAATGCGGCGCTGGACAATGGTCGAATCAAAAGGACGGCTAATGTAGTCAAAAGCCCCCAAGTCATAAGCTCGCTTTATATTCGCAGGAGAATCATCCGCAGAAATCATAATAACAGCGAAGTTGTCATTCCAGTGGTATTTGTTTATGTAGGCTAATACTTCAAATCCGTTCATTTCAGGCATCATAATGTCCAGAAGCAGAAGGGAGAAATCTGTTCTTTGCTTTGAAAGAACAGAAATTGCTTCTACACCATTCTCAGCCTCAACTACCTCATATTGCTCCTCCAAAATATCCACTAAAAGAGCGCGATTCATTTCTGAATCGTCCACAATTAAAATTTTTTGTTTTTCCATGATATTCAAACTCTTTCCTAATAATTATACAGTTTTATTATATATTTTATCCCATATGCTAACAATAGCCATATTGGTAAGGTATGCAAATAGGTTTGCGTTTTTTGATGCTGACAAAATGGGTTCATTATGATATAATCAGGCAGATAGGAGACTAGTAATGAAACCACAAGAAACAAAATTTTCATTTGTATATAACGAAATTAAGCAGAGTATTTTAGATGGGCAGATACTTCATGGAAATACCTTGCCATCTTCAAGAATGTACTGCGAACAATTCCATGTTAGCAGATATACGATTAACCGCGTTTTTGACGCATTGAGGGAAGAAGGATTAATTGATATTCAGCCTCGTCTTGCACCGACTGTTGTTTCAACAAAAGATATTTGTAATTCCTCAAACACTGTTTTTGAGATTTTAAAACAAAAGGAAGAGATTTTACAGGTATATCAAACTTTTGCTCTAATACTTCCTTCACTTTTAGTTTTTGCATTGCAGGGATGTGATGTGGAGGTACTGCCTCACTATAAACAGGCGGTGAAAGCATTGCGTTTAGGATATACCGCTGGTGGATGGCGTCCTCCCTCTAAATTAGGATATGATATATTAAGAATAGGCGGTAATCCCCTATTCAGCGAACTCTATTCTACGTTTGGCCTTTATAATAAACTTTCATTTTTTACAGAAGAGTGCACTTATTTCTCTAAGCATTTTTTACAGGAAGCTGTATCTGTAGCCAAGGTCATTCCAGATATTTTAAAAGGCGATGATCCACTCATAATGTACAACCTGCTCTCAGATATGTATCAGAAACTTACGGATTTCATTGAAAATACGTTAAATCATCTGTCAGAGGACACCCCCAAATGCCCTTCACAAACTGGTTTGAAGTTTTCGTGGAATCCCATGCGTGGTCAAGATTATTGTTACTCAAAAATTGTTGATGACCTGAATCTAAAAATCGGCCTTGGAGAATATTCTGTTGGAATGTTTCTTCCATATGAAAAGCAACTGGCCAGCCAGTATGATGTTTCTATATCGACGGTCAGAAAGGCTTTGTCAGAACTTGAACAAAGAGGTTTCGTAAAGACATTAAACGGTAAAGGTACTATAGTTATTGAACCCGATAGTACTAAACTTCATCAGCTGGCTCTTAATTCCGGATATGTAGAAAAATCACTACGTTACCTTCATGCCCTGCAGCTAATGGTGCTAATTATTCGCCCAGCTGCTTTAGCTGCAGCTTCACAGTTTGCTGGTGAAGAACTGTGCGAGTTGGCGGATAGATTTACTTCTTCTGACTCTGTTTATTTGGCAGATATTTTGGAAGCCATAATGAAACACACCACGTTAGAACCTTTATATGTTATATTATCTGAAACCAATCATCTCCTTGAATGGGGGCACCATTTTGCTTATTATCCATCTAAGAAACATACACTTTCACATCTCAACAAGCAAGTCATTCTTGCGCTTCAACAGTTGAGGAAAGGTAATGCAGACTCCTTTGCGGATGGCATAGCAGAGTGTTATCGTTACAATTTGGTTCGTATGAAGAAGCATATGGTAGAAAAATATAGATTTCGTAATGTAGCTAATATTCGAGTTCCAGAAAAATACTAGCCTGAATAAGACCAGTAGGGCAAGAATATCTTGTTTCTGCTGGTCTTTCCCATTTTATCCCAGAATCTTCTGCCATTCTACACTTATGAGTTCTGAAAGGGTAAAGCCGACCGTATGGCCTTATCCCTCCAAAGCGGATTCGTTGTGCTAACAGCAGACTGCATTTTGTAATACTTCAAAATCTTTGCAAGGCTTCAAAAGCGCCGTATAGATTTAAGATTCCATACCCCCAGGAACGGTTAGGATACAGTTCATTATTGCTTCTGTCAGCCCCTCGGATAAGAAGTTGCTTAATTTCTAAACTGCTCATGGCAGGCCAATTTCCCCTTACAATGCCCCACTCCAAGATCAATGCTGCTGCCCCAGCTGTCACTGAAGCAGCCATGCTGGTTCCGGTCATAAACACAGAACGGTTTCCCGGACCTATCGTTTTCACGTCTACCCCCGGAGCTATAAGATCTGGTTTGATCCTTCCTCTTCTTGTGAAGCCTCGGCTGGAACTAATATAAAGACTTTTATTCTGCACATGATAAGCCCCCACTGTAATAGGAATCTCTGCATTTGAGGGTTCGGTCAGAGTAATATCTGGATTTGAACTTAAAAATCTTGTACCTTCCGCTATAAACCCAGTTACGGGCATCCAAATATTATAAATCCTACTGAGCACGTTAGTTCCATAGACCCGCAGACGCCAAATCCCCGGTATAGGAAAGAACATGCGGATTACAATGAGTTGATCTCCACTCTGAGCTTCCAATGGCTGGAAATCAATATATATGATTGTCCTTTCAAATATAAAATCAAACCGCTGACTTCCGCTTCTAGCAGAGGGTCGGGGTACCATTTCTCCTGTCGGGGAGATTAAAGAAACAGACAGCACATCCGGTGTGCTTCCCCAGAGTTCCATTGTAAGCCCATATTCCCCTTCTGCCACTCGAAATTCTACATCTTCATATTCCTGCCCCTCTTTCAGAATCCCATAAAAATGATGCCCTTGATTTGCCTCATTGCCTCCTGCCACTACAATACAACGCCCCACACGAGAGCCAATGGCGTTGATATAAGAAGCAAGGGGAGAAGTCCCTTCATGTCCTCCCATATTAGTTCCCAAGCCAATACAGACTACAAGGGGTTTTCTTTCTCGCAATGCCAGTTCATGAAGATACCGGAGTCCCAGCATAATATCATTTTCTTGATAAGCAACCACATCCGTTTTTACACCGAAATATTGTTTCAGATACCCTTTCGCAGGCTTCAACTTCACAACTGCAATATCTGCTAGCGGGGCTGCACCAATCCAACCAGTTTCTTTATCCCGGCTTCCAGCGGCTATAGCAGCCATCTGTGTTCCATGTCCTATTTCATCCCTGCTGGGAACAATTGAAAAAGGAATGTCGCTCTCTAACGCTTGATTGATGATCTCCCGTCCATAAATACTGCCATAGTCAATTCCATCCGGTGTGTTTCCCGTCTGAATAGACTGATCCCAGATTTCTATAATCCGGCTCTTTCCTACCGAGTTTTGAAAACAGGAGTTGGTATAGTCAATTCCCGTATCCAAAAAGCCCAAAATCACACCCGCTCCTTGTAGCTGCAATACTGGATGCTTTTGTATTTGCAGTATACGTGAATCTACCAGACTTTCATTTTCCAACAAACCATATAGTTTTGGAAATACTTCATATTCATAATCAGTTCTGGATCTTGTTTCCAAATATTCTCTGGAAACATAATATACATCATAATAATCATTTATCATCTGAAAACACACTTCCGGAAAAAAACTTTCCAAGCCATTGGGACTCCAGCTGGACTTCCATAAAAAATCAGCATATTTGTCTGAGACAATTTTCTCTCTGCAGCTTTCCATCATTCCCATACTCCGACAATATTTGTTATAATATATGTAACTTTTATGGCTTTGTGTAAACTAACAGATATTTTATCATAGTTGTAAAACAAATCCTCCTGAAAAAGAAACATAGAGGCTATCAAATTCCTCAAAGAGAAAAAGCATTCGTGAATTTCATTATTATTGAAATAAACCGTTGTTTTTGAATACTGTCTGCACATAGTCGGAACATTGTGGCATAAGAAACTCTGCCTCCGTAAGTTCACGACTTCCTACAACCACAAGAGCGATAAAATAGCCTTGCATCGGATAGCGCGTACAAAGAGACTTTCCACCTTTTTATTCTTAATATTCCAGCCTGCCTGCTCCGATAGGTGGACTGGATATGGTTATTAAAATCTGTCCATAACGGATTGTTAATGTATTCCGTGACTTGCTCCAGTGATGGAGGTTGTTCATTTGAATATAGCGCATTCCAATCCATCATAAATTCCTCCTTAGCTTTTATTTTTCAGCGGCAAGGGCTTAACCCAAATTTCCATGTAGGCCATGTCCTCCGCATCTCTGTAATACTTCTCTGCAGAGAAGGGCTCTGTGGTCAGGCTGTGGTGCTGCAACCATGTACCAAAAAGGTACTTGCTGGCCTGATCCAAAGCTACCGTCACCAAATCCTCAAAATTTTCTGCTTCAACTCTGCAAACGATGTATTCTCCTGCCGAGAGTTCTCTCTTAACAAAACCATCTTGCAGCCGGTCCGGAATATTTTGAACAAGGCCGCCTGCAAAATAAGTGAAAAGGTTTTGTGCAGTACCTTCCGCATGGGACATTCCCATTTCAACAGTAGTATTAAGATTGGCTGCGATTGAAGCCTTCTCCATGTGATAACGCTTCCAAAGCTGTCCTGGCACGTCTACACCTGTGCTTTCACCAACCGGCATTTGTTCAGAAATGCAAACCTCTGTTTCCAATCCGAAATAAATTTCCGGTTTTTCCAATGTCTTTCTCTTAATCTCCAAGACGATATTTCCTACCACCAGCGGAACACCTTCGTCTATTAAAACATAATTCATGGAAACTTCCGGCTTATCGAATGTATTGAGCATTGGTAAATCCCTCCTGTAGCTTTCAGGCGTAATCCCATACGTTTCCTTGAAAGCCCGTGTAAAATTCGCATGGCTTGAAAAGCCATATTCCAAGGCAACGTCAAGAATCCTCTGGTCGGTACTTTTCAGATTTTCAATAACCTTTGCCAGACGGCGGAGCTTCACATATTCCTGAACCGGTTTATTTACCAGCCGCTTGAACAAGCGCTGAAAATAAAAGGGGGACAGACCGACAGTATTTGCCAGTTCTTCCGTTGAAATTTCTTTTGTCAAGTGTTCCTCGATAAAAGTCAAGGATTGTTCGATTGCTTCATATGCGTGCATTGCGGCACCGTCGAGTAGACAATCTCGACATTCCTTTCTCAAATTTTATTTGTTGTGAAAGACTTGCCTATTGCCCCTCACAGAACCGTACGTGCAGTTTTCCCGCATACGGCTCTTCAAACCAACATCGGTTTCCAGTTCCAAATATCTGTGGTCAGATGTGGTTCTTTTACATAAAAGTTCCATACTCGGAGAAACTTCTCATATCGGAACTTCCCTTTCTGGTCCCTGCGGTTTAGCATTCTATATGTTGCATATTTTACATATTTGTAAAATCCCTGTACCGCATGATAATTCCCACTGACTCCATAATAATTGTAATGTCCCGCCAACGATAGATTGATGTACCTCATTGTATCTGCAACCGGTCTCGTCAGCCTAGTCACGAGCCATGCTTTCACTGTCCGCTTCTTCATTTTCAGTTTCTTCTTACTGGTTCTTATCCCTAGGCGATATTTTCCTCCCCTTGTTTTCGTATTGAAGAATGTAAATCCCAGAAAGTCAAAGTCTTCCTTTGTTCCTTTAAAGCGTCCTATCGGCAAGATTCTTGTCTTGTCCTCTGCCACTTCCAGTCCAAATTTTCCCAGCCGTGTTCTCAATAACTCTAATACTTTTATCGCTTCTTCCTCATACTGGAACATTATCAGAAAATCGTCAGCATAGCGTACATAGTATATCTCGCCCCTTGCATATTTCTTCATCACTATTTCATACCACTGGTCTAGTACATAATGGAGATATACATTTGCCAGTATCGGCGATATCTGTCCTCCCTGTGGAGTCCCTTTATCACTTTCCACTACTGCTCCATTTTCCATGATTCCAGACTTGAGGAATCTGCTTACGTACCGCAGAAAATTTTTGTCTGCTATGTCATGTTCCAGAAACTTCATGAGCCATTTCTGGTCTAGGTTGTCGAAGAATCCCTTGATATCTGCATCAAGTATATAATTCACTTTTCTGGTCATTATAGTCTGGTTTATATATTTTACAGCATCATGCGCCCCACGGTTTGGTCTGAATCCATAGGAACAGCCCAGAAATCGTGGTTCATATACTTCGTTCAATATTTCTGCCATTACGCTCTGTACCAGTCTGTCTTCGTATGCAGGTATCCCCAATGGCCGCATTTTCCCATTGGATTTTGGGATGTAGGTGCGACGTACTGGTTGGGGAATGTATTTAAATGTTTTCATACGTCTTATCAGTTCCCGTACATTTTCATCTAAATTTCTCCCATATTCTTCCTTTGTTATTCCGTCAATTCCTACCGCTTTTCCTGTTTTCTGTTGATTATGCGCTTCCTTCAGTCTTCCTTCATTAACACGGTTGATAAGCGTTGTCAGCTTTGCATATTTCTCTGACTGATACCTTATCCCCTTTAGTTCTTGTTCCATGCTTCTGCGAGCCTCCTGTGCCCTACATGTTTCACCTCTGGTGATTGTTGATTTGCTGACCCCTTTGCTCCGTCTGCTTTCACAGATCTCATCACTACTATGGGTCAGTCCGACTTCTGCACACCCTTAGACCGTACTCCGTTTCCAAGACTTTGTTTGGTCTTACTGTTACCACAGAGATGTACAGACCTCCCAGGTACGCTTGAACTACTTTGCATACTCGCCACGCCCTTGGACCCCGGTGGAACCTTAACATTCTTGCGATAGCGAATGTTAATTGCTGTCTGCGGTAAAAGGAAATACATCGACTTCCACTCTTTATAACTTACGGGGCTGATTGGCTTCACGCTTTCGCATTGCGGCTCTTATGCTCCTTTGCCTACGCTTAAACCTGACCTCGCGGCTTTGGCTCCAAGGCTAAGTACTGGCTGTTCGCTAAACTTTTCCAGAGTGGGAATTTCACCCACTTATATTTCAAGCGCCGAACTGGCGCACTCCTATATTTGATGTTCAAATTATATCATTTTATTTTTTGCCAGGCTTTTCACGCAATGCGCTTTTTGATTAAGAAAATGCACTTTATAAAACAGAGACATAGAATAAGGGCTGCTGAACGACGGCTTTGAAAACAGAGCCGCCGCCAGCAAAATGTAATATGAGTGTAGGAAAGGAGCTGCCCAACAGCGTTTTTCTTTTTTGCCGCTGGACAGATATAATAGTTTATTAGCTATTACAGCAATAGACTTTAATTGCTTCACCAAAAATTCCGCAACATTCCATGTGGCAAATCTATTGATATACTCGACAAATCGTTCATCTGTTTGATAGAGTTCGCCCAGATACATCAGCATAATAATGCCTTGATCTCTTTTAGTGAAAACCCCACTTCACGGTAAAATAGAATTTGTTGTAACTTCTCTAAATCGTTTTCAGAATATAAACGATATTTTGTCTTATCTGCTTTGGCAGGTTCCAGCAGACTGATTTCATCATAGTAATGCAAAGCACGTATCGTAATGCCGGTCAGCTTTGCTACCTCGTGAATCATCATTTTTTTAGGATTCATCCCAAAATCCCTCCACTTCTTTCAGTATTTCATCAGCAGGTGTCATGGTAGCATCAATGATAGATTTTCCTGTTTTTTTCAGATAGTATTTTATCATATGATAGCCACAAGCATATCCGGCACAATAGGGTAAACCAACAGGAAAATAATTTTGCATTTTTGCCATTTCATCACCATATAGATATGCTGTCAGGTTATCTAAGCCCTGTACATCAAGACCTCCCCTAATGATAGGCTTGATATATCCGTTCAAAGTTTCCATATCTGTCTTGCTTACCCACGGCCCTACATTTTCCTCACCATATAGGTAAGTAGCAAAGTTTTCAGCAAGTCCCTCACTTATCATCATTTCAGCAAGAGTAATGTCATTGTGCCATTTAATAAACTGGAAACGGACATTATGATTTGTTTCATGTGCCAAAGCTACGGGAAGTCTGCTCTTAGTGTGTTCAGATGGAACAAGCCATGTAAAAATGTAGCCGGGAATACCTCCATCTCCACAGTAATTATCATTCATTATCATATAAGGGTTCTCTGGATCAGCCAGCAAAACGGTGTAGAAATATTCTTTTATCGGCAACTCAATTTCTGCATCAGTAAAACACTTTAATGACCGCTCGATAGACTTTTGACAGTTATCCCAAAATTGGTTATCGTCTAACAGTGTAATACTTTGAGCCCATGTTTCATCAATTTTTTCTGGCAGAAGAAAGCCTAACATACCACTTGCCATAATAACATCATAGCCATTCGGCTGTGCAGCCTTCATTGGCACATTGTAGCAGGCCCATTTCTTTTCAAAAGGCTTCATCATTTCATAGCGATAAATATCATTCTTTTTAGAAACTGGCGCTTCCATGATTTTTCTGTAGATACCGTCAGAACGAACGGCCTGTACTTTTAGGATACTCATATTTTGTACTTCCTTTCAATATTTTGTAACCTCATTCTACGGTATGACGGAACGTCAAAGTCAATAGTTTTTGAAATATTTGAAAAATTTCTTTTTACATCCGTTTGCCAGTTTATCCGCACCTTTCGGAATCAACCGTACCCGGCTAAGGTGAACCACACCATCGATCCGGTTCTTTACACATAGTTTCTGCACCCGGTGCTTGTATTACTCCCATTTCTTTGCAGTTTCTTACATTGTCATTGCGTTCTTTTACAAACAAAAAGCGCCACTGAAAATATGTGGCGCTTTTTCAAATACATTATCTCTTTTTCTTGTGTAACTTTAAGTCAATATTTTTCGTTGCCGCTGCATCCTGCAGTAATCCAGCAACAAAAGCGCTTTTTTCTTTGAGCGTCAGTGTTTCCATATCAGGTTTACGGTCAATTTCTTTAAGTACCGTTTGCAGTTCTTGCAGTTCCAGCAGGTTGACGGCTACGCAAAAGAGTGTCTTTTTGCGGCCATCATTATAATTCGATAATAAAACCTCCAGAATGTTGGCCTTCTCCGCCTGCTCTGCATTATAAGCGTCTATTCCAAGGCGTTTGGCCTTTTCCATATCGGATTTTCGATTTCGATGTGTTATAAAGGAATCAAAATCGTCAATATGATCATATTTTTCGCAAGGGTATTCACTGCATTGGAAACAGTATTGGGCGCCGTTGTGCTCTATGCTGCACCTTGCAATTTTACACGACTGATTTCCTTCACCGCCGCCACAGCCAGGGCAGTTTTTATTCAAAAACATGGGGCAAAGCCCGCAATTCAAACCGCAGAGGGAAAATAATTGATTTTGCCGGTTAAATCCTTTCATAGAACCTCCTTAAGCAGCCTACCTGCAAACGGTTAGGATAAGCTTTAATAATGCTTGACCTAACACAGTAGGAAATTAGAGAATTTTAAAACTCATATCTTGTACCATGCGAGAGCAACAGGCCATCTGTTAATTCCACACGCAGAATGATGGTGTTTTCATCGTTAAAATCAGTATGGCCGTTATCAATCCATTCAGCAAAGACTTTTTTCAGCTTATCAGCAATCTCACAATTCTCTTTTTTTCCGAAATAACCCAGACTGATGCCGTTCCCATGCGCTGTAAACCACTCACCTGCGACTGCAACAACAGGATTATCTTTTATATGCTTCATTTTATTTGAGAGTGCATGGGTAATGATATAAAATGCACCATTTTCGTAATAGGCATTGACGTATCGCACATAAGGCGTTGCATTTTCCGTTGTTGCTAATGATATAATTGTATCTTTCCCGAAACGCTCAATCATGACCTGTTCTGCTTCTTGACTAAATTCTTTCATTGAATTATTCTCCTCTTAAAATACACTTTTTAACTCTGATCAAATTCCAGATAAACCGGAAGCTATATTGTTATCGAAAATGTTTCAGTACCATTGCTGAGTAATTATCATATTGCTGAAACCCATATCGTTCATAAAACGCAATCATCTTAGGATCGGACGGCATAATTTTGACATAAAGGAGGTTTTCAAAGCAACTCATAATCATCTTCATCAATTCATCGCCAATATGATGCCCCTGATATGCAGGGTCTACCAGAAGATAATGTAGAAATGCAACTGTTTCGCCATCATCAAGTGCCCGTACCAGTCCAATCAGTTTGTTATCATCCCATGCTGAAATTACATGCGAAGAATTTTGCATCGCCCGAACGAGTTTATCGGGGTAATTTCCGGACTCCCATCCCACGGACAAAAACAGTCTTTGCAGTTCTTTCTCTGTAAAAATATGGATGTCTTTATACTCAATTTTCATACCACAATCTCTCAATATTTCTTATTTATTTTTCTTCTACTCCTTGACAAAGTTTGACTTAATGAAAGACTTTACTTGCTCAAGAACATTATCAGTGCCTTTGATACCCAGCATAGGAATATTCAATTTTTCCGCATTTATTCTATTGCTAAGTTCGCTCATAAAAATGCCTTTACCGCTTATCTCTTTGTTAAAATCTGATGTGGTTTCCACACCGCAGTTCGGCGAGCGATTTGCACCAATAATCCCGATTATCTCAAAGCCGTAGGCATTGTATTCTGTTATTTGTTTCATCACATAATCAACTTGAACCAGTAGCATTTTATAAGATTCTGCTTTTTGCATTTCTTTACGAATACGGGTATTTTCAATAACGACAGGAACATCTGCCCCATTGTTGTTTCCTCTATTAAGCCCTAAACAGCAAAGTTCAGGACATGGCATTTGGACAATACCAATATCAGCATCAAGAAGAATTTTTATTACATCCTTAAAAGCTGCTGGAAAAACGGCTGTTCCATCAGATATTGAATTTTGATTTAATATACAATGCGCTATAAAAATAACTTTTTTGCTTCGACCGTCCTCAAACATAAATTTTCCTCTTTTTAAGCCCGAATTTGTTTTTGGTTAACTAAAACAAGAAGTGGCGTCACTCAGCAAGCTGTGTTAATGTATCGCCTGCAATGCGATAGACTGTCCAATCAGACATGGCCTCTGCTCCAACCGACAGATAAAAGTCAATGCTGGGTTTGTTCCAGTCAAGACACCACCGTTCAAGCCGTCCGCAGCCACGTTCCACAGCGATAGATGCCAATTTTTTCAGAATAGCTTTTCCGTAGCCCTTCCCGCGGCATTCCGGCTTGACATACAGATCCTCCAAATAAATACCGGCTCGTCCTAAGAACGTAGAAAAGTTGTGGAAAAAAGTGCAAATCCAACCTCTTTTCCATCTTCAAGAGCAAAAATCACTTCTGCTTTTTGTTTATCGAAAATCCATGTTTCAAGCGTGGCCTCATCAGCCACAACTACGTTCAGCATTTTTTCGTAATCTGCAAGTTCTTTGATAAACTGCAGAATCAACAAAGTATCTTTCCGTTCTGCATTTCTAAAAGTTAAATTCATTTGTGTTATCCTTTATATCAACTTTAGCAGTTCTGTATGTATATATCCGTTTGTAGCTGCTACGCTGCTGCCTTTTCTCGGATCAAGTGGTTTCCCCGTAAAATCAGTTACTTGACCGCCAGCCTCCTGAATTAAAAGCATACCGGCAGCATAATCCCAAGGATTTAGGTATATCTCGAAATAACCTCCCTGTCTGCCACAGGCGGTATATGCCAACTCCAAAGCAGCAGAGCCAATCCTGCGGACATCCTGGCACTGACCGAACACCCTGCGGAACCGGGCAAAGTTTTCATCGGCCAGCTCTCTTTTTGCTGTTCCCAGCCCAATCATCGTATCGGATAGTTTTTCTGCGTTTGATACATGTATGGGCTGTCCATTTAGGAAGCAGCCCTTGCCTTTAACCGCTGAAAACACTTCTTCATGGAAGGGATCATACACGATTCCCATTACAATTTCCCTCTGACAGCAAAGGGCTAAAGATACAACACTGTGCTGATAATCGTGCATAAGGTTTGTAGTTCCGTCAACCGGGTCTAAAATCCAAAAGCTATCCGCTTTCATTTCCTGCAGGCCGGTTTCTTCTCCAAGAAACTGAATATCCGGTGCAAAGACAAACAGCTCCTTCTTTAGGAAATTTTGCACGGCAATATCTACCTGCGTTACATAGTCAGCAAGCCCCTTCTCTTCCACATGGGCAGCCATTTCACGGTTCTTAATCAACCCCTGCGTCTTTGTTACTAAGCTGATAATTTTCTGAATATCCATATTCGTTTCCTCCATCGGTGCAACCACCTTCGATTCTTTTCTTAACGATTTGTTTATTCACCTACCGTGATTTTTATACTTCCTTTTGCCTTTTCTCCTGTTACAGTTACTGTATATGTTCCACTTTCTTTTACTTCAACATCCAATTCTTCCGAAAAGAAAATGCTTTCACTTTCAGCGATAGGTTCATCATCATTTTTCTGAATTTTATATGACAAATGACCGTCCTCAATTACAATTTCCACATGAATGGTGTCTCCAGCTTCAACAACTAAATCTTGAGAATCAGTAGTATTAAACGCTGTATATTCCATAATTAGTTGATTGTCATTCCCTATTCTGCTTCCATTGAAATCTGGTGAACAAGCAGGCAGTGATATGATAAGTAACATGACACTAAAAATAGTCATGTTACTTATCATTATTCTTCATCTCCACTTCTGATTTGTTTATTCGTCCATCATGTATTAGCTATTTAGAAGTTTTGTCAAATCCTCAACGGAAGCATCCATTTTCACAGAAACTTCTTCCATGGTCATGCCGGAAGCAAGAAAGCGCTTTATCACCATTTTCATATCCTCGCCAACCTCAATGATATGGCTATCCAAATCGTAAAACCGGATCACCCGCTGGCCCCAGCTATGTTCGATCACTTCTCCCAGATATTCGATGTCCGGGTACTGTTTCAGCCTGTCCAGAAAACCGTCAAAATCCTGTTCCTCAAAGACGATTTCCGCATTGTTAGATTTCTTTAATATCTTTTCTTTCGGCAGATTCACAAGCCAGTCAAAATCCTGCTGCAATGCTAGGCCGCAGGTAAAGGCGATGTTTTTTCCGTAATCCTGAAATACCTCTAATCCAAACAGATCCTCATAAAATTTTCTCGCAGCGTTAATGTCCGCCACGGATATAAGCATACATACGTGTTTCATGCATATACTCCTTTCAAACTGTGGTTTCCCTTTTTCATAAAAGTTGATGGATTATTTATTCAAATCCAACCGAATTGTTACTGATCTTCACGGTTGGATATTTATTATACCACAGGCCAGCCTGTACCTCCACTTTTTTTCATCTCCGGTTTTATCCAAGTTTAGCCCTATCGGTATTTCCCGCAGTTCCTCCCGATATTGGTGTGAAAAACGAATCGTCTTAACTGTACCGCCTTTTTCCCGACCGTCATACACTACAATTACACGGTCTGAATGTTCCACCATGTAGCGGTTGCGTTTGGCATAGACGTTGGACTTGGATTGAGTAGGTTTATTAAGTCATAGGTTAATTCATAGCTCTGAGCTTCCTTACTCATAGAATTTCGGATTGCCTTGAAAGTGCGCCTTCTCAGGGTGTAGACAGTGCGGTTCCTCACCTCCATTCTGGCTGCAATTTCTCCGTCTGTCCAAGCATACCAGAAGTTGAACAGCAAAACCTTCCTCTGCTTCTCTGACAGGCAGAGAGACCTCCTTCTTTTTGTCAGGACTGTCCACGAAATGCCGACAGATTCATGGAAATGTTGCGCAAAACTGCATCGCTTTTCTTTTCAATATCTGCCTTACTGGATACATCCACAACGGTTTCTGCTGTTTGTGGTTCTTCTCTTTTGGACGGATACTTTTCATAGTCTCCGGTTTGTTCCGTCAGAACCTGCCGGATCAGGCGCCTCAGCATATCCATATCTGTAAGTCCGACTCCACATTCCAGCTTCCCTTCATACATTAAGATAGCTCTGACAAGATAATCCGCTTTTTCTCCCCGGCCCAACTGATTTAAAATTTCAGCCGCCTGCAGATGCTGCGGATTCCTCTCGTTGAATCCGATGGTAAAGATATACGGGTTTCTCTTATTCATTCTCCTCACGCTCCTGAACCTGATACAATAAATCATATCCCTTGGCATTGGCACAAATATCCTCGACAAACCGGTGTTTCCCCAGCTTCCCGGAAGCGATAAGAAAGTCCTTTAGCAGCATGGCCCCGCCTCCAAGAAATATCATATAGGTGCTTTTGGTATCAATCCCCCGTTCTCTAAGAGAGGATAGCAGGTCAGTTACAAAGTCCTCTACATACCGCTTGATCCAATATACAATCTGGCTGTCATAATACTGCGTCTTGCCTTCAATGATGCTGTCTATGTCTACCTCCTCCAGCACCATATCGTATTCCGCCCTGGCCTTCGACATGATTCCGTTGTAAAGGTTGATAATTCCATTTTCCAGAGAATCACAGACACTCATATCCAGCGTTCCTTTCCGTACCATAAGATAATCTGTGGTAAACCCGCCTATATCCACCCCGACAACTTTCGGAATCTCGCTGATTTCTTCCGCATAGAGCATGAGAGCAGCATAATTCTGCGGAAATGCCTTTACATCGGAGATAATAATGTCATATGGATGTCCCTGATAGCAGAAGTGTATCATGCCATCCCTGCCTTTAAAGTATTCCTCGTAGCGTTCATAAAGCTCTGCATAATGCTTCGGCGGAAGGCCGATGGAAAGCTGTACCTGAACAATATCGCCTTCCTCAATCTGAGGATTCTGCGAAAGCTCCTCTGCAATGGAGATCAGCGTCAGGATGAAGTACCTGAAATCCTTTGTCTTATCCCGCTGGTAGGGCATCCGCTGGCTGGTCAGGGTGTAATATTTCCCCTGATATTCCAGATAGGGGATTCCCCTGCCCGGCTTTAAATCATTGACCTCCACGCCTGTGGTAAATACATGGTTTACGGTTTTCATATTACGGTTTCCGTGATCAATCGCTATCCGTACTCGTTTAATCATAAAAAACGCCTCCTTTATTCTTTCTACTTACTCAATACGTGAGATGTACATAAGGCGCAAAACTTTTTTAAAAAGGCACCAGCAGAAAAAGCTGATGCCCCTCGGATTTTTCTGAATCCTATATCCTTTTAAGCTACATATAAATTATTGTATTCGTCCTGCCATAAATATAACTGCCCGGCAGATTCCCATGTTTCATACGGAACGTCCATGTACTTTAATATCTCCTGAAGCCCCAGACCACCTTCTTCCAACGCCTTCATGCACAACTGGTGATGTTTTGGATGTGTAGTCTGCATACGTTGAAACCGATTAGGCTCTGTTTCTTCCGTGAGGCCAAAGCAGCAATACATACAGCCGGTCCTTTGTTCTCCTGTCAGATAATAGATTCCCTGTGCTGTCTGTTTGATTTCCCCATAAATGCTGCAGATTTCAAACGGGTAGGCAGAACCGTCCCGCACTATGATTTTTTCTCCCAGATGTTCATAGGCAAACCGGAATACGTCCTGCTTGGTCCATGGGCCTAACGGCTGGCTTTTGATGGTAGTGCCGGAGTAGACATTACAGCCTGTTTTTGAATACTGGTGTGCTCTCCGAAAGGATTCATCCTGTGTAATTCCCATATATGGATAGCACCCTGTCTGCTTCACATATTTCAGAAATGGCTTTTTCTTCATAATGTCACAACAGCGTTCTGATATTTCAAAAGGCGCATTCAGATAGTGATGCCATTTTTTTGGCAGCATACCGAATTTTCCCCGTTCATCTCCGTTTAAAAGATAGTTCCTGTAACGGGGAGACAGATTTCCATGCCGTAGTTTGCGGATTTTACAGGCATTCTCTTTGCTGATAACCGGATAGCCTTCTTCTAAAATTACCTGTCTAAAATTTTTCGTTGGACGTATTTCCTCAAAAGCTCCGTAGTTCGCTGCGTTCCGGGCAAACTTTACAATCTCTGGATATTCCAGTCCGGTATTACAAAATACTGCCGGTATCCTTTTTCCAAGTGTCATTCGGATCAGTGCCAGCAACACCGTGGAATCCAGTCCGCCGCTAAAGCTTAGATACACCATTCCATCCCAATATTCGTGCCATTCCTGTATCCGCCGGACTGCCAGCTTTAATTTTTCCTCATATGGAAGGTATTTGCGCTGTGCGTATGCCCACTCCTGATACTTTAAATCTTTATTTTGTATGTACATTGCATTACCCCATCTCTGTAAAGATCATCTGATTCTGTTACCATATTTGTTGCGCCTGTGCAGGAAGGTACTTCTGAAATAATTCCCGGTATCTTTGGTAGCCAATGTCTTTAAGCGGTGCCTGTAAAGATGTCAATGACCATAACATCAATTCTTCCTCCTCCACATAGAAGCGGTTATCTGATGGCGTGATCCGGTTCCCGTTATACACAGGCTTGCTTACCTCCAGTAATTCCTTCATATCCGATTTGGTGGATACCTCTTTTAACATTTCTACCTTTTTATCAAAAAAAGCTTCCACCAGTTCTGGTAAGAAGCCTTTCTTTAAATAACCATCTGCCCTTTGGTAAAACTGCTGTAATGCCTGCAGCCGGAGTTTAAGTACCGCATCCCGGCACCCTGTATCCTCTGCAATATATTTTCTTGCGCTTTCATAATCCATCATTTTGATTCCCTCCTCATCCCATGTATGATAAACCGCTGTTGTCTGCTGATGTTGGTGCAGGTAGAAAGTGTCACAATCCGGCTGCTGTCATCCGGTATCCCTTTTGCATCATACAGGCTTGAGCGGCTGGTTTCTTGAAGGAATTCTAAAAAGGTTTCCTCTGCTGGAAACTGATAGCTGTAAGCCGCACTTTCTACCCAGCCTGTGTAACAGGCATAGATCTCATAAACGATGGCATGCTCCGGGGTATAGATATAAAAAAACGGATATTCCCGGCAGACCGATTCCTGTGCATACGCATCCAGCGCTGCAAACATCGTGCCATCCTTCATGTTATGTCCATAAAGGATGGTATTTCTGTCGCTAAAATCAGGCTGGTTATGATAATCCATGAAGATGCTTCCATGAATCCCTTCCGTACCGTCGCTTAAATGGGAGAGGTAATAGCTGTTATCACCCCCCTGAAGCACCGGGTAGCTGATTTTGGCGCCGGGAATGTCAATCCATGCTATCACTTCCGGATTCAGGGCTTTTAAACCTTTAAAATCAATCTGGAGGAATTGGTATCCCTGACTAGCGCCATCGTTTTTTTTAGCATCCACCTCCGGCGTTTCTTTAGGTTCCTTCTTTACAAAATCATCCGCTATTTCCTGATAGGTGTCCTCACCTTTTCGGTATTGATTATGGCTGTCCATCAGACGCAAGGCAGAAAAAGATAGCCCAGCCACAGCCACAACTATTACAATCGTGAGGCACCAGTTTTTAAATCGTTCCATGTTCATCCTCCATTTCTAGAGAGGGAAGGCAAACGCCAACCCTCACACCTTTTTTCTTATTTCATAATGGTAATCGTCAATTCCCTTGTAGTTACCGTTCCATTCTCCATTTTCGTTCAAATCCCATACCCGGCGCACACAGGAGAGTTCCAGCCTCTCACAGATTTCATAGACACGCATACAGGCTTTTTGGATAATCCCACGCTTTTGTTCCTTATGGGGACAGTTCATTTCCACCATGCTTTCTCTGATCTCTGGTGATAGCTTCTGGTAAGCAAGGTATGCCTTACAGTCCGTTCTCCGTTCACATGGCGGACACTTTAACGGGTCTGTCACAACCTGCATCATCTTGTCCATATCAAAGGCCTCGTGGACGGTTTTCAGTTTTTTTTCTTTTAACTTAATCAGTGCTGCCTCCAGATTCTTATAATGGTTGACTCCCGGAACACACAGGAAGGAATATCCTGTCATATAATGGGCAATTGTTCCTTTCAGGCCGCCTTCGGTAAGCCAGATTACTTCCGCATCCGGATTTCCAATCCAATGTATGGGGCTTCCGGAGCCGGTTCCGTTCTTTTTATTCGAGCTGGAAAACCAGATGTATTTCTGGCTGCCCTTGGGGTGGTCCAGCCGAATCTGCATCCCGCAAATGAAACCGTCTATGGATTCCATAGGAATCAGGAAGCCGGAACCCTTTGGTGAAAAATTCATGGTCCAGCGCCCCTTTGCGTCCTCGTAAAATCCCGGCACGCCTTTTAACGTGCAGCCCTGCTCCTGTAACCGGTCTATCAGATTGTGAAACCCAAAGACCGGCGTGCTTTTATAGCGGCGCTCTTTAATCTGCAGGTCCGTTAGTCCACGCCTTTTCAAATCTTCATAATGTTTATCCGACAACGACAGCATTGACAGCAACATAGAGTATGTCCGGTTGATTTCTTTGTCTGAAGCCCGGTCTGGCGTTTCTACCAAAGCTTTCTGTTCTGCACACGCTGTTGTTACTGTCTTTTCAGAAACAGGCGCTTCATTGGTCAGATGGAGTTCCTTACAGATCTCGTCATATGCCTCTTTCCGGGAAATATGATAATAATCCCCATATAAATCCAGCATACCGCCATTTGCTCCACAATAATTACAGTAAAAAGCGTTCTTGACCAGATTGATATTCATTTTCCCTTTATGCCCGCAAAAGATACAGTTGCAATACCAGTCGCTTTGTTTGGTAAATGGCGCTGGCTTGCCGTTTCGGTCTGTGGGATGGATTCCCATGATTTTTGTTACATCCGAAATGCGGAACGGAAAGTCACTGATACTGTGTCTCATTCATGTTCTCCTAACGAGGCTCCCCTTAAAGGAGCCTCATGGATATTATTTGGACTATGCGGCTGCCTTTGCCAGCAAAAACTGAGCCGCCGCACGTAATAAGTTATTCGGTCCGTTGTATGTATTCCTATACCACTCCAAAGCAGAAGGGTCCTCCATGGCCAGTTGTCCCATGGTCTTATTGGCATGGATGCCATGGCCGCCAATGACTACATTTTTGGCCTGTTCATAGGTAAGCTGAGAGAGCAGCATTTCCACCGGCTGCTTCCAATCCAACACTCCAGTCCCCTGTGTATTAGATGGCGCGGGCTGTTGGCTGGCTGCCTGTGGTTGCATATATCCCGACATACCCTGCTGTATCGGCGCATATCCGGCCTGTCTTTGTGCATCCGCAAAAGGCTGCTGTCCAAATGCCGGGGGCATCTGTTGACCGGTCCTGTACTGCCCGCCAGAGGGGTTTGCCTGCGGCAATCCTTTGGCGCCGCCTTCGGTAACGGGGATTCCCGCATCTACCTGATGGGGATCATTCGTTTCAGACACATCGGCATCCGCAAACTGGATTCCGTATCCGGCGTCTCCTAAGGCCCTTCCAACTGCAGCCGTTTCCGCCAGTTCCAAGAACTTGTCTCCAAACTGCGGGTCTGGGCTTCTGAATTTCTGAGCTAGAGCGCTTGCGATGAAGCTTTCCTCCGGATCGTTCCGGTCCAAGTACACTTTTGCCTCGACAATCGCCATTTCATCTTTGATGGCAAGTATTTTCTTCACAATCTTGCCTCCGGGGTTGCAGAGCCGAAACCATAATTTCCGATACTTTACATCAAGGTAAAGCTGGTCCTCCTGACCTTCTTTTTGTATGGTCCGGGCAAATTCCAAGGGTTCAAACCCTTCCACCCGGTTCATGGCAGCAACCGCTTTTGAGCGTTTATATAATAATTCACTCATATTGTTTCCCCTTTCTTATCTGGTCGCAAATTCCTTATATAATAGAAACCTGCCGCAACTGTTTTTCTGGAAAACGGATTGTTACATTCCGCTATACCGCTAATTTTAGCTGTTCAGGTTCTTGTCCCTGACTGCCTTTGTTATATTCTTTATAAAATCCCAGCATTTTCTCACTCAGCGCCGTATTACGCTTGCCGCTGTCATCTGTATGGATTGCCTGATAGATGGCATTTCTCTCTCCCACAATGATAACTTTGGCTTTGGCACGGGTAATGGCTGTATAGAAGATATTTCTTTTCAGCATTCCATAAAAAGCCTTGATCCATGGCAGGATGACCACCGGGTATTCGCTGCCCTGTGATTTGTGGATGGTAGTGGCATAAGCCAGCTCTATATTTTCCATCTGTTCTTTCCCATAGGTGACAATGCGGTTATCGGAAAAACCAATTTCCGCTTTCCATTCGCCCTCAGCGTCTTGATGGAGGCTTTGAATGGTTCCCATATCCCCGTTGCTTACCAGATCCGTGTTTTTGGTCTGGATGATTTTATCCCCTGAACGGAAAGTCCGCCCAGTGACTTTTATCTCCTCCGTATGCTTTCCCTTTGCATTGACCAGCTCACGGAGCGTTTCATTTAACTGGGATACGCCCGATGCCAGCTTCACCCGGTAAGGGCTTAACACCTGTACACTGTCCGTATCACTTGCAGACACTTCCTGCAAGTATAAGCGGTTTACAACCTCTGCTGTTTCCACAGCCCCTTTTGTCTCAATGAACTGGAAGTCCTCACCGAACTGCAGATTTGTCTTGTTTTTCTTAATCAGCGTCGCATTGCTATTGATCCGGCTTCCCTGTGTCTGCCGGTAAACGAAATCCAAGACCGTTACCGGTATCAGTCCGCTCTGAATGAATTGGCGGAACACATCGCCCGGACCGACGCTTGGAAGCTGGTCCACATCACCTATCATGACAACCCGCACACCGCCTTTCAGCCGGCTGAAAAATTCATATGCAAGTCGCATATCCACCATGGAGAACTCGTCCACGTTAAAAAAATCCGCACTGAGATATTGAAATTCTTCACAGAACTCCTCATCACTTATAAGGCCCATGGCCATGTGCATGGTAGATGCTTCCATAACGCCTGTGCTTTCGGCCATCCTACGTGCAGCCCGTCCGGTAGGAGCCATAAGCTGGATCTCCCCCGGACATAATAATTTCTGTATATACAGGATCACCTGCAGCACCGTTGTCTTTCCTGTGCCGGGGCCACCCGTTATAATGGACACCGTATTTTCAAATACCATTCGTACTGCTTTGATCTGGGAAGGAGATAGCTGTATGGCCAGCGCCTGTTCCGCCTGCTTTATAGCAGAGTCTATATGCTCCACGCCCGGCAGCTTATCAAGAAGATGCCGGACAGCCATTCGGGCTGTCTCTGTTTCCGCTTCATAGAGCCTTGCTTCATAGATCCGCTGTTTTTCAACGACGATACTATTCTGCAAAGACAGACGATACAATACATTCTGTATATCCCGATGTGACACCACCGGATTTTTCAGGTTATGGTTCAGTGTCTCCATCACCTGTTCCACCAGCGTTTCCTGCGTAAGATACAGATGCCCGTTTTTGGACGCCTGTGTAAGCACGTAGGCGATACAGCAGGAAATCCGCATAGGATCATTTAATGCCGCACAACACTTACGTGCGATTTCATCCACAGTCAAAAAGCCGAACCCTTTTATTGTGCATAGCTGATAAGGGCGTGTGGTGGCAATTTGCATAGATTGGGGGCCGAACTCCAGAAGGATTTTCTGTACCTGACTGGGTGTGATATCAAAGGGGGCAAGATATGTCATCAGTTCACGGAAGGCTTGGTTTTTTTGGAAGGCCTCCTTGATTTCCTCCAGTTTCCGTTCGCTGATTCCCCGTATAGATAACAACCGCTCTGGTGCCTTTTCTATGACCTCCAAAGATTCCATTCCAAACCGGGCATAGATTGCCTCGGCCAGTTTTCTTCCGACTCCTTTGATGGTTCCGGAAGACAGATAGCCGATAATGCCTTCCTTCGTTTTCCTTACGATTTCCATGCTGGATTCCACCTTGTACTGCAATCCGTATTGTGGATGAGTCACCCAGCTCCCTTCTAATTCCACATCTGCATTTTCACTTAACGGGATGTGGTATCCACAGGCTATGAAACAAGAACCTGTGGATGCATCCTTTTTACGTGCTTCAAGGGGAATTGAAGGATCTGCCGTCCAAAATATAGCGATACAATATCCGTTTTCACTGTTTTCATAGATTCTATCGTTGAACCGGCATCTCATGTACCTGCCTCCTGTCCCTGATTCGTATCAGTTTTCCAGTATCTTCCTCGTCATACCAATATACTTCCATCTTTAACAGCAGCACTTGGTATAACTCCTCGTTCATACCGCTGGATATCCGCTTCCCGCAAATGATAAGAGCATCACAGAGCCGAAGGACTTCAAGCCCAAAAGAAAGAGCAACCGCTCTCTCCTCCGGCAAATGGTCATCCAGCAGCTCCGGCAGATATGCGTGAGGGGCATAGGTGCGATACCCGAATTTCTCCCTGATTTTTTGCATATACTGCCTTGCCATAAGCATATTCTCTATCATTTCCTGCTTTGTCGGAGCAGACAGCGGAGAACAGATATATGCTTTTTTCTTCATTAAGCTGCCTCCTTTTTGATTCGGAATGTCCTGCTGATGCTTTCCGATACAACATCCTCGTAGGCATCCGGGTATAGATTTTCCAGTTTCTCAATATCTTCCTTTTTAACCATTTTTCTGACGGTTGGCTGGTAGGTGATGTGATACTTGCTATTGCCATCACTGTAAAAAGCCGCACAGTTCTTTCCGAGCTGTTCAACAAAAGGAATACTGATGGTTTTCTGTGCTTTCTCAATTTCCCGCTTTCTGGCTTCCAGTTTGCTTTTCTCCTCGGAAAGAGAGAGATAGGTTTCCAACTTATCCTGTACATTCTCTGTAATCTGAAGGGGCTGCAGGGACTGGTTTGGTTTTTCCATGAATTTCTTGAGGCTTTGCAGCACCATATCCGGCTCCTCCACATAAGGAGGCTCCACACCGGCCTGCACGTTATGATTCCAGAAATCCTGTTCTGCCATAATCAGTTTTTCCTCCAGATCCAAATCACGTTCAATCTTACGGATAACAAATTCCGATTCGTTATTGCCGTATAAGCAAGCAATATAAACCACATCCAGATTCATCACCGCCATGTAATGCCGGCATTGCCACTCATAATTGATGGGCACCTGATTGTCCTTCCATTTCCACTGGCTGTTATAATTGCAGGTCTTGCACTCTAAAATCCCTTTTTTTCCATCTGGAAAATGGATGATAAAATCCATGTCCGCCAGCATAAAAGGGAACAGTGGATGCCGGTACATGTGTTTATCAGGATATACCTCCAGACCGGTTTTTTTTGAGAAAATGATTGCTACTAGTTCTTCCAGCCGGTTCCCGACTTCCTTTGCAATCCAATTTTCCTCCTCCGATTCCCCTTCCACCGGCTTGATGCCCAGCTTGTCATAATAGAGATCCCTGCGTGTGGCAAATGGGGATACGCCCATTATGATGGACGCATCGCTGCCTCCGATTCCATGCCTTCTGTTTTGCAGCCATACCTCCCTTGTCATTTGTGCGGTATCTACGAATACCTGCGGCTGATAATTTAAGTTTAACGATGCCATAGCTTTTCCCCTTTCTTACCATGAGACTGTTCCGTAGAGGTCATATTCTGACCAGTCATACTGCAGTGCTTTTGTGATTTCCTCCTCAATCTTTAAAATCCGGCTGCTGGATAATCCCTCGCAAGCCGCAATAAAAGAGGCTTCGCTCAGGGCATAATAAAGCTCGTGTGCTGTTGTAGGCCCCTCTCCGTGTGTGCAGACATATAATTCCACCACCTTACTGCCCAGTTTCTTTCCGATTGGCATTTGTTTTAAAATACCAGTCAGGCAGTTCACCGGATACTGAATGGGGATCTCCACCAGCTTTGCCATATCTGCAATGGCATCCTGATACCGGCTGTACAAAAATGACAGCTTTTTGCGAAACTGGGTAATGTCCGCATTGCCGCTGTGCTCCAGACGGATAGGATGTCCCAAATTCAAGGTTTGGTTATTGCTGTCGCATAAAAGCATGGGATAGAGGGTAACGCTTTTGGCAGCTACATCTGAAGTTACCAAACGAAGCGCCGGCGCATGGATTTTCTGCGTAATACCGTGTTCATCCAAGACCTCCTGATAGGTCTTTAAAAGCTCCGGGTGCCCGGTAAGCTCCCACATAGCGGTCACAATACTGTGGTCGAAGGAACCCGTTTCCGGTATATAGCAGTATCCGGGGAAATTATGCTTTAAATAAGCAATGGTCTCCCGGAACACATCCTCCGTCTCCAAGATTTTGTAATCACAATGGTCGCCGCCGTGAGCCGCCGATACTTTTCCGTCAGCTATCCTCACCAGCACCTCACCCTTTGCTGTCTGAAGGCAGAGATTGATGACCTTTGCGTAATTCCTTGTGTCCAGCCGGTTAAGGCCAGAGCCGCTGATTCCGGCCCGTTTTAAAATCGTCTGGATGGCACAGCTCCGGACCGGATAAAACTAATCCTTCATGCGTAGCACAAGCTGAGTATGCTCTTTCGTGTCCTCTAAGATCTCCTCACCGGTATTGTGAATCTCTTTTTGCACCTTTTCGCTGTCCAGAGGAAAAAGCCTTAAATCCTTGGCGGGTTTTCGGAGCCATGTAGCATTTTCTGTCCGCTCTCGTAAAAACCTCATCAACTGTCCTTCTTCTGCAAACCGAGCCTGATACTCGTCTGCAAACACTCTTGCTTCATTCATGTCTTGTTCCACCTTTCTTTAATATGATTTATTCATCAACAGCAGTCGCTGCTTCTGACAATAAAAAAAGAGAATGGAAAGAGTTTTCTTTCTATCCATTCTCTATGGCTGACAGCCCAACAAACAAAAAAAGCGCCATACTTGCCAACAGGCATAATATGACACTGATTTCTTACAATCCTAAACAACTTATGCTTGGATGGCGGTATCTTACGCCATCTTTCTGGTTCCGGGATTCGTTTTATCCCAAAACTTCCCCCAGCAGGGCACGCATAAACATTACTATATGCGTATATTATCACAAGATATGGTTTGTGTCAACGAAACAAATACTATATATTGTTTATTTACTTACTTCAACCTGTATATATTCTGCCAGAAAATCTTTGCACCGGCCATGTACTTTTTCATTCTTTGCAGTATCCATTCGGGCATTTTCCTCACACGCATTTTGATAAGGGCAGTGGTCACATCCATTTGCCAGTGCTTCCATCGCCCAGTTGATTTCTTCCTGTGTTCCGATAATACGCATACCATTTCCACTTCCTTTATGTATCCATAGGATATCCGAACTTAGCTTTTAATTAAATACTTTTACACTATTTGTTTCTTGAAATCTGTCATTATTTTGAAATTACCCCTGCAGAATTCTTCAATCAAGACCTGCACAATATTCCTCTGTATTATACAGCATCGGATTTGCTGCAAGAGCTTGACGAGGAAGATATAATATCCATCATCCCTATTTTAAAACGATTATCCCAAAATCGTAAATAGTTTTGAATCTGATTTTTTCTAAAGGCGCTGAAAAGTGTCTTTTTTATTTTTTTCCAGACTTTTTCTTATTCCATTTTCTATTCTATATAAGCAGGTACAAAAAACGGGACTTGCTTTTGTACTTTGAAAACTTCATAGCTGCCTCAGTGGTCATAGAGGCGCTGCAGATAGTCTCACTTTGGCATACCTGCAGCTTAATATCTGCATAGCAGTACCTGATACGTGGTCAGGACGAGCATAGGAACTGAACTGTCGGCAGCATAATCCATAAAATATTATTTTACATAGAGGCATAAGAAACGTATAATAATGTCATAAGGATTCTGCGTTATACGGTTTTTTATGCTGTCTGATGAAAGGAGGCTATATGACAGCAGATCCAAAACAACAAATATCGGTTGATTCTTCCAGAGGATCTAGCACATATTCCGTACAGGAGATTGCTTCCATTTTAGGAATAAGCAATAAATCTGCCTATAAGCTCTGCGAACAGAACTGCTTTGTCTGCAAGAGAATTGGCAGGATTATACGGATTAACAAGAAATCCTTTGAGGACTGGTTGAATAACCCACCTGAATAAAAGGAGAAACCGTATGGCTACAATTATTAAACGTAAGAAAAAATATTCTGTCGTTTACTATTATGACGATGAAAAAGGAGTTAAGCGGCAAAAGTGGGAAACATATAATACCTATGCTGAAGCTAACAAAAGAAAAATCGAAGTGGAATCAGATCAGATTCATGGAACGTTCATTCCACCAAAAGACACGGTTGTAAGTGATTTTCTCTATGACTTTATTAAAATATACGGAACAACACACTGGGCCTTATCCACCTACGAATCGAATTGTTCTTTGATAGCAAATTATATCAATCCAATCATTGGTAATTTGCCTATCCAACAAATTACACCAAAGGTTGTGGATGAGTATTATCAGACATTAAAAAAGACAAAATCCATTGTGAAGAATAACCGTAAGCCCAGAAGCGAATATGTTACGACTGGAGTCATTAACAGCATACACAAATTATTGAGATGTGCCTTCGAGCAGGCAGTTAAATGGGAGCTTATTACAAGGAATCCATTTCCACTTGCAAATCGGCCAAGGCAGACCTATCAGAAACGTGATATGTGGAATGCTGAAATGATTCGCACAGCTCTCGATAATTGCAAAGAGCCAAAGTTGTATATTGCTATGAATCTGGCCTTTGCGTGTTCAATGAGATTAGGAGAAATTCTTGGCCTTCAGTGGACAAAGGTTCATATATCTGATGCGGATATTGCGGAAGATAATGCCTATGTTATGATTGAACAGGAACTTTCCAGAGTATCGAAAGATGCCCGCCAGTTTTTGGATGAGAAGGATATTATAGAAGTATTCCCTTCGATGATGAATGGCACCAGCACCAATCTTGTTCTGAAAAAGCCCAAAACCGATTCAAGTATCAGAAAGGTCTGGCTGCCTAAAACCGTTGCATACATTATAAGAAAATGGAAAGAACAGCAGGATGAGATGAAATCCTTTTTTGGTAATGAATACTACAATTACAATTTGGTGATCTCGCTTCCGAATGGCAGGCCTTGTGAAAATCGTGTGATTGAAAAGGAGTTCCTCCATTTAAAGGAAAAGCTCAATCTTCCAAATGTGGTATTTCATTCGTTACGCCATTCAAGCACCACATATAAGCTGAAATTGAATAAAGGGGATTTAAAAGCCACTCAGGGAGATACCGGACACGCACAGATTGATATGATTACAGACGTATATGCACATATTCTGGATGAGGATCGCAAAATTAACGCCCAGAAATTTGAAAAAGCTTTTTATTGTGACCTTCGTGATGTCAAACCGTCTGAATACGAAAAGCCAGCACCGGAACTTAACAATATTGTTGAGGTGTTGCAAAATTCTCCGGAATTGACCTCGATGCTGAGTAATTTAATTGCACAAGCTGCCTCAAATACAAAGTAGTTTTAGGATTTATCCTTATTAGCCCAATATTAGCAAATAAATTTTATTAGCAGCCTATTAGCAAGAGTTCGATTCCCGATTTTAGTGGTTCGCCCACCTCTTAGCAAATATGCAAAGCAATATGCAAAAGATAAGGGTTGGGATTTTCAGCTTTGGACAAAAGAAAAAGTGCCGGAAACATTGAATTTCCAGCACTTCTAGCGTCCCTGAGACGATTTGAACGTCCGACCCTTCGCTTAGGAGGCAAATCGAGGCTTCCGGGTTATCCGTTTTGTAACGGATTCGTGACGTTAGTGCCCGGTTTCTGTATTTTCTCCGTGACGATTATAGAGACATCAAGCCGATTAAAACTGGTTATCACGGCTTATACTTAAAAACGCAACTGTACAAATAGCTTGATGTCTCTACAAAATATCACTCACTAAACCACAATTTCGTTTATCGAAGTTGTGGTTTTCTTTTTACATGAAAAAAGCTTCTGTATAGGCAAATACACAGAAGCTCAGACCATGCTATGAAATACAATATACCACATTATAGCATGGCGAATCTCAAAATACAATAGTACGCAAAGGAGTATTCGCAATGAATGAATCGACTACAAATATGAGAACCGAAGAAGCGATAAAAGAAAAAATAAAGGAGAGCCGCTTTGAATCCATCAATGGAAAAGACTTGATGGAAATGGACTTGCCGCCGCTTCATTACACCATCAGTACCATTTTACCGCACGGTTTCTTTATCCTCGCCGGAGGTGCTAAAGTGGGTAAATCGTGGCTTGCCGAGCAGATATCCTACGCTGTTGCCAGTGGAGGGCAAATCTGGGGCTATCAAGCCATACAGTCCGAGGTCTTGTATCTCGGTCTGGAAGATACCGTAACACGCTTACAGAGCCGTTTTGAGATGCTTGAAGCCTATGAGGGTATGGAGAACATCCATTTCGTTTTAAAGGCAAACAGCATCACTTCCGGCGTTGAGGAAGATATCCGTGATTACTTAACGCAGCATCCCAATATCAAACTGGTGGTCATTGACACGCTCCAACATATCAGAGGGAATGAGTTTGTAAAAAACATCTATGCCGGGGACGTGGAGTTTACCAACATCCTGCGCCAGATAAGCATGGAGTTTGACCTTACCATCCTTGCGCTCACGCACACCAACAAAGGCAAGCACGATGATAATATCAGCAAGATTTCCGGCAGCGAGGGCATGGCAGGAGGAACAGACGGGAACTGGGTGCTGACAAAGAGCAAGCGCACCGACACCAGAGCCAATCTCACCATTTCCAACCGTGATACCGAAGCCTTTGAATTTGCCCTTGAATTTGACAAAGAATCCTGCCGTTGGAACAAGCTCACCCGTGACGAATCTGTTGTCAATGAAAAGGAGCGGTTCTTACACGCTATCGTTAATTTCGTCAAAGCAGAGGAAGCACACCATTGGGAGGGGACGGCAACAGAGCTGCTGACAAACTTACAGGCACGAGAGCCGATTCTTGTTAGTTACAGTGCTGCTGTGTTCTCAAAGAGCTTGAAAGCAGCGCAAGATTCGCTGAGAGAGATCTATGGGGTTTCTTATGTGAGCGCATTCCATAACAAGAAAAAATGGATAACCCTTGACTATATCGAAGTCAAGTAACTACGGGTACTACGCCAGCACCGTTGTTTTTCATAGGACGATGAAGAAAAATTACCCGTAGTCGGATTTCTGAGGACAACGGCAAAATTCTACCGCTTATCCTAACGGAAACAACGGCGCACCCGTAGTTGCCGTTGTCCTCAGCTTAAATCAATCTATTTTATAAGCAAAGGAGACGAAATGAGAGATTACAGTTCACAAAAAATTGAGATTGAAACCATAAAACCAAGAACCATAACAGTGAATCTTTCCAATGCAGATGTGAAACGCCTTGCCGAAAAATCCGGCGAGGGTGGGTTGACAATTTCAGAGCTGTTGGAGAACTTCATCGGGGATTTGGTAGACGGAACATATTCCAACGGAAGTGATGAACGGATGTATGCGGAACAGTGGTATCAGCGTTGTTGGTTTGCCATGTTTTCGGATGATACATTTCTGAAATTTTTGCTGCTGTGGGGGGATTTGGACGATTATATTGATTTGATGGATGAACTTGAAAGCAATAAAAAAGAAATGGCGGAAATGACAGCCGATGCCGAAGAATACTCCGCTGAGGAACGGGACGAACTGCAAGAGTATATCAATGAGTTGCAGAAAGAAATTGATTATTATTGGGGCAAATTTTTGGAGCGAAAACGTCAAAAAGAATCCTATGTTTTTGAAAAAGAAATCGAAAATATTATGGCGTGGAAATCGCAGCTTGATACAATTCTCGACCCCGAAAATCCATAGCAACACATTATTAGCAAGCATAGGGGAAATGTACCCACTCGTGTCATTTTCCCACTTGTTAGCCGTTGCACTGGGGCAACGCCCCCTAATACCCCCACCTGTACCATTTTGCAAAACGGCAAAATGACTGTCCCACAGACGGCACAACAAAACTAAAACCACTGACGAACAATTTTGTAATTTCCTCACGGTGAGGAAGTTTTGAAAGGAGAAGTAATAAATGGCTGAAAAAGATAGAGTTCGCACAGAGCAATTCCGTTTTACTTTGCTTCCAGAGGAAAATGCTATGCTCACAAAAAATGCTTTTGAGTACGGCTTATCGAAATCGGAATATTTAAGAAAACTGATTCTTGCAGAATCGTTGACGGGTAAGCAGTGGCACATGGATAGAGACCAGGCAAAGCAGTTGATTTACGAAGTGAACCGCATTGGAAACAATGTCAATCAAATTGCTTATAACACAAATGCTGTTCGATTTTCTTCTAATAAGGATTGGGGAGAACTCCAAACAAAATATTTTGAGTTAATGACACTGTTTTGTCAGTTTGCGTTGCGAGAGAACGGAGAGGAAAAACTCTGGTATAAAAAGATTCTGGAACTGATGCCAAAGGACGATTCCTCAAGTGTATAATAATCTCTGTTTTCTAACCATGGTAGAAAATACGCTTGTAAGATGATGATGCTATATGATAAAATGAAACCAACAAATCGATATTTGAGATATCCCTCCTTTGTCCTTTTATGGAAAGTGTTAAAGGTCAAGAACGCACAGGTCAGAGGGCAAACGAGCATGAAGTTCGACAATAAGCGACACAGGAGGGTGAAAGATGAATGGTTTTTCGGTAATGGCAGAGAGCTATAAGAAGCTGATGTAACAGGGTAAGATTGAAAAAGAGATACGCATATATGAGTTTTTGGCTACTTGCGACAGTGACGATTTGCACAGAGGATAAAGTAACATTTAATTATTAGAGGGGGATATTATGGATACAAGGTTCAACCAGACAAAATTAAAGAAGCTCCAGATCTTCAATGGAGCACAACTGAAGTATTTGGCATTTGCATCTATGCTAATAGATCATGTTAATAACGCTTTAATAACACCTTATTTAAATGGACAAGGTTTTCTATTACATTTGTCCAATCTATTTTCTATTTTGGGCAGAATTGCATTCCCGCTGTTTGTTTTTTTTCTTGTAGAGGGATTCTTCAAAACTGGCAACAGAATGAAATATCTGATTATGCTTTTAATTTTTGGTGTAATATCAGAAGTGCCTTTTGATTTGTTTACATCAAAAACTTGTTTCTCTCCATATTGGAACAATATAATGTTTACCTTAGCGCTATGCCTTATTACAATTTGGATTATTGACATTCTTAAAGATAAAATCAGCAATAAATATCCTTGGTATGCTTTATCAATCCTGATTGTAGCATTTTTTGGGTTTCTATCTATGGAGCTAAATCTTGATTATGATTATCACGCAATAGTCGTTGCCTATCTCTTTTATATATTCTATGATAAACCTCTCCTTGGTGCTGGCCTGGGATATATATCAATTATAAAAGAACTTTACTCATTTATAGGTTTTGGCATGACTCTAACCTATAATGGTGAAAGAGGCAAACAATATAAATGGTTCAACTATTTCTTTTATCCAGTACATATTCTAATCTTAGGGCTTTTGCGCATATATTTAAACATTTAGTTTATACTACCCGACCTTGACGGAGTGGAGTGTAACACTTCCCAAAGGGGAAAAAGCAATGGCTTATTCCCCTGCCACACGGCGAGTGTGGGGTTTGGGGCAAAGCCCCAAGAGGGGGCAAGGGGAGTATCCCCTGCACATGACTTTACGGAGTAAAGTATAATGTGCTATACTTTACCAAAGGTGGAAAAACTCTATTGATAAGATTAGCGGTCAAGGCGAAGCCAGAGGGGTGTGGGTTTATATACTCAACATAGCATATCAAAGAAATTGACCACGCCGATGTTTGGAATACGCCCGATAAAATGTATCCTAACAGGCCATCATTCTATTGTTTGGAAATAAGACGATGCTGATTCCGGGAGGGACTTCCGATGACAAAAGAAATTGAAATTCAAGGCTGCATTACCATTCCAAAAGACGTCTCGATGGATGAAGTTATTGATAAATTTATTGCATTCATTGAGAAAAATGAGTGGAGTTTTGGCGGTGGCTATCGCACCATTATAGATGGATACTATATGAATGCTGATGGTACAAAGGGGAAATGTGTCCTTGATGAGTGAGCAGGCTTAACTTGCACTATGAACGAGACGTATTTGAGCAGTATATATTTGTGAAGCGGGAGGTGCGTTAATGAAGACCGTTGACATACATGGCATGACCAATATGGAGCTTGTTCAGGGAGGAACCGACGAATGGTACTGGGCAACGGACTATATTCACGGCGATCTCTATGAAGCGGAAGAACTATTCCGGCAGAGACACCATGTGCGGAGTAACCGCTTGTATCTTATCCACTATCCGGACGGTACAGTGTATGAGCCTGTGCCGCCTGTGGACGGTCAATATCTTGGCTATCCCGTGTATGATGAAGGCGCTATTGTGCTGCTGGTAGTGAATTTCGCAGAAAGTATGATATATATTCTTCGGTTCATACATCAACAAGAGAAAACGCAGGAAGTGGCAAGGTTGCCTCTGTCCACAGTGAAAGACTGCTATAATCTCATCCTTCATACCTCTCCATTATCGCTGACACGGCAGCCAAATGACGGGACATTTGAGATGATTTGGCCTGAGAAAATAAGCTTTGCGATAAATGATAGGGAATCTTTTAACTTTCGGGAGGGGGATGACCTTTATTTCAATATTTGGTACGAAGACCCGGACTATCGGGAGGAGACGCTGGTGCGTTCTCTGCGAGACGGAGCGATTTTGGAGAGACTTCCGGGTGATATTCGTATTATGCCAAACGGGGAACGGTGGCTTATCAAATAGCTTTGTCATCTAACTTCCAGTTTTACGAACTAATTGTATCAAAATAAAGTCGTTTAAAGCTGCCGATTAGCACACAACAGCTTTTGGGGATGATGGTTGCGTTTGTGGTTTACCAGCGATAAACTGTCAACGTATTGATTTCACTTTAACTGCTGACGCAAACGCAAAGAGCACCTCTATACTCAATTGAGTGCAGAGGTGCTCTTGTTATTTATCATATTCGAAAAGCTAATGCAGAGCTTTTGTCGGGCATACCTTGGTATTAGTACGCATTTTCTTCAAAGTAGGTGTAGATTTTTTCCGAAACATAGCTTACCAGATAAGCGATAAAAGGAAAAACAATGAAGCCTACTGCCTTTGTAAATTCTCCAATTTCTCCAAATGGGACGCCGCTTTTGAAAGCACAAAAAGACTGATACAGATAGTAAACTCCTGCAATCAGTCCGAAAGAAGAAATGTAACCAATTCCTTTTGCGACATAGGAAACCGCATGAAACGCAATGGAAAGTGGCGTGTAAATAATCGTCCTCAATTCACTGAAAACAGAACCGAAAAACTTATATCTTTTTTCTGACTTTTCAATTCGTTTTTCTGACCTTGCGTATTCTTCATCTGTCATAACAGTGCCAAAACCCAACTCTGCAAATTTCTTGCCAATCTCCCTTGCACTCTGTTCTTCTCTATTTTCATTATAGTTGTAATCTTTCATAATGAATCACCTCGCAAGAATAGAATTTTCAGCCATGAGCAAAACGCAGGTTTTGCAACATTGATACCACCATATGCCGCTGTATCGAGCTTGATAGTGCTATATGTTGTATGTCGTTATGAGTAAATCGGAGTTTTGCTCATGGCTGTAGAATTTTTTATGTATTACGCTCGTCCGTAGAATTTGTTTGTGTTACACTGCTTTTTTGAATTTGTGATATTGTTCGTATTGTCTTAACATCCCGAACCACACAGAGAACTGTCAGAACAATTATGATAAATACAAATCCATCTTCGCTCAGCCAAGGAATAGAAGCAATAATTCCATCTATTTTAAAACTTACAAACAACGCTATCGCTACCGTTATTATAAATGCAAGGAGATACCTCTTTGATACATCTAATATAAATCCATAAAGCGATAAGCTTATATAGGCTAAAGAGGCAAGTCCAAGACCGGCACCTATTATTTCTAATGAAAAAATCGCCCCTCCTTTTTGGAACTGGCTATATACGTACCAAGCAAAGATTCCTAAAAAAATTATCATTTTTAAGATTTTTGTTGTAATTCTGCTCATATATACCTCCGCAAATTCAATTTTCTGTTTCTGGCGGTGTAATCTTAAATCAAAAATCTTCCCCTGTAATAAAACGCAGAATCAGATTATTGATTACTTTATTCTCTTTAATGCTTTCTTCGACTTGTTCAAGCCACAGTTCTTCGTTTTCTTTATCAAACGCTTCCAGTTCGGCACGCTGTTCCGGCGATAAGCCCTTGTATCGTTGCTCAAAATATTCTGCACGTTCTTCCGGGGTTTCCTCCGGGTCTGTGAATCCTGTGATATCTGTAGGGAATGTATCCGGCACCAACTTTCCCTGTCTTGTCAGCCAAGCTAAGGCATCAATAAATCCCATCATGTATGTAAGACGTTCTTTTGACGTTAGGTAGAAGTTCTCCGTCTTTAGGTACTTTGTACGGGGAGACTGTCCAAACGCCTTGAAAAGCCCCTTATCGCTTTCTAAGAGTATTCTAAGGCCGTCATGGTACTGCTCATAGTTATCAAGCACCATACTTTTCAGCGTATATAATTCGTCCGAGTTCATTTCAATCCCTCCAATATAATTTATAACATAAATTATAACATATAAATCACATCTATGGAAACATAAAATCTAACATAGAGGTGATTTAGCATGAAAGAGGAAAAATTGATAATTCATCCGAAACGTCCCAAGGGGGATGACGGTTATAAGACCTTTTCTGTTCGTATCAGAGAGGACGTTGTGCAGCGCATTGATGAAATATCGGCTCAGACAGGGCGCAGCCGAAATGAACTGATTGGTATACTGTTGGAGTTTTCGTTAGACCGCTGCTCCATCGAACCCAAATAACAAAAAATCACAGGCAGCTCCTTTGCGTAGTGCAATAGGAATCGCCTGTGATTTTCTTATTTTCCGTATCGTTTGATATCCACCTGTGACAGCGTGTGGACGGTGGCTTTAAGCGTTCTCAAATGCTCCCGAGCTGTTTTATAGTCCTTATGAGCAATGCAATCCTCAATCAGTTCTACATTGTCATTCACAATCATATCAAACTGCTCTAACGAGGATTTCAACCCCAGAATGCGTTCAAAGTCTGTATAACGGGATTCCACTTTTTCTGCCGGAGGTTCGTTTTCTTCGCACTGTAAAGGGAATGTGTCCGTCCATTCTTGCAGTTCGGCTTGTGTGATATCCCCGTTCTCCCATTTGCGCCTTTCGTTGTACCATGCTTGTAACGCTTGAAGAATTGTCTCATCCTTTGTCTGGATAGCGTATTTAGGCTCTTGCGGAAGTTCGATTGGCACAAGGTCATATTTCTCGGACAGTTCAAACAAAATGTGTATGGCATCGTTATAGCTGTCGATCTGGCGGTCAATGAGTGTTTCTACTGGCACACCGAGCCTTTGGGCAATCAGTTCTAATTTATCTCGGGACGCTTGTCTATATCCAATTTCATAATTCCTTATAGCGGCTTCATTTACCCCTAAAGCGTTTGCCAATTCAACAACAGTTGTATCTTTCTGCGAACGGATTCTTCGAATTTTTGTTCCTGTTCCCAGATACCTTCCAGACTTTTTATCGCTTCGAAATTTATCCCACAAACCCATTTGTTTTCCTCCCAACTGTGTTGCCCCAACAATACACTTCAGATAATACCATCGTTTGAGCCGGAAATCAAGATTAACCATTCGCATTCGAATGAAAAACGCTATTAACGTAACTATTTTGCTTCAACCGTATTGACAACGGCACTACTCAGGAGTAATATAAGAATATAACACAATATAACATTAACGTTATACTGTGTTGCAAAGCCGCATTAACCAGTAATAACAAAGGAGATGAATACTATGGCAGGAGTAACCCAGTCTATCATGGAGTGTCGCAACTACTCTGTGCAGGACATTATGAACATCTATGGTGTCGGAGAGGAAAGTGTCCGCAACTTTATCAAAAAGCATCAGAAAAACAATGATTTTCGTGTATTCATGGTGGGGAAATATCTTCGTATCGACAAGAACAGTTTTGAAGATTGGTATAACAATCATCCGAACGAGTTCTAACGGATGTTATGGGCAGAAAACCTAAGAAGAAAGACATAGCTGAGTATTTGTGGCATAGCGAACCCACCAAGATTAACGCTACCAATGACAACTGGCGCATCCGCTATGGGTATCTTGATTCCGAAGGCAAGGAACACCAGACCACCGAGACTGTGAACAACGAACGTGCGAAGAATCAGTTCTTATCCTAT
This sequence comes from Extibacter sp. GGCC_0201, assembly GCF_017566055.1. Lineage (NCBI taxonomy): Bacteria > Bacillati > Bacillota > Clostridia > Lachnospirales > Lachnospiraceae > Extibacter > Extibacter sp. GGCC_0201. The sequence continues at coordinate 62,067 of NZ_JABFCH010000009.1, read as the reverse complement.
CTTCTGCTCCGAGAAAAGGAGCATAAGGCTGCCAAGGGCACAACAGTAGCTTCAAAAGTTGATAAAACGGAGATAGAAACCGTTGAACAACTCTTGTACGCCTATGCCGAACATACTAAGTATTTACATACCATCGGAGACAGATATGGATGGGACGAGGGCACTTACAGAGCGAATATCGGTAAGATTCGTAATTACATTGTTCCCGTGTTTGGTTCATTCCCTATATGGAAAATAACCCGTGTCGATATGAGACAGGGCTTCAAGGATATGCTTCAATTACCGCAAGCCAACGGGAATCATAAGGCAAATGGGGCAAGGGTATCACAGCGTACTGTTTATGATTGCAAGAAAATCATCAGCCGAGCATTTAAGTACGCTACGGATGATTTGGAGCTTATCACAGAAAACCCCATGTTGGGTGTGACTGTAAAGCAGCCGAAGTCAAGCAGGCGTGAGGTGTGGACAGAAGAACAGTTTAATTTTGCGTATGATAACTGTTCCGATCCACAGCTCAAGCTTCTAATCAGCCTTATGGTGGCATTGAGCAGCCGTATTGGAGAATGTCTTGCCTTAACATGGTCTGATGTATACGATAACGAGGACAAGCATGAACCGTCCTATATTCGTAACTACAAGGAGTTGACTTACCGCACTGAGAAATTTATTAAAGAAACAAATGGTCGGGGGATTCTCAAAGTATTCGACCAAGTTCGTAGCACTCGACCGGATGCAAAAAGACGTGCGGTCTTTCATGTTACCAAGACGGAAAAGGAAATCGAAGCAAAGACGGACAGAATCTATATAGCGCCGGAAGTCATTTTCATGCTCCGTGATTACAGGCTTGTTCAGAATCAGCATAAGCAGCTTGCAGGAGACAGCTACATTGATGATGATTTGATATTTGCTCACGAGGATGGTACGCATATCAGTTCACAATACGCCGATGATATGTTCCGTTCACTCTATGAGCCTTTAGGACTTCCAAAAGTAGACCTGTATAGCCTAAGGCATTTCTCAATCACAAAAAAACTTGATTATAACAAGCATGACTATGTGAGCTTGGCTAAGGATACCGCCCATCGTCAGTTGAGCACGATACAGGACTATTACGAAACGCCGGAGGACAGCGTAAGAATTGATACAGCGAAAGCGATTGGAAAGTTTCTTAGTCGCTCCGGCAAATCGGATTCTGAATCCAAAGCGACAATCTCTCTGGCAGATGAAGATTTTGCAAAAAAGCTTGAGGAAGTGGCTTCTGATTCAGCCGGAAAACAGATGCTTGAGTTTGCTATCGCCATGTACGAGAAGAACAATTCGGGCAATTAAAGGTCATCCGACACCAACCGTATTTAACGCCGTTAATCACCTAAATATTTAGCTACTGTACAAAACCACTGAATTTACTGTATAATATAAGCGATACGAAACACCCGAACCATGATTCCCTTGCAGCAATAAAAGAGAAAAACCTCTCCAAGCGAAGCTTGATTATTTTTTCTTTTACTGCTCAATAAAAAAGCCGAAAACCCTTGAAAACAAAGGCTTTCGGCGTTATTATCTGGCGCGCCAAAAGGGATTCGAACCCCCGGCCTTCCCCTTAGGAGGGGGACGCTCTATCCAGCTGAGCTATTGGCGCGTATATCAAATGAAATTGTAAATAGTGAGGATTGAACAACCGCTTAGGAGGCGGTCGCTCTATCCAGCTGAGCTACGGAAACATATTAAGTTGTCAGCTTTTATATTCTATCATTTTATTAGAAAAAAATCAATAACGAAATTGGGGACACCCTTTTTTTAATTGGGGACGGGGTATTTCTAGAAATACCCCGTCCCCAATTACCTTTAAAAGTTAATTCTTCCTTGCAGCCAGATATCTCCTTTAAAGCGGCGTCCTACGGCAGGCTCTCCTGTCACTTTCTTAACGGGCACGCAGATATCGAACTGCAGCTCATTCACATCTAGTTTCATGACATAGAGCTGTTCCTTTGTATCTTCATTTTCTATTGTATGTATATCCAGTATCTCACCTAATATGGAGTAGCAGTCACATTCTATCCCGTACGGCATGAAACATGTATCCACTATACTGAACACATCTTCTGTGATGAGACGTCTTGATACTTTGGAATAAATGTCTATATCGTCCAGCGTCAGGCTTTCCATCGCGGCCTGATCGCCGTTTTTAGCCGCACTTAATAGCATCATCCTGTTTCTGGATTCTTCCTGTCTCTTTTTTTCTAATTCGGCATTCTTTAATACCGGGAGCAGAATCGTACCCTTATTGCATAGTCCTGAAAGTGTTACAGAACCGTATTTCACTTTTTTGCCCGACATCTGCTTCTCTTTGATAAATTCTACCGCATTCTGCAGATAAAAGATTAGGCTGATACCTACTTTTACATCTTCGCATATACCTACGTAGGCTTCTTCACCCATCCTCCTCTCCACAACGACATCAGCATAAGATGTCAGTCCGCTGCCGATAAAATATGGATAATAATACTGTCGTTCAAAATGTTCGTTTATATCCATATCCCCACAGATAGATACGCCTATGCCGGCGCCGCATTCCCGCTGATACTCGCAGAAATCCAGTTCATTTTCGATTTCTACGAGTTCATGATGGGTGAATGACTCCTCTGTATCTTTCAGGAATTCATTCAATCGTCTTTTTGAAGTTATATTGCCATAACCTATGGCCTGTAAAAATTTATGCATGGGTTTTTCCTTACAATTTGAATGTTTTATTTCTTTTCAATCTTCGTCATACCACCCATGTATGGCTGCAATACTTCTGGAATACGGACTGAGCCGTCTTCCTGAAGGTTGTTTTCTAAAAATGCAATCAACATTCTAGGTGGCGCTACTACTGTGTTGTTAAGTGTGTGTGCAAAGTATTTGCTTCCTTCTGTGCCTTTCACGCGTATGCCAAGCCTTCTTGCCTGTGCATCCCCAAGGTTGGAACAGCTTCCTACTTCAAAGTATTTCTTCTGCCTCGGTGACCATGCTTCTACGTCGCAGGACTTAACCTTCAGGTCAGCCAGGTCCCCGGAACAGCACTCCAGCGTACGTACAGGCACATCGAGAGAACGGAATAAGTCTACTGTATTCTGCCAGAGTTTATCATACCATACCTTGCTCTCTTCCGGCTTACAAACAACGATCATCTCCTGCTTTTCAAACTGATGGATTCTGTACACGCCACGTTCTTCGATCCCATGAGCTCCTTTTTCTTTACGGAAGCAGGGTGAATAACTCGTCAATGTCTGTGGTAGCTGGTTTTCATTTAGCATCGTATCGATGAATTTGCCTATCATTGAGTGTTCGCTCGTTCCGATGAGATAGAGGTCCTCACCTTCAATCTTGTACATCATGGCATCCATCTCTGCAAAACTCATGACCCCTGTCACGACATTGCTGCGAATCATGAATGGAGGGATGCAGTAAGTAAAGCCACGGTTGATCATAAAATCTCTAGCATATGTGATTACTGCTGAATGCAGCCTGGCAATATCTCCCATAAGATAATAGAACCCATTTCCTGCAACTTTTCCTGCACTCTCGAGATCTATACCGTTAAAATTCTCCATAATCTCCGTGTGGTATGGTATTTCAAATTCTGGTATTACAGGTTCTCCATATTTTTGTATCTCTACATTTTCACTGTCATCTTTTCCTATAGGTACAGATGGATCGATGATATTAGGAATCGTCATCATAATCTTTTTGATTCTTTCCTCTACCTGCTTTTCTTCTGAGGACAAAGCCTCTACTCTGTCTGCATTTTCCTGTACCTTTTTCTTAAGTTCTTCCGCTTCTTCTTTCTTGCCCTGTGCCATGCATGCGCCAATCTGCTTGGATATCTTGTTCCTGTCCGCACGCAGCGCCTCAACTTCCTGTTTAATATCTCTATTCTGCTGATCTAATTGTAATACCTCATCTACGAGAGGAAGTTTATCATCCTGAAATTTCTTTTTGATATTTTCTTTTACTGTATCAGGGTTATTTCTTACAAATTTGATATCTAACATAATTTCCACCTCATTATTCGTTATTGTTATATTTACTCTTTATCGATAATGTCTTTGATCTCTTTGTCATATGATTCACTGAATATAGCTCTGTCAAGTGCTTCAGCTTCTTCTTCAGCTAATTCCACATAACTCTCGCCTTTTACGATTTCTTTGATATAAGTGTAGCAGCCTTCTCTGCTGTGCATCGCGTTAATGACCCATCCATTATTGTTGCCGTCAAGCATAGCCAGTGCAAAACTGAGCTTTCCACCCATTTCGTTGAATGCGTCATACTTGATAATGCCAAGCTTCTGATAGTCACCTTCCATTTTTTTATTTATTTCTCTTATATCCTGTCTGTTTTGTTTTGTAACCTTAAGTATGGTGTCAATCTCTGCAAACTTGTCCTTAAATCCTTCTTCTAAAGTTTTGCCATCTTTTCCTCTCATAAACGTTGCGTAACTGCTTTTTAACCGGTTATACTTCATAGTGACATTTACATATAATATAAACAATACGATAAACAATATCAACATAAAGATGAAGATAAAAGCCGGATCTATTCCCAACGCATTCAGTATCTTACTTTCCATATATCACTATTCTCCTTTGTTGACGCTCATCATCAAATCGAACACACGTTCTAATTCGCTGTCTGAATAATATTCTATCTCAATCTTACCTTTACCTTTTCCTTTAGATGCTATACTTACTTTGGTTCCCATTACTTCTTTTAGTTTATCAGCCAGATCTGTATATATGAACTGGTTTTCTATTATTTTCTTTTCCTTCAGCTTTTTCGGATTTTTTATTTCTTTAATTAGCTTTTCTGTCTCACGCACACTAAGCTTTTCATCAAATATTTTGTTTGCCAGCATATACTGCTGTTCATAATCATCTATTGCCAAGAGTGCCCTTGCATGACCTGTAGATATCATATCATCAATAATCATCTGCTGCACTTTTTCATCCAGCTTAAGGAGACGCATCGAATTAGTTACAGCCGTCCTGCTTTTTGAAACTCTCTCTGCTACTTCATCCTGCTTTAAGTCAAACTCTTCCAATAGTTTTTTAAATGCCATAGCTTCTTCAATTGGATTCAGGTTTTCCCTTTGAATATTTTCAATAAGAGAGATTTCAACTATTTCCTGCTCTGTGTAGTCTTTTATAATAACAGGTACTTCTTTTACGCCGGCCATCTTAGCCGCTCTCCATCTTCTTTCGCCTGCTATTATTTCATAATAATCTTTCCTTTTTCTGACCAGAAGTGGCTGTAGTACACCAAATTGTTTTATGGAATCGGCCAGTTCGAGCAGTGCGTCTTCTTCAAAATTTTTACGCGGCTGTTCTCTGTTCGGCTCTACCATATTAATTTTCATCATCCGTTCCCCCGAACCCGACTTATTATCCTCCGAGGGGTTGCCGGCATTGGTCATAGTTGCCTTTAAAGGCTTATCAGGAATCAAACTGTCAAGCCCTTTCCCAAGGCCTTTCTTCTTTACTGCCATATCGTCCTCCAAATTAATTATTTTTTATTCATAACTTCATCTGCCAGCTTCATATAACTTTCAGAACCCGCAGACCTCGGATCGTACTGGCTTATAGGCATACCGTAGCTCGGAGCCTCAGCCAGACGTATATTACGTGGTATGATTGTTTTATATATGGCCTGCTGAAGGTTGTCCTTTACATTTTCTACAACTTGAAGTGACAGATTGGTACGTGCATCGTACATGGTAAATACGACTCCTTCTATCTCAAGTTCCGGATTAAGGCGTTCCTTGACTAGTTCAACAGTATGTATTAGCTGACTTAATCCCTCCAGGGCATAATATTCACATTGAATAGGGACTAAAACTGTATCTGCTGTAGTCATTGCATTAATCGTAAGCATACTTAATGATGGTGGACAGTCAATTATAATATAATCATAATTATCCCTTATGTCCTTAATTGCATCTCTGACAATAAATTCTTTTTCTTCCACACCTATAAGCTCTATTTCAGCAGCAGATAAATCTATACTGGTAGGTAATATATCAAGATTTTCAAGTGCATCTTCTTGTAAAACCTCATCTACATCAGCGTTTCCGATAATCAAATCATAAATAGTTTTGTCAACTGATTCTTTATCTAAACCGAGACCACTTGTCATATTACCCTGAGGGTCCATGTCTACCGCAAGAACTTTTTGTCCTTTTTCTGCCAGGCAAGCGGATAGATTAATTGCTGTTGTAGTCTTTCCAACACCACCTTTTTGGTTGGCAATGGCTATAACTCTTCCCATTTTAATCACCTTTCTGTTTTTTTTGCATAGACTTAGTATACCACCTTTTCAACATTATATCTACTAAATGTTTCACGTGAAACATTTAATTTTAATTATTATAGTCATTTTTGTTTTTTTCTAATGTAGTAGATAGAAGTGTAGTTATTTTTTTAATGAATTAATATATTTTTAATTAGAAAAGATATTATTATGTAATAAACGTTTTTAACTGGACGTAAGATTTTGTATTTATATTTGAATGGTACTGCTAAATACGATGTTTCACGTGAAACATTTTTACTTTTTAGCTTTATATATGAACTTTAATGTAGTATAATACTCTTATGGATAATAGTCCTATATAATATAATTATCCTTTGAGTTAATAAGCTATTTAAAAGCAAATCAAGGGGCGTTGTTTTAAAAGAAAGTGGGGTTTATATGAGCTGGAAAAAGAAATTTGCTGCGGTATCTGCGTTGGCTGGGGTGTCTGCTGTTACATTACATATGATAAATAAGTTTATATACTTTTCTGCCACACTGGATGATTTATTGACAAATCCATCCGGTTCTTATTATGAATGGAGATTTGGCAAGATTTACTATACAAAAAAAGGAGAAGGCAAACCTATACTTCTCATACATGATTTAACTACTTACAGTTCTGCATTTGAATGGAATAAGGTGATTGATCAATTATCGAAGAATCATACTGTCTTTAGTATAGATTTATTAGGCTGCGGCCGCTCAGATAAACCAAATCTGACTTATACTAATTATATGTATGTGCAGCTTATTACTGATTTTATAAAACATGTAATAGGAGATAAGACGGATGTAATAGCAACGGGTGAATCTGGTTCTTTTGTTTTAGCTGCATGTCAAAATGATAATTCAATAGTAGATCAGATTGTATTAGTCAACCCAGCCAGTATAGAACTTCTTGGCAAAATACCTACAAAAAGAAGTAAATGTCTAAGCTTGTTGATAAATACTCCTGTAATAGGTACTTTTGTTTATAACATGCTCACGAAACGAAGTGATATCCAAGCATTGTTCCAAATGGATTATTATTATGATTTTGATAACATAGAAGAAAACATAGTGAGCACATATTATGAAAGTGCCCACTCTGGAAATGCGTCATCAAAATATCTATTCGCAAGTATGTCAGGATATTATACAACTATAAATATTCCTCATTGTCTGGAATCATTATCTAACAGCATATATATAATAACAGGAAAATCTAATCCAGATAATTTTGATTTTGCCGATGCGTATAAAGATATACTACCATCCATTGAGATAATCGAAATGGATGACAGTAAATATCTACCTCAGTTAGAACATTCACACGAATTTCTTGAACAGATTAATATACTGTTGTCAACGGAAGAATAGAAGAGTAGCGATATACAAAAAACAACCTATGAACATGTACTGTTTGTTCATAGGTTGTTTTTAATACAATATAAATTATGTTAACGGCTCTTTCGTTGGCAGACCTGCTTTACGTGGATATTTCTTAGGAGTTATATTAGTTTTTTCTATAATTATAAACGACCTGCCTATATCTGTTCCTGGAAGTTGAAATTTTACTATGTCTTTGATATTTCCACCTAATAAGGAAATGGCTTTTTTAGAATGTTCAACTTCATTTTCTACATCCTCCGATTTATACGGAACAAATATACCCCCTGTCCGTATATAAGGTATGCAATACTCTGATAGAGTAGCCAGATTTGCGACAGCCCGTGAAACACAAAGGTCATAGTTCTCTCTATATTCTGTCTGTTTCGCATAATCTTCCGCACGCCCATGCATGGCTTTGATTCCATTAAGACCAGTATTTTCTATAACTGTATCTAAAAAACGTACTCTCTTATTCAAGGAGTCTAATAACGTCACATCCAGTTGGGGATATGCGATTTTCAAAGGTATGCCCGGAAATCCTGCTCCTGTACCGATATCTATGATGTTTTGAACTTTTTGTAAATCGACAGCTTTAACTATAGCAAGACTATCTAAAAAATGCTTTTCAACTACTTCCTCATATTCTGTAATACCAGTCAGATTCATAACCTTATTCCACTCTGTAAGCAGATTATAGAAAATATGAAACTGCTCTGACTGATTTTCATCAAGTGTAATATTAAGTTCTTGCAGTTTTGACTCTAATATATTATTCATTATAAGCTCCTATGCATTAAGATACACTAATAGCACTGATATATCTGCCGGTGATACGCCAGATATCCTGGAAGCCTGTCCAATGGATACAGGACGGTATTCCTTTAATTTCTGGACCGCCTCGATGCGTAGGCTTTTCACCTCGTCATAGTCGATATTTTCCGGTATCTTTTTCTTCTCCAGCTTCTTGAACTGTTCTACCTGTTTTTCCTGGCGCCTGATATATCCCTCATATTTGATAGATATATTGACCTGCTCTATAACTTCATCCTGTAAATCTTTTGGCATAATTGGACGGCCTTTATCAATCGGTTCCAGTATATCATACGAAAGTTCGGGCCGGCGTATAAGTTCTGCGAGAGTAGTGCCTGAATTCAAAGGGGTACTGTCATATGTGGAAAGTAAATCCTGCACCTTCTCATTTACACCCACGTGCGTATGAAGCAGCCGATCTATTTCGCCAGCAATCAATCTTTCCTTAAGAAGGAACCTGTTGTAACGTTTTTCTTCTATCAGGCCCATCTCGTAGCCTATTCTAGTAAGCCTCCGGTCTGCATTATCCTGCCGGAGCAGCAGCCGGTACTCAGCACGTGACGTCATCATCCTGTACGGCTCATGGCTTTCTTTTGTGACCAGGTCGTCAATCAGCACACCAATATACGCCTGTGAACGATCTATGATCATCGGTTCCTTGCCCTGTAGCATCCGAGATGCATTGATACCTGCCACAAGTCCTTGTGCCGCTGCTTCTTCATAGCCCGAACTGCCGTTAAACTGCCCGCCGCTGAACAGACCTTCAACCGAACGAAATTCTAACGAAGGTTTCAGCTGCCTTGCGTCGATGCAGTCATACTCGATTGCATAAGCATTTCTTACGATCTTCACATGCTCAAGCCCGGGCACAGTCCGGTACATGGCATACTGTACGTCTTCCGGAAGGGAGCTTGACATGCCTCCTATATACATTTCGTTCGTCTCTAGTCCTTCGGGCTCGATGAATACCTGGTGCCTGTCCTTATCTGCAAACTTAACAACTTTATCTTCAATGGATGGACAATATCTCGGACCTGTTCCCTCTATCATTCCAGAATATAAAGGAGACCTGTCGAGGTTCTTCCTGATAATCTCGTGCGTCTTGTCATTTGTGTAAGTCAGCCAGCATGATGCCTGGTCAATCTGTATATCTTCTGGAGCAGTAGTAAATGAAAAAGGTACAATTCTTTCATCACCAAACTGTTCTTCCATCTTGCTGAAGTCGACTGTATTTCTGTCAATCCTGGCCGGAGTTCCTGTCTTAAAGCGATACATCTTAATACCAAGATCCTTCAGGCATTCCGTCAGATAGTTTGCCGCCTGAAGTCCATTCGGCCCTGTATTCTGGCTTACATCACCGTATACGCAGCGTGCTTTCAGATACGTCCCTGTACAGAGGATAACAGCTCTGCACCGGTAGATGGCACCTGAATAAGTCTGTACTCCTGTCACCTTATTGCCTTCAGTTAATATATTTACTACTTCTGCCTGCTTTATTTCCAGCCTTTCCTGTCTCTCTAGCACCTGGCGCATCGTATTGCTGTAACGCAGTTTGTCAGCTTGTGCCCGGAGGGAGTGTACGGCAGGACCCTTTGACTTATTTAGCATCTTAGACTGAATAAAAGTCTGGTCAATCACTTTTCCCATCTCTCCACCAAGTGCATCAATCTCTCTCACAAGGTGTCCTTTGGAGCTTCCTCCAATATTAGGATTACACGGCATCAATGCTATGCTGTCTACGCTCACCGTAAAAACAATTGTCTGGAATCCAAGCCTGGCAGATGCAAGTGCAGCTTCACATCCTGCATGCCCTGCGCCAATAACCACAATATCGTATTTATCTCTATTTTCCCATACAGAATTTGCTGAATATCTCATTTACCAAATCTTCTCCCATCGTATCCCCGGTAATGCTGCCAAGAGACTCATAAGCATCTAGCAGATCAATTGAGTAAAAGTCTTCGGGCATCCCGCTGTCAATCGACTCTATAACCCTTAGTAAAGAGTTACGGGCATCCTGCAGCGCAGCCTTATGTCTCACATTAGTTATATATATTTCATTATTAAATGAAAGATTTCCTTCAAAAAACATATCTTTTACTACTTCTTCAAAATCATTAATGCCACATAGATTCTTCGCTGATACTTCTATTACTTGAATTTCTCTACTTTCATCACATTCATTATTTGCAGGATTTATTGCATAATAAGCATCTATTACTTTTTCCTTATTAATCATCATATCTAAATCTGACTTATTTAGCAAGATAATAACAGGTTTTCCAGCTATCATTTTTATTATCTGCGTGTCATTCTCGTCAAGCGGAGCCGAGGCATCGATCACATAGATAACCAAATCTGCTTCATCAGCATGTAGCCTTGCCTTGTCTACCCCAATCCGTTCCACGATATCATCCGTCTCCCTGATACCTGCGGTATCTATTATATTAAGTGAAATGCCCTGAAGATTAATGTGCTCTTCCAATATATCACGGGTCGTTCCCGCCACCTCCGTCACGATAGCCCTCTCTTCACCTACCAGTGCATTAAGAAGCGAAGACTTGCCAGCATTCGGCTTACCGACGATGACCGTCTTTATGCCTTCCTTAATTATCCTCCCATCATTACATGTAGAAAGCAGTTTCTCAATCTCTGACAGAAGTTCAGCAACAGTGCCCTTTAGCTCCTTGCCATAGCCGTCGACGCTGATATGTTCTGGGTCATCTAAAGCAGTCTCAATAAAAGCCGTATGGTAAATTATTTTATTTCTAATATCACTTATTTTTGACTTTACATTTCCTCTCAACTGACCTATTGAACTTTTCAACGCATATTCATTTTGAGAGGCAATCAAATCTCCAACAGCTTCAGCCTGGGACAAATCAAGCCTGCCATTGAGAAAGGCACGCTTTGTAAATTCACCTGGCTCCGCGGGCCTCGCCCCATTTTCAATCATAATTTCAAGAACACGCTTGACAAGATAGATCCCGCCATGGCAGTTAACTTCCACCGTATCCTCCCCTGTATAACTGTGAGGACCTCTCATAATCATGACAAGCACTTCATCTACAGGCCCATTGTCATCCTTGATAAAGCCATAATGTATCGTATGCGACTTCTGGGATGAAAGCTGTTTGCCATTCTTTCCCTCATAGATCTTATCCGCAATCATAAAAGCCTCATCACCGCTCATGCGGACTATACCAATACCAGAATCAGACATTGCTGTAGATATTGCCGCAATAGTTTGAGTTTTCACAACAATTACCTCCGTTTTCATAGGGGTCAGACCCCTTTAGCGTTAGGGGTCTGACCCCTATGAAAATATACAAAAAATAGGGGCAATTTCAACCCCTATTTTTTCTTTTTATTTACTTACGTACTAATGTAACTACTACTCTTCTATAAGGCTCTTCACCTTCGCTATGTGTGGATACTGCGGAATCTGCTTGTAAAGCTGAGTGGATTATTCTTCTTTCATAAGGGTTCATCGGCTCAAGAGATACGGTTCTTCTTGTCCTTTTTACTTTACTTGCTATATTCTTTGCAAGGTTTTCCAGAGTTTCTTTTCTTCTGTGCCTGTAGTCCTCTGTGTCAAGCTTTACTCTTACATAACCGTCCTGTGTCTTATTGGCAACTCTGTTTGTGAGATATTGAAGAGAGTCCAGTGTCTGTCCGCGCTTACCTATGAGTATACCCATATTTTTACCATCCATGTTTATGCTCAGTGCACCTTCTTTGTCAACCGTTGATGTCACTTTTACACCTTCCATATCCATGGCCTGCAATACATCATATATGAATTTCTCACACGCTGCGATGGTCTCTTGTTCAACCTTAGCAAGATCAGCTTCTTTTTTCTCTGCAGCCGGCTTCTCCTCTTTTATTTTAACAGGAGCCTTTTCTTTCTTTATCTCTCTTTTATAATCTTTTTTAAAGTCTTTTTTTACTTCTGCCTTTTCTTTTTTAACTGGCACTTCCGGTTTTGTCTCTTCAACAGGTTCTTCTTTTACAGGCTCTGCTATCTTCTTGCGGGCTTTTATTACTGCCTGTTTCATTCCGATACCAAGAAAGCCTGCACTTCCTTTTTCAATTACTTCATAATCCAACTGGTCACTTGTCACGCCTAACTGGATTAAAGCCTCTGTAATTGCGTCATCCAGCGTCTTTGCCGATACAGTAATATATTCCATAACCCATGCCCCCTAATCATTCTTGTTAAACTTTTTAACCATGTTTGCCTTAGACGCCAGACTTCCTTCCTTAGCGTTTCCAGCATTATCACGTGCCTTTGCTACTTTCTCTTCTCTTTCTTTTTCTGTCAGACCTGAAGTGCCGCGGTTTGCAGAATCTTTAAGAGTTCTCGTATTTGTCTGAGCCATCGTATTTATTTTTTCAGCTTTCTCGCCTCTCTTCTGACGCTTCTCAGCTGCTTTTTCTTTATTTTTCTCAATAATATCTTCAACCGACACTTTGCCCAGGTGCTTATTGATAAGTACCTGCTGAACACACCGTACTACTGCACTTATAATCCAGTAGACGCCAATACCTGAAGATAATGTAAATACCATGAATACTGAGAATATCGGCATCGTCATGTTCATCGTCTTCATCGTTCCTGCCATCGGATTATCCTTGTCCATCTGCTGGCCTGATATAGACTGTGAAAGCTTGATACTGAGAAACTGTGTAAGGCCTGACAGAATAGGGAGCAGTATGGCAGTTATAATTATGATGATAGGAGCTATGCCGAAGGAACCACTTTCTTTTATCATCTGGACAGGTGACAGTGTAAGATCCGGTATCGTAATAAACTTATTCACATCTACCGCCGCATTTTTGATGGCTGGAACGTAATTCTTCATATCATAGATAACCGGATACAGTGCAAACAGCAGTGGCATCTGAATCAATAAGGGAAGGCATCCGCCTGTCATGGATGTTCCATACTTGTCATATACCTGCTGAATCTCTTCCTGCTGCTTCATCATAGAAGCCTGATCCTTTTTATTCTTATACTTCTTCTGAACTGCCTGGATTTCAGGGTTCATGACAGAAGACATCTTTGCTGTTTTCTGCTGCTTGATAGTAAACGGAAGCATAATTGTATATACGATTATTGTGTAAAATATAATAGATAAGCCCACCAGGCCGTTATCCGATGGCAATACGTTATCTAACACTGTGTAGATAAAGTTCATTACTTTACCGAGTAACCACGCAATCTGTCCTACGATAGGCCAGTTTGCAGTAGTTAATAAAGCAGCTGCTGTCATTCTTTCTTCCTCCATTGTAAATACGATTAATATAAATTATCAGGGTACGGGGTCATATCCACCCTTTGCAAATGGATTACAACGCAGTATTCTCCAGATGGCCAGACGACTTCCTTTCCATGCTCCATATTTTTCAATTGCCTCAACTGCATATTCGGAACATGTAGGAAAATAGATACATGTGGAATATTGCTTGAGTCCTGAAAGATATTTCCTATAGAATCTGATACATCCAAGCAGAATTCTTTTCATAATATGTCACCCCACTAATGGGAATTGCTTCCCACATCTATAATTTCATGAAGATGTCCTAGATGGAGCAATGCGCTGACGATTTCTTTGTAGTTCTTTTCTTTAGCGCCTATTCTTGCTATCACAATCATATCCAATCCACATCTGAACTTATCTTCTTGTAGTCGATAACTTTCCCTGATTAACCTCGTCAATCTGTGTCGCACTACACTATTTCCTACTTTTTTACTTACTGAAATACCTAACCTGTTCTTCTTCGTATGATTTTCCATCACATACATTACAAGATACTTGTTCGCATAAGAAATACCATTATTATAGACAGTCTGAAAATCCTTATTTTTCTTTAAAGATTCGGAATATTTCATACAGTGGATCTCCCAATTTTTAGAGAAGAAAAGGCCACATATATGCGGCCTACGCTGATAATCTCTTTCTTCCTTTTGCTCTTCTGCTTGCAAGCACTTTTCTTCCACCTGCTGTGCTCATTCTTGATCTGAAACCATGAACTTTAGCTCTCTGTCTCTTTTTTGGCTGGAATGTCATTTTCATTGATATCCACCTCCTTATATTTTACAAGGGATATACTCCCACATATTTCTAAAGACATCAGTTAAGATTATATTAAAAAAAAGCCTGTACGTCAAGCAAAAGCTAAGATTTTGTCATTTTTTTTAATTGGGGACGGAGGTTTTTTCAATTTCCCCCGTCCCCAATTATTTTCCATATTATCCACATTTTGTGGATAACCTGTGGATTTTAGGTGGATAGACTGTGGATATACAAGTTTTTTTCGCTTTTTGTACCGTGTATGTGGTATTTTCTGCTTATGATAAAGTTATCCACATGAATAATCGTTGCTTAAATAGTGATTTTGATGTAAAATGTAAAGAACGGGTTTATGCTTAAAACCCTTTTAAATGGAAAGATTAGGAGTTTACCGGAATGAACATTGTGAAGGAAAAATGGCAGGAGATTATAGAGCATCTTAGAATCGAGCATGGGTTGTCCAACGTATCTTTCTCTACATGGATCCAGCCTTTAAAGGTTTATGACGTTATAGAAACCACGGTATTCATACTTGTCAATATGAATGCAAGTGTGGAATATATCGAAAAGAAGTATCTGCTCCCTCTTAAAGTCTGTATTGCAGAGATTACGGGAACGGAATATGAGGTTATATTCTTATCTGAAGATGATGAAAGAATCGATGAGATTCAGAATATGGCCATTGAAGCGAGCCAGAAGAAAAAGTCGAAGTCCGCAGCCGAGAAGGCCGGGCTTAATCCAAAGTACACTTTCGATACGTTTGTCGTAGGCGGCAACAACAACTTTGCCCATGCGGCTTCCCTGGCGGTAGCGGAATCACCGGGAGAAGTATACAATCCTCTTTTCCTATACGGAGGCGTAGGATTGGGAAAGACCCATCTCATGCATTCAATCGCACATTTTATATTGGAAAATAGTCCAAAGAAGAAGGTCCTGTATGTAACGAGCGAAACGTTTACAAATGAGCTGATTGACGCACTGAAGAATGGTAAGACGGCCGGCAATGAGTCGGCCATGTCAAAGTTCCGCGACAAGTATAGAAATAATGATGTTCTTCTGATAGACGACATACAATTTATAATAGGAAAAGAAAGTACCCAGGAAGAATTTTTCCACACGTTCAACCATCTCCATACTTCTGGAAAACAGATTATCATTTCAAGTGATAAGCCTCCCAAGGATATCGAGACATTGGAGGCACGGCTACGCACCCGGTTCGAGTGGGGGCTTATCGCGGATATCTCGGCTCCGA
This sequence comes from Extibacter sp. GGCC_0201, assembly GCF_017566055.1. Lineage (NCBI taxonomy): Bacteria > Bacillati > Bacillota > Clostridia > Lachnospirales > Lachnospiraceae > Extibacter > Extibacter sp. GGCC_0201. The sequence continues at coordinate 46,227 of NZ_JABFCH010000009.1, read as the reverse complement.
ATTATGAGACAAGGATGGCAATCCTTCAGAAGAAGATCGAACTCGACAAACTGGAAAAATATAATATACCTCAGGATGTCATCGAATATATCGCTACTAATATAAAGACAAACATCCGGGAGCTGGAAGGTTCCCTGAATAAGCTGATAGCGCTGTACAAGCTGAATAACAATGCCACTGAGATAGATATCACCCTAGCTTCTGAAGCTCTGAAAGATATCATATCCTCCAAAAACAACAGGGAAGTGACGCCCGAACTCATACTTGATATCGTTTCCGAGCATTTCGGCGTATCCATCGTCGATTTGAAAAGCAATAAACGAAATGCAGACATATCCAACCCACGGCAGATTGCGATGTATCTTATCCGCTCCATGACAGACACGCCATTGAAATCAATCGGCATCTTCCTGGGAGGGAAAGACCATTCCACAGTAAAGCATGGAGTTGACAAGATAACAAAAGAAGTCACGACTGATGAAACGTTATCGAATACGGTAAGCATCATAAAGAAGAAAATTAATCCGGCTTAATGTTAATAAAATTGTGGACAACCTATGGATATCTCTTGTTGCAGAAATAAAATAGTGAATTACGAAAAAGTTATCCAAACAGCATCCACATATAACCCCGTCACATTCCACACAGTTATGAGATGCCAAAACAATGGCAGCCAGAGGGCTCAGGATGGTTATCCTCTTTTCCACAGCCCCTAATAAGAAGAATACGGAAATCTTTTATATATTTATATATTAGCGCCGCACGAAAGGAGTTATACACATGAAGATTATATGCAGCAAATCAAACCTTGTAAAAGGAGTCAGCATCGTATCCAAAGCTGTCCCTTCTAAGACGACAATGCCAATACTGGAGTGTATCCTTATTGATGCTACTACTGACATTATCAAATTGACAGCAAATGATATGGAACTGGGAATACAGACAGAGATAGAGGGAGAGATTGCAGAACGTGGGATGATTGCTATCGATGCAAAAATCTTTTCAGAAATCGTAAGAAAACTTCCGGACAATGATATCGTAATCGAAACGGATGCAAATCTTCAGACAGTCATTACCTGTGAAAAGGCAAAGTTCGATCTGTCAGGAAAGCCAGGAGAAGAGTTCTCATACCTGCCAATTATAGAGAAAGAGGAGTCGATAGAAATATCACAGTTTACTTTGAAAGAAGTAATCCGGCAGACTATCTTTTCAATTGCCGATACAGAGAGCAACAAATTAATGACTGGTGAACTGTTCGAGATAAAAGACAGTATCTTAAGAGTCGTATCTCTTGATGGACACAGAATATCTATCCGCAAGATAGAATTGAGAAATGAAGTCGCAGACAAGAAGCTAGTCGTACCAGGCAAGACCCTTACGGAAGTGAGCAAGATACTTTCCGGAGAGGCAGAAAGCATGGTGAATATCTCATACACGAATAACCATATTGTATTTGAGTTTGACCAGACAATCGTAGTCTCAAGGCTCATAGAAGGCGAATACTTCAAGATTGACCAGATGCTTTCCAGCGATTATGAGACAAAAGTGAGAATCAACAAGAGAGAGCTGCTCAGTTGTATCGACAGGGCGACGCTTCTCGTAAAAGAAGGAGATAAGAAGCCGATTATCATCAATATTGGCGACGAGATCATGGAGCTGAAGATCAAGTCGCAGATCGGCTCTATGAACGAGGAGATAGTGATTGAAAAAGAAGGGAAGGATCTTCTTATCGGATTTAATCCGAAGTTTCTTATCGATGCGCTTCGTGTCATCGATGATGAAGAAGTCACACTTTATCTCATGAATGCAAAAGCTCCATGTTTCATAAAAGACGACGGGGAGAACTATATCTATCTGATTCTGCCGGTAAATTTTAATGCAGCATAATCAATAAGCACAACATTGCAAGTAAGGAAAATAATATGCAGAGTATAAAATTGAGAGAAGAATTCATCAAGCTTGGACAGGCGCTCAAGGCTGCAGGCCTGGTGGATTCCGGCGTTGAGGCCAAAGAAGCGATCCAGGACGGTCTCGTCCGGGTCAATGGAGAGACAGATACCCGCCGTGGAAGAAAGCTCCATGCCGGCGATGTGGTAACATTTGACGGGGAAGAAATAAAAATTGAAGATTAAATCTTTAAAGTTAAAGAATTTTAGAAATTATGATCTTTTAAAACTAGAGTTTGATGATGCTACAAATATCTTTTATGGGGACAATGCACAGGGAAAAACCAATATCCTGGAATCTATATATCTATCAGGTACGACCAAATCCCACAGAGGAACAAAAGACAGGGATCTGGTTCAATTTGGGCAGGAAGAGTCACATATAGAGGCAGTTGTGGAAAAAAACGGTATTACGTATCAGATCGACATGCATCTGAAGAAAAACAGTCCGAAGGGAATTGCAATCAATAAGATTCCCATACGTAAGGCAAGCGAACTGTTCGGAATCATCAATATCGTATTTTTCTCTCCCGAAGACCTGAACATCATAAAAAACGGGCCATCGGAGAGAAGAAGATTCATAGATCTTGAATTATCACAGCTTGATAAGGTATATCTTAATAATTTATCTAATTATAATCGTATCGTAAATCAGAGAAATCATTTGTTAAAAGATATCACCCAACAGAGAAATCTAATGGAAACGTTGGATGTATGGGAAATCCAACTCATCCAATACGGTAACAAGATTATGGATAGAAGAAAACAGTTCGTAAATGAAATAAACAAAATAATTTCTAATATACACAAAAAATTGACAGGACAAAGAGAAGAGATTCATTTGATTTATGAGCCGAGCATCGGGAACCTTACGCTTGAGCAGGCTCTGTCCAAAAATAGGGAACGGGACATGAAGATAAAAAGCACTTCAGTAGGGCCCCACAGGGATGACATATGCTTTATGGCCGGGAACCTTGATATCCGCAGGTTCGGTTCCCAGGGACAGCAGCGGACTGCCGCGCTGTCGCTCAAGCTATCAGAGATCGAGCTGGTCAGACAGTCGATACATGATACCCCTGTGCTATTACTTGACGATGTATTGTCTGAACTTGACAAACACAGGCAAAACTATTTATTAGATAGTATTCATGATATACAGACGTTAATCACGTGTACCGGTGTGGATGAGTTTGTGAATCATCGTTTTTCTATAAACAAAGTATTTCATGTCCAGGACGGACAAGTAGCAAAAGAGAACTAGGAGGATTAGAATGAGTACAGAAAAGGTGCAGCACGAATATGGCGCGGACGAAATTCAGATATTAGAAGGTCTGGAAGCTGTCAGAAAACGGCCCGGTATGTATATCGGCAGTACATCAGCACGTGGACTCCATCATCTTGTCTATGAGATTGTGGACAATGCAGTTGATGAAGCCCTGGCAGGATTCTGCGATACCATATACGTAATGATAAATCAAGATAATTCTGTAACGGTTGTGGATAACGGCCGCGGTATTCCTGTGGGAATCAACAGCAAGGCAGGATTGCCCGCTGTTGAAGTCGTATTCACCATACTACATGCAGGCGGCAAATTCGGCGGCGGAGGATACAAAGTATCCGGAGGCCTCCACGGTGTAGGTGCTTCTGTTGTAAATGCTCTGTCAGACTGGCTGGAAGTTGAAATCTATAGTGAAGGTAAAGTATATATGCAGCGCTATGAACGCGGCAAAGTTGCAAAGAAGCTGGCAGTCATAGGTGAATGTGGACCAGATAAGACAGGTACGAAGGTAACGTTCCTTCCGGATGATACTATCTTTGAGGAGACCATATTTGATTATGATGTACTAAAACAGAGGTTCAGAGAGATGGCCTTCCTCACAAAAGGATTAAAGATCGTCCTGCGCGACGACAGGCCGGAGGACGAGCCTGTGGAGAAGGTATTCCACTATGAAGGCGGTATCAAGCAGTTTGTCGAATATCTGAACCGGAGCAGGACGCCGCTCTACGAAAATATCATCTACTGTGAAGGGCTCGTAAATAATGTGGCTGTAGAAGTGGCAATGCAGCACAACGATTCTTACAGTGACAACACATATGGATTTGTCAACAATATAACCACCCCGGAAGGCGGCACCCATATCGTCGGTTTCCGTAATGCGCTGACAAAGACGTTTAATGATTATGCCAGAAAAAATAAGCTGCTGAAAGACAGTGAACCAAACCTGTCAGGTGAAGATATACGAGAAGGGCTCACTGCAATCATCAGCGTAAAGATAGAAGATCCGCAGTTTGAGGGACAGACGAAACAGAAGCTTGGCAACAGTGAGGCAAGAGGCGCTGTGGACAGTGTCGTCAGCAGCCAGCTGGAAGTATTCCTTGAGCAGAATCCGTCCGTGGCGAAGATGACGGTTGAAAAATCAGTCATGGCACAGCGGGCAAGGGAAGCAGCAAGAAAGGCAAGGGATCTGACGAGAAGAAAATCTGCCCTTGACAGCATGTCGCTGCCAGGGAAGCTTGCAGACTGTTCTGACAAAGACCCGAAAAACTGTGAAATCTACATCGTAGAGGGTGATTCCGCGGGCGGATCTGCAAAGACGGCACGTGACAGAGGAACACAGGCCATACTTCCCCTGCGCGGAAAGATACTGAATGTAGAAAAGGCGAGACTAGATAAGATATATGCCAATGCGGAAATCAAAGCCATGATCACTGCATTCGGTACAGGAATACACGATGACTTTGATATATCAAAACTACGTTATCATAAAATTATCATCATGACAGATGCCGACGTAGACGGTGCACATATCAGTACCTTATTGTTGACATTCCTCTACCGTTTTATGCCTGATCTGATCAAAGAAGGTTACGTATATCTTGCACAGCCGCCGCTCTATAAGCTGGAGAAGAACAAGAAGGTATGGTATGCATACAGCGATGAAGAACTGGACGGAATACTAAAAGAAGTAGGCCGAGACGGGAGCAACAAGATACAGCGTTATAAAGGACTTGGAGAAATGGATGCAGAACAGCTCTGGGAGACGACCATGGATCCTGAACACCGCATATTGCTCCGTGTGACGATGGATGATGAGACCACTTCTGAGCTCGACCTTACATTTACAACTCTTATGGGTGATAAAGTAGAACCTAGACGCGAGTTTATAGAAGAAAATGCAAAATATGTACAGAATCTGGACGTGTAGGAGGTAAACGATGGAAGATAATATATTTGATAAAGTCCATGAAGTGGATTTGAAAAAGACGATGGAGACCTCCTATATCGACTATGCCATGAGCGTAATCGCATCACGTGCACTGCCGGATGTAAGAGATGGCATGAAGCCGGTACAGAGAAGGATTCTCTATTCCATGATTGAATTGAACAACGGCCCGGATAAGCCGCACAGGAAATGTGCCCGTATCGTGGGTGATACGATGGGTAAATACCATCCACACGGCGACAGTTCCATCTACGGAGCGCTTGTCAATATGGCCCAGGAATGGACTACAAGATATCCGCTCGTGGACGGACACGGCAACTTTGGTTCGGTGGACGGTGACGGCGCAGCTGCCATGCGTTATACGGAGGCAAGGCTGAGCAAGATATCGATGGAACTGACTGCAGATATCAACAAAGACACGGTAGACTTTATACCGAATTTTGACGAGACAGAAAAGGAACCGGCGGTACTTCCTGCCAGATTCCCCAATCTGCTCGTCAACGGTACATCCGGTATCGCGGTCGGAATGGCCACGAATATACCGCCACACAATCTGGCTGAAGTTATCAATGCAGTTGTCAAAATCATCGATGACGAGATAGAAGATAATGAAGCGACGACGATTGAGGATATACTTAAGGTGATAAAAGGTCCCGATTTCCCGACCGGAGGAATGATACTCGGCACAAGAGGCATAGAGGAAGCATACCGGACCGGCCGTGGAAAAGTCCGCGTCCGCGCGGTGACCGACATCGAGACGATGCCAAACGGAAAGAGCCGTATTATCGTGACAGAACTTCCATACATGGTCAATAAAGCCCGTCTCATTGAAAAGATTGCAGAACTGGTACGTGATAAGAAGATTGATGGAATTACCGATCTGAGCGACCAGTCAAACAGGGAAGGTATGCGTGTTTGTATCGAACTGAGGCGGGATGCCAATGCAAATGTTATACTGAACCAGCTGTATAAGCATACGCAGCTGCAGGATACGTTCGGCGTAATCATGCTTGCCCTTGTCAACAACGAGCCGAGAGTCATGAATGTTCTTGATATGCTGAATTATTATCTGCAGCATCAGGAAGAAGTCGTGACACGGCGTACAAAATATGAGCTAAACAAAGCAGAAGAACGTGCACATATCCTGGAAGGATTGCTGATAGCTCTTGATAATATTGATGAGGTTATCAGAATCATCAGAGGTTCAGACAATGTCCAGGCCGCAAAAGCTGAATTGATGGAACGCTTCGGCTTATCCGACGTACAGTCACAGGCCATCGTGGACATGCGTCTGCGTGCCCTGACAGGTTTGGAAAGGGAGAAGCTTGAAAATGAGTATAAAGAACTCATGAAAAAGATAGGAGAACTGAAAGCAATCCTTGCAGACAGAAAGCTGCTGCTTGGCGTCATAAGAGAAGAGATTATCGTAATCCGGGATAAATACGGAGATGAAAGAAAGACATCTATCGGCTTTGATGAATTTGACATCTCTATGGAAGATTTGATACCGAGACAGGATGTAGTCATTACAATGACAAAGCTTGGCTATATCAAACGTATGTCTAATGACACGTTCAAGGCACAGCACAGGGGCGGCAAAGGCATCAAGGGTATGCAGACACTGGAAGAGGACTATGTAGAAGAACTTTTTATGACGAATACGCACCATTATATCATGTTCTTCACCAATACAGGCCGTGTATACCGTCTCAAGGCATATGAGATTCCCGAAGCAGGCAGGACCTCAAGAGGGACCGCAATCATCAATCTTCTGCAGCTTATGCCGGAAGAGAAAATTACGGCAGTGATTCCGATTGAAGAATATAAAGAGGGCGAATATCTCTTCATGTCTACAAAGAAGGGACTCGTCAAGAAGACTCCGATAAAAGATTATGCCAATGTGCGCAAGACCGGACTTGCAGCAATCACGCTCAGGGAAGAGGATGAGCTCATAGAGGTCAAGTATACGAACAATGAACGTGATATTATCCTTGTGACCAAATATGGTCAGTGCATCCGTTTTAATGAGAGAGATGTACGTTCCACAGGCAGGACATCTATGGGAGTACGGGGAATGAACCTGGCAGACCGTGATGAGGTCATCGGCATGCAGCTGGATTCTCAGGGAACGCACTTGCTTATCGTATCTGAAAAAGGTATGGGAAAACGTACGGAGATGGAAGAGTTCACAAGCCAGAACCGTGGCGGAAAAGGTGTAAAATGCTATAAGATTACGGAAAAGACAGGTAACGTCGTCGGTGTAAAAGCAGTAGATTTAGATGATGAGATTATGATCATCAACACAGGCGGCATCATCATCCGCATGAAATGTGATAACATATCCTCTCTTGGCCGTGTGACATCAGGAGTACGGCTTATCAACCTGCCTGACGGGGATACGGTTGCAAGCATTGCAAAGGTCCGTAAAGGGGACGATGAAGATACGGAAGAAGAACAGGAAGAAAACACAAAAGAGCAGTAAGTAGTAAAAGGTGGAACCAGTAGTTCAGGTTCCCCCTTTTTCGTATATTATGTTATTTTACTTCTGCCCGCCTTACGACAGCGAAGCTTGCCGCAGATAATAGTATAAAAGTAATGATAAAGGACAGGTAAGTAAGAATTAGATTATTGGAGTTAATTCCCATAACGGTTAAAAGAATATCTACAAATGTATTCCAGGCTGATGGGAATAACCCGCAGATTAATGGCAGTATGATAAATAACGTTACCGGCAGGCAGATTGCAAAGGGTGTCTTGAAGTGCTTAGGAAGCCGGTAAAAGATGCCTGCCACAAGATAGCCAAGCAGAAAAAGGCATCCTGTCATGAGAGCAGTCAGCAGCATGTTCATCAAGAATCCCGCTGTCCCGTCCAGCTTCTCATGGAGAGAAGGGAAAATCATCTGGATGGAAGTATTAACCTTTATATTTTTATAGGATAGTGCCGCAATCTGAATCAACTTAGTCATAAGCCCCTCTGCAATGGCAAAAACGACGCTGAATATGCCTATCGTACAAAGGCTGCTTTTAAAATATATGTTCCTGCTGAAACCATTTTGTATCAGCATGAGGAAGTGCTCGCTGAACATGCTGATGCCTGTTATCAGGCATACGAATGCGCCACTCATTCCTATAGATACAGATCCACTTCCAATATTAATCTTTACGAGACTTAGACCGATGAAGCCTGCTGCAAAAATGAATAATAAGATGGCAAAATAACAGATAAACACAAGTTTTAAGTCTGATAACTGATATCTCAGTGCTTTTTTCATTCTAATTCCCTCCTTATACGCCTGTCAGCTGAATAAATAATTTCTGCAGATCCATGGACGATATCTCCAGTCCGTCAGGGAGTACATCATCCGGCCTACCTAGAAGATATACGGTTTTCAGGCCCCCAATCGTATCTTCCCCAATCGTTTCCCTGCCTGATATATATGCATTGACCATCGTAGCCGGACCGGATACACAATAGCCGCCGTTCAGAATATCATCTCTTGATTCATTTTTGATAATCTGTCCGTTTTTTATAATAACGACATGTTCCACAATATTAGTCACCTCTTCAATCAGATGGGTTGAAATTACCACGGTAAATGGGTTTTGGGCATACTTCTCGATAAGAAGCCTGTAAAACAGATCTCTGTGGTATGCATCCAGTCCAAGGACAGGTTCGTCTAAAAATACATATGGAACATTGACGGAAAGAGCCATGATATTCTTAAATATAGACTGATAGCCGGTAGATAAGTTTTTGATTTTCCTTTTTTTAGGTAGCTCGAATACTTTGCACAGCTTATTTGCATATTCCATATCGAAATCAGGATAGAATTCTTTGCCCCAGAAGAAGGCTTCTTTCACTTTCATTCCCTCTGGATACAGATTATTTTCATTCACCAGAAAAAAGCGGGATAGCACCTGCTCATTCTCTTTCACAGGCTCGCCGTCTAGCGTCACGGTTCCCTCATCTTGGAATATCCGGTTATTGATGATATTCAGAAGCGTAGATTTGCCTGCCCCGTTTCTCCCTAAAAGACCGTAGATCTTACCCTCTTCTAGTTGAATATTTACGTCAGCCAAAGCTTTTGTGTCTTTAAAAGTCTTGGAAATGCCTTTAATCTCTATTCCTTTCATTTTACAAATCCCCTTTCGATCATCGCGATAATGTCTTCACTTGTAATACCTAGCCTTTTGGCTTCCTCTATCAGCTTACAGATATAGCTGTCATAAAACTGACTCTGCCTCTTATCCTTTAATCTCTGTACGGCCCCATTTGATACAAACATTCCCACACCCCGCTTTTTAAATAAGATTGATTCGTCTACTAGTAGATTAATTCCTTTTAGTGCTGTCGCCGGATTAATTTTATAATTAACGGAGAATTCCGTAATGGAAGGAATCTGTTCCTCTTCGTGGAAAGCCCCGGTCAATATGCCATCTTCTATGGTTTCTGCAATCTGTATGAAGATGGGCTTTTCCTGGTCTAGTTCCTGCTTCATATTATCCCTCCTATCTTATTTGGTTAATTACTTGACTAATTAACTACATATGTATTAAAACACAGATTTACATTTATGTCAACATAATAATTTTCATAAGAAAGCTGCCCCTATAAAGGGGCAGCTTTTATATTGCTTCATTATTATGAAATTCTTTTTTCTGTCTGTACATGGCGGCATCCGCCCGTTTGAACAGATCCATTAGATTTTTATCTTTTTCAGGATGGAACAGTTCATAGCCAATGGAAAGCGTCAGGGGGATTTCCAGTGCAAGTTCTGCCGAAAGCTCTGCCAGCCTGCTGTTGACATTTTCTACGAAGCTTTTCATCTCTCCTGCATCCGTATCCCAGAAGAGGATGACAAATTCATCGCCCCCAAGCCGGTAGGCTGTACTGTTTTTTGTAATCGCAGACTGTATGGCCCTGGCAGCTGTCAGTATAAACACATCGCCGGTGCTGTGGCCTAACCGGTCGTTGACGAGCTTCAGTCTGTTGAGGTCAGCGATGACGATGCCTATCCCGTCTTTTTTTATCCTGGCATCCAGATTGTTCAAGTCCGTTTCAAAGGCATTGCGATTCTTAAGCTCTGTCAGATGGTCCGTATTGGCCAAGTCCTTATAGGCCGGATTTGATACTCTCCGGAAGACGAGGACTGCCGCGGCTGTTCCGACTATACAGGTAATGAGGATGATAAACGGCAGAAACAGCTTCATCTTGTGGAAGGTGTCATACTGATGAGCCGCTTCAAACTCGATGCCAAGCACGCCGACAACCTCATTTTTATCGTGTATGGGGAAATATGTAATAAATATGTTCCCCCAGTCTGTCTGTTTAATATCATCAGGCAATACGATTTCTCCATTCAGTGCGCGTTCCATGTCTTCATATATCTCATGCTCTATCGTATCTCCAGGATAACGAAAATCTGCGGCTTTATAATCCAGTCCGTCTATGACATAGATAAAATTTCCGCTGTTGTCTTTCTTGGCTGTATATAGATAGCGGACATTTGTTGACATCTTGACGTCTTCCAGCACCTTCTTCATGGAGATATAGGAAAGCTTGTCCATGTCTTCCTTCGTATTGATATCACGGAAGGTATTTTTGTCCAGGCTGTCTTCAAGATAGTCGTGAATAGCAGTGACTCTCTCCTCAAGATTCCGTATCATGTCCCTGTATGCCAGAATATATCCTATGTGGAATATGATAGAGGAACAGAATATAGTTGTAATAATAATCAAGATAGACACCTGGACATCTACCCGCCTTATCTTTTTTCTTAAGTTCTTACCGGTTTTCACTCCCTGTTCCTTTCTATGGCGGTATTGTTAAAGGAGACTATAACTCTCGGATTATAATCTCAGCAACTTTCTTGACCGTGTCGGCTACAAACTGCGTACACTGAGCCTTCCTCTCAGGAGAATTCCGCTCCATCCCCCGTGTCAGGACACGGCAGCATGTACCGCCGCAGGTCGACTTAAAGTAGTCGTGCAGCTCATTAGTCAGCTCAAAGCAACGGTTAATCTTTTCATCGCCTGGTGTGGTCCGTCCAAAGAAATATCCGATACACATCGTACCTCCGGCAAGCGCGCCGCAGATACATCCGCCGCCTCCGAGCCCCCAGGGGAAACCGGAGCTCATCGCTATAGCGTCATCAGACATATCGAGTTCAAAGTGCTTTTTGATTGCATAGATGATAGATTCCGAACAGGCGAACCCGGAATGAAAGATATCCACAGCGTCCTTTTGCAGCAGCTCCATGTTGATATCAGTAGTCATGTTATAACCCTCCCATTTCATATATGTAAAATTTTCTAAATCTCTTGGTCATATTATAGCGTTACTTGTGGAAAAGTTCAATCGGGGACAGGGCAAAATCGGGTTGGGGACGGGGGAAATTTCAATTTCCCCCGTCCCCAACCCGATTTTGCCCTGTCCCCGATTTTGACATGTGGCGTTAAAACCTTTATACTATAACAAGTGAAAACGATCCAATTTTAAACCGGGAGGTAAATCATGCGTACAATTGACGTAGGTATTATTATTGATAATATCAAAGAGATGTGTATAGAAGCGAACCATTTTCTGTCGAAGGATATGGATATAGCGATGAAAGAGGCGGCTGAGAGCGAGGAGGCCCCGCTTGGGAAGCAGATTCTGGAGCAGCTGCAGGAGAATCTGAAGGTTGCGGCGGATGACATGATTCCTATCTGCCAGGATACTGGCATGGCGGTCGTATTCATAGAAGCAGGACAGGACGTCCATTTTACGGGCGGAAGCCTTGAGGAGGCGGTAAACGAAGGGGTGCGAAGGGGTTATATGGAAGGATTCCTCCGCAAATCCGTGGTAGGCGACCCTGTCATCAGAGAGAATACGAAGGACAATACCCCGGCAGTCATCCACTACAGTATCGTGCCTGGGGATAAGGTTACTGTGAAGGTTGCTCCGAAAGGATTTGGCAGCGAGAATATGAGCCGCGTCTTTATGCTGAAGCCGGCGGACGGATTAGACGGGGTGAGAGATGCGGTCTTGACTGCTGTCAGAGACGCAGGACCGAACGCCTGCCCCCCGATGGTAGTCGGAGTCGGCATAGGAGGCACTTTCGAGAAATGTGCACTTCTGTCCAAAGAGGCACTAACGAGGGAGGTCGGCTCACACGCAGACATTCCTTGGGTGTCGGAACTGGAGGAAGAGCTGCTGCATAGGATTAATGGCCTTGGCATCGGGCCCGGCGGCCTTGGAGGCACGACGACAGCACTTGCGGTCCATGTAAATACTTACCCGACCCACATCGCGGGCCTGCCTGTGGCGGTCAATATATGTTGCCATGTGAACAGACATGTAATCAGGGAATTATAAGCTAATACAAAGTACGTGAAAGGAAATATATTATGATGGAAAAGCATATTAAAGCGCCGATAACAAGAGAGGCTGCCCGAACACTTCGCGCGGGGGAATATATCTATCTGTCCGGGACAATATATACAGCAAGGGACGCTGCCCATAAGAGGATGGATGAGGCATTATCCGCTGGCGAAGAACTTCCTGTTGATGTCAGAGGCCAAGTCATATACTATATGGGACCGTCGCCTGCGCGAGAAGGACGAACCATCGGTTCAGCCGGACCTACGACTGCCAGCCGTATGGACAGATATACCCCAAGGCTTCTTGACATGGGGCTCGGTGCCATGATTGGAAAGGGAAAAAGGAGCAAAGAGGTACTGGATGCTATCGTAAGAAACAAAAGTGTTTACCTTGCGGCGGTGGGCGGTGCCGGGGCACTGCTTTCCAAATGTATCAAAAAGTCTGAAGTCGTAGCATACGATGATCTGGGGACGGAAGCCATACGTAAGCTGACCGTGGAGAACTTTCCGGTTATCGTCGTAGCGGACTGTGAAGGTAATAATCTGTACGAAACTGCTATTAAGGAGTATGAAAGATAATGAAGAGAATATTGCTTATGGTATGCAGGAATATCTTCCTCGTACCATTTATGTGGGTCAAGTTATGTTATTATGCCTCCCATGTGGACAAGTATTCGGAAGAAAAACGATTTGAAATGCTGAAATTCATAACGACCCGCGCAAACAAAGGCGGAAATGTTACGATTGAAGTACACGGAAAAGAAAACATACCGGAAAAAGATGGATTTATGTTCTTTCCCAACCATCAGGGATTATATGATGTACTGGCAATCATACAGGCCTGCCCGCGCCCATTTTCTGTCGTGGCGAAAAAAGAAGTTGCCAATATCCAGTTCCTGAAGCAGGTATTCGCGTGTATGAAGGCATATATGATTGACCGGGACGATGTCCGACAGGCAATGCAGGTTATCATCGACGTTGCCGATGAGGTAAAGAACGGAAGGAACTATCTTATTTTTGCGGAAGGCACCCGCTCCAGAAATGGTAATGAAGTGCAGACGTTCAAGGGAGGCAGCTTCAAGGCAGCCACAAAGGCAAGATGTCCGATTGTTCCGGTTGCCCTTATCGATTCGTTCGTCCCGTTCGACTCTAGTACGACGAAGCCGGTGACCGTCCAGGTCCATTTTTTAAAACCGCTCTGCTATGACGAGTATAAGGATATGAAGACGACCGAGATAGCCGAACAGGTCAAGGATGCTATCCAGAAGACGATACAGGAACAAGATCCTAAACTCAGCTGCCTTCTGTAAGGCATGGCGAGGAAAACCGATAGACAGTCGTATGGTCATACAGTTCCCCTGCTTTTAAGAAAGGCTGTGCCCATTCCGGATGATTCACACTGTCAGGCGCATACTGTGTCTCGGTGAAGAGGGCGCAGTGCCTCTTATACGTAACGCCATATTTGCCTGTCTCGCTGCCGTTGAGAGAGTTGGCAGTATAGACATGGACACAGGGCATGGTAGTGAAGCACTCTAACGTACGCCCGCTGCCCGGATGGGTGAGCAAGAGGCAGGGCTTCAGGTGGGTGCCGCCGTCCAGGAACCAGTTATGGTCATAGCCGCCGAAAGTCTCTGTAAATGCGGAAGGCATATCAATCTGCGTACCTATGGGCTGTTCCGTCCCCAGGTCCATGTTCGTATGACTGGTGGATAGCACCTGGCCCGTTGGAATGCCATCATCGCCGGCAGGTGCAAAGGAGCTGCCATATATCTTCAGCCGGTGGTCCAGACAGGTGGAGGAACGGCACGCATCCAGATTCAGTGCCATATGGTTTGAAAGGCTGCATACCGTATCTCTGTCACTGACCGCCAGAAAGCGAATGGAAAGCTCGTTCTGTTTATTTAAGGCAAAATGGACAGAGACCGACAGGTTGCCGGGGAAGCCTTCTTCACCGTCCGGGCTCAGACGTTCCAGCCGGACATATTCCTGTCCGCTGTCATCCATACATACAGAAGGATTCCACATGTAACGGTGGAATCCTTTTTTTCCGCCGTGAAGATGATGAAAGCCGTCGTTTCGGGCAACCTGGATCTCCTTACCGCCTATTAAGAACCTCCCGTTCTTTATCCGGTTGGCATATCTGCCCACAATCCCGCAAGGGGCAAAGGTAGTACGTTCATAATCATCCAGATTGTCAAATCCAAGGGCGATGTCACCACAGGTCCCATTCCGGTCCGGCACCTGTAAGGAGGTTATATACCCTCCATAGGAACAGATGCTCACACATATCTTCCCGTTATCCATCGTATAGACCGGCGCCCTCCTTTTTCTATCTTTGCTTTCTAAATAACCATTCATACGGATGCTCATCCAATTACCTCCTATCATTATGAGAAATAGTAACAGATGTCTCTGTCTGAGCCCCATATTATAGAGCTGCCCGGCACATGTCAACCGGTCGGCTTAAAATGGACGGCTCACAAAGACGATACTGTGATATGTGATAAAAATAAAAAAGTAAATTATGTGCTTTCGCCAATAGCAAATGAACATGTCCAACATTAGAATTAAAGTTGTAAATGAACCGGTTCATACTTACAGCAGATAAGACCAATAATTACCAATATCATTTCGGATATCTGTATAGGATAATCAAATTGTACTAGTTCAAGTGAAACAGCAGGGGTGACGTATGAGCAAGAATAATCCAACACTGCGGGATGTGGCAAAATTAGCCGGCGTGGCAGTCGGCACCATCTCTAATTATCTGAATAATCCGGAAGGGGTGAAGCCGAAGAACAAAGAGCGGATTGAGGATGCTATAAAGATCCTGCACTTTACTCCCAATACGATGGCGCAGCGGCTGGCGAGCGGAAGGACGAATACGATTCTGCTATACATACTGTCAGAACGAGAAATCGGAGATTCTACATGGCTGCATCAGCTGCCTCTCATACAGGCCGTCAACGACCGTCTGCATATGACAAGATATAATCTGCAGATCAAGATTGGCCAGGTAGGGGAGGAAGATTATACGCTGGGGTATATGAAAGACTGCATACAGGGCCGTATCATCGACGGCGCGGCAATCTTGTCGGCGTGGGAAGTGTCAAAGAATCTGCTGAAGCTTTTCCTCAAAGAAGATTTTCCGTATGTCCTGCTGGAAAACGGGAGCGATTTTACGAACCACGCATGTATATTGTTTGACAATGAAGAGATGACGGTCGGTATGGTGGATTATCTGGCGGCACTCGGGCACGAGAAGATCGCGTTCGTGGATGTAAAGAGTGATCAGCAGCACATCCGCCTGAGATACCGGGGATATATCAAGGCTATCACCAAGTATGAGTTCCAAATGAATAAAGAATATGTAAGGGACGGGGATTTTACAATAGAAAGCGGACGGCGCTGCGCGAAGGAGCTGCTGGCATTGCCGGAGCCCCCCACCGCTGTTATCTGCGGCAATGACAATATGGCGGTCGGCATGATAGAGCAGATTCAGGGGAGCGGGTACCGGGTACCAGAGGATATCTCCGTGATGGGCGTCGATAACAGCATCGTGTCAAAGGCTGTCGTACCGAATCTGACGACGATGGAGATGCCGCTTAAGAAGATGGGAGAGCTGGCAATCGAGGAGCTGCTGGCTAAGATAAGCAATCCGGATCACCAGATAGAAAATACCGTATTCAAATGTAGGCGGGTAGAGCGGAAATCAACAGGAAAAGCTTATGATTCCATATTCTTTTGCAAGTAGAGACGGCCATATAAGAGCATATACACTTCACGACACTAAAAATAAAACGTTTAATAGTCAACATGCAGGAGGAGAACGACATGAGCAGAGTAGTAAGGATAAAAACCCCAGAAGGGATTCTAAATGAAGAACAGGTAAAGCCTGTACGTCTGGAGGACAGCGTATATCAGAAAAGAAAGGATTTTCTTACAAGACGGATCCAGGAGAAGAATCTGGACTTTGCAGTACTATATGGAGACAGGGAACATTTTGCAAATATAGAATATTTCACCAGGTATGACTGCCGGTTCGAAGAGACGCTCCTCATCGTCAGGAAGGACGGGAAGACTTGGATTCTGGTAGGTAATGAAGGCATGGCTTACAGCTACATCATCCCATACGAAGTGGAGCGGCTGTATTATGGCAACTTCAGCCTGCAGGGCCAGCCGCGCAACAACAGCAGCACCCTGTCACAGATGATGGAGGCAATCGGCATACGCAGAGGATGCCAGATAGGTCTTGCCGGTTACAAATATTATGAGAAAGCAATCGAGGACAAAGAAGCATACACGTTCGATGTCCCTTATTATATCGTCCGCTCCCTTCATAAGGCTGCGGGGGAAGATCAGGTAACTGACTTTACAAGAGAGCTGACGGGACTTCCGGACGGGCTGCGCATGACAGTGCGGGACGCCAACGAGATTGCGTTTATCGAGTACCAGTCTGTAACTGCTGCCAACCGTGTTCGAAAAATGCTGAGAAGTGCAAGGGCAGGAATGAGCGAGATGGAAATCTCACGCCAGTCAGGAGCAGACCTCCGGGAGAGCATGACCTTTGCTAATATACTGGCCGGCAGACGTTCGGTAAGCCTTGGACTTAAGAGTCCAGATGACTTCTCGGTGCTTGAGGATGGCAGTCCGATGACCATCTCTTATTCCACAAGGGGATCTATGTGCGCCAGATCCGGAATGGGGGCATCCGGGTATGATAAGCTCGGAGAAGAAGAGAGAAAAGAGTTTGACGGATTTTATGAAAATTACTGGCATGCGATTGCCGCATGGTATAGCGCAGTGACAGAAGGAGCGACAGGCGGAGAGATATTTGAAACTGTGCACCGGTACGTAGGGTCGGAAAAGTTTGGAGTCGGCCTGAATCCCGGGCACTGTATCGGTATGGATGAGTGGAGCAATTCTCCGGTAAGTGAAAAGTCACAGCTTAAGCTGGGCAGCGGACTCCACTTCCAGTGCGATATCGTAGCCTGTATGAACCAGCCTGTGATGACGGCCATCTGCGAGGATACGGTCGTAATTGCGGATGAATTGCTCAGAAGCGAGCTGAAGTCCCGATACCCGGAAGTATATGCAAGAATAATGGAACGTCAGCAGTTCATGAGAGAGACACTTGGCATCACACTCCATGAGGATGTGCTTCCTATGAGCGGCTATAACGCAGTGATGTTCCCGTTCCTGCTGGACAGGAAAGAGATGTTCGCGCTGGAAGCATAATGACGTGCCATAGAGGAAAGGGAGTGAAGCAATGGCGGATAAAATTGCAGTTCAATTAGAACATATCAGCAAGACATTTCCCGGTGTAAAGGCATTAAATGATGTAAACCTGGAATTAAAAGAAGGAGAAGTACACGCCCTTGTCGGTGAAAATGGAGCCGGAAAATCTACATTGATAAAAATACTTGCCGGGGTGTACCACCCGGATGAAGGCGGGAAGATCAGGCTTGGCTGGACCAAAGAGACCATCACAGATCCGTATTCTGCTATCCGGCAGGGAATATCTATCATCTATCAGGATATCAGCCTGTACCCGAATCTTTCCATAGCAGAGAACATCTGCATGGGAAAGGATAATAAAAGGCTCATCAGCCACAGACGCCAGGAAAAGGTGGCGAGGGAGGCCATGAAGCTTCTGGATATTGAGATAGATACGAGGAAGAGGCTGGAAGATGTAAGCATCGGCGTACAGCAGATGGTGGCGATAGTAAGAGCAGTATACTTTGAGTCCAGGGTCATAGTCATGGACGAGCCGACCGCGTCACTGTCAAGCGGTGAGGTAGATAAGCTTTATGATATTATTGAAATGCTGAGAAAAAAGAACATTTCCATCTTGTATATCAGCCACAAATTTGAAGAGGTATTCCGTGTATCTGACCGGATCAGCATTCTCCGGGACGGAAACTATATCGGGACCTTCCGGACGGAAGAGATGTCTGAGGACAAGCTGGTCGTCCATATGGTAGGCAGAAAAATCGATGAGATAGAGGAAAAGAAGCCAGTGGACCGCCATGATAAGCTCATGGAACTGAAAGGGTATTCCAAAGAAGGAAACTTTGCGGACATAGATTTTACACTTTACAAAGGGGAAGTAGTGGGACTTACCGGTCTTGTAGGTGCCGGAAGGAGCGAGCTGTTTCAAAGCGTGTTTGGCATTACGAGACCTGATACAGGAGAATTGTTCTTGAACGGGGTGAAGACGGAGATCGGCAATCCTCAGAGTGCCATAAAGAAAGGGCTCGCATATCTTCCGGAGAACCGTCTGACCCAGGGCATAATCGTTAAGCAGAGCGTGAGGGCCAACCTGACTGCCACGGTTCTGGATAAGATAACCGGTAAGATGAGCCTTCTTGACAAGAAGAAGGAAGACGAGCTTGTAGATGAGAATATGGAGAAGCTGGACATCCGGCCAAGGCTGCCGGAGATGAATATCGAAAACCTGTCTGGGGGAAACGCACAGAAGGTAGTAGTCGGAAAATGGCTGTCCACGGACCCGAAGATATTTATCGTAGATGAACCGACGGCCGGTGTCGATATCGGAGCTAAGACAGAGATCCACAGGCTTCTGAGGAATCTGGCCGGAAGAGGGATGGGTGTCGTTGTCATATCTTCCGAACTTCCTGAGATTCTAAAAGTATCTGACCGAATCGTCGTCATGAAGAAGGGCAGAATCGTCGGTGAAATGAAGGCGGAAGAGGCTACGCAGGAAAAGATTCTGGAGAAAGCGCTCTGATGTGCGGAAAGGGGTTTGAGATGAAGAAATTATTTGCAAAGCGGGAGACGACGCTCCTGATAGCAATTCTGATAGTCGCAGCGATTACAACGGTGATCAATCCTCAGTTCCTGACACCGTTCAACCTTATCAATATCATATCCACCAATGCGGCTAATGCCATCATGGCAGTGGGGATGACGGCAGTCCTCATCGTAGGCGGCATCGATATATCCGTGTCTGCTCAGCTTGTCACGGTCGGCGTGCTGGCGGGGAAGCTTATGCAGATGCAGGTCTTGAACGTATTCACGATGTTTCTGGCATTTCTCATAATTGGGAGCCTGCTCGGAGGTGTCAATGGAACGCTTGTTGCCAGGACGAATCTGCCTCCCATCATCGTCTCGCTGGCTATGATGAATATCTTCCGTGGATTCATACTGGACTGGACACGGGGAAGTTGGCTGATGGGTCTGCCCAAATACTTCCTGACCATTGGTACTGGTAAATGGCTTGGGATTCCCATCAGCATCTACATACTTGCTGTGGCGGCGCTATCGATGCATCTCATACTCCGGTATACGAAGATGGGGCGCCAGATCTATGCGGTAGGGGGCAATAAAACGGCTGCCGTCCGGATGGGGGTCAGTCTGAGTAAAGTATATATCTTCGTATTCGCCTCTCTGGGCGCGCTCACCGGTATAGCTGCAATCGTCTATTTCTCACCAAGCGGCGCCATCCTTCCGACGGCGGCAAACGGGCTGGAGATGACGATCGTCGCCAGTGTCGTGCTTGGAGGTACAAGCATCAACGGAGGAAAGGGAAATGTGCTGAGCACGCTGCTTGGTGTCCTGCTTCTGGGGCTCATACAGAATGCACTTGTACTGGCCCACGTACAGGCCTACTGGCAGAACATACTGAACGGAATATGCATCGTCTTACCGGTCATCATAGATGCGGTCAACACGAAAAGAGAACGGGGGGAATACAGATGAAGAAAATAGCAAAAACATTCGATGGAAATGACAGACTGCTTCTGATCGTATTTCTGGGCCTGACCATATTTCTTAGTGTGACGACACCGGAATTCCTGGCATTTGGCAACTTAATGAGGATTCTTCAGCAGATGTGCGAACTTGGCATCGTATCCCTTGGCATCATGCTCGTCATATTGACCGGAGGATTCGACATGTCCAGCTCTGCGATGATTGGCATGACGTCGGTCATGGTAGGCGTATTGTTCAAGGGCGGCCTTAATATCTGGACATCGGTGCTGCTAAGCCTGATGGCGGCCCTTCTTGCTGGCCTCTTTAACGGCTGGCTCGTAGGAGAGCTTAAGATAGCGCCCATGCTGGCGACGCTTGGAACGATGACACTCTATCAGGGCATCGCGCTTGCACTGTCCAAGGGGGACGCGATTTCAGGATTCCCGGAAGGATTTCTGATGCTTGGGCAAGGGTACCTGGCAGGGATTCCACTCCAGCTCTTTCTATTGGCAGGCCTGGTCATCCTTATGTCTGTCGTGATGAACAAGGGCCGGTTCGGACGGAAGGTGTACCTGATCGGATCAGGGCCGGTCGGTTCCCGGTTCGCCGGTATCAACGTTAAGATGACGATAATCCTCTGCTACGCATCTGCAGCGCTTCTGGCCGGGCTCTCGGGCGTCGTCGTGACCTCCCGGCTTGCGACGGCGAGAGCCGACGCGGGGGCCAGCTATATGTTCGAAGGCGTGGCGGCTGTCATGCTTGGAGGGACCGACCTGGCAGGAGGAAGCGGCAAAGTCTCCGGCACGATTATCGGTGTGCTCGTCTTCGCAATATTGGGAAACGGGCTTAACCTGAATAAGATATCTTCTCTGAAACGGCAGATGCTCATAGGGATTGTCCTGCTTGCCGTCCTGCTCATCCGGCAGTTTTCCGGAAAACTGAAGGAGAGACGGATGATAAGCGGTCAAAATAAACAACAAACCAACTCAATGTAAGGAGGAAGAACTATGAAAAAAGTAAAACAGTTGACGGCAGTCATTCTGGCATTCGCTCTCGTATTCGGGCTTGCCGGATGTACAAGAGGCGGAGCGGGCGATAAGGACAGCAAGTCCGGTTCCGCAGAGACAAAGAAGGCAGAGGACCTTAAGGTAGTCATGATGCCAAAGGTCATGGGTATGCCTATCTTCGAATCCTATTATAACGCGGCCAAAGAACAGGCAGACGAACTGGGCATCACGCTGGATTATATCGGACCGTCAGAGCTTGATGCGTCCAAGCAGGTGAACCTGGTACAGGACCTCATCAGCGGAGGAGACACGGACGCGCTGCTCATATGCCCGGCAGACGGAGAGGCACTCGTTCCGGTGCTGAAAGAGGCTATGGATGCAGGAATCCGTGTATATACATGGGATGATGACGTGGTAGACGAAACAGCCCGCGAGTATTTCATCAACATGTGCGGAGACAAGATATACGGGGAACAGATGGGCAAGACCATCGGTGATATGCTGGAAGGAAAAGGCAAGGTCGGTGTCGTAAACGGTAATATGACCGCGACTTCCCTCACGCTTAAGGAAGAGGCCCTTCAGGATGTCCTGAAGAACGAATTCCCTGATATCCAGGTGATGCCTACGGTGTATCACGGCGGCGACCAGCAGAAAGCGTACGCGCTCTGCCAGGATCTGCTGACGGCCAACCCAGATCTGGACCTCATCGCCGTCATCGCTACACCGGGACTTCTGGGTGCTGCACAGGCAGTGGACGCATCCGGCAGAAGCGAAGTGATCGTATATGGCGCAGAGCAGCCGAACAATATCAAAGAATATATGAAGAAAGACAATCTGAATGTAGTAGGGTGCCTGTGGGATGTAATGACCCTTGGAAAAGAAGCGGTCAATATCGTATACAGCTGTCTGGCGGACGGAAAAGAATATAAAGAAGGGGATACTGTGGAAGGATATCCGGACTCATCTGTAATCGGAACGAACATTACGTTCAATGCAGTGCTGGAATTCGATAAGGATACCGTAGACGATTACAATTTCTAGTGGAACGAAGATCAATAAGTATCAGCAAAGGAGGCATGAAGGATGATTATTGATGCTCATATGCATTTGATCAGAAAAGAAAACTTTGATAAGGAAAGATACCAGTGGCTTGATAACTGGCGCATCCCTGAGAACATGGATCTGGATGAGCTGGTTAAGATGTGGAAGGACATGGGAATAGAGAAGGTAGTTGCCATGGGTCAGGCCATGTACCGGATCTGGAATACAGATATGGGTGAAAACTACATTCAGGAAGCCTATGGCAGATATCCAGACTTTATCATTCCATTTGGGAGCGTGGAGCCGATTGACAAAATAAACCGCTTCAACCAGGCAGCTTTTGATAAGTTTGAGGATGATGTCTTAAACGGCAGGATCCGTGGCGTGCTGCTCACGCCTCCGTGCGGGCATTACAATGCCAATGACAAGACTGTCTATCCATTCTATCAGCTGGCACAGAAGCATGGCATTGTCGTCCAGTACCATCACTCGGCAATGAGCGAATGTCCTCCTTACTTTGCCCCGATGAAATATTACAGGCCGGAACATCTAAATGACGTGATGATGGACTTTCCGAAGATGAAGATAGTAGTCGAACATATGGGGTATCCGCACACGGAGCAGTTGTTCATCCTGATGGCCAACTCAGACCGGATGTATACAGACCTATCCATGGCCTACGACAGAGAGATGACGATTGCGTGGAACCTCGTACAGGCCAGGGAATACGGTGTACTCGATAAGATTATGTTCGCCACTGATTTTGTGGCGCCGGACAATTATCCGTTTTCTGCAGATCCTTCGGTCGAGATACGAGGCCACATCCAAAAAGTCCGCACCGGATTCAACGAGATAAACAGACGCTGCGGATGGCCGTTGCTGACGGAGGAAGAGATAGAGGACATCATGTACCGCAACGCCGCACGGCTGTATGAACTGGAGGACTGACACTGTTATAAAAAGACCTCTGAGGGAAGAAAACTTGAACGGTTTCCCCTCAGAGGCCTTTTGTTTGCAATGTTCTTAGCGTCAGTTTACAAGGGCACACACGGTTTTGAACTGGCATTTTGTGATTCTGCCATGTTATCCTCAATCAGCGTGCAGCCAGCCTAATTTTTAAAATACCCGGTTATCACCGCTTTGACATGTTCTTTTGTCAGCCCGTAGGCTTCTTTCAGGTACGGAATGCTTCCCACTTGCCCGAACTGGTCGTTTACCCCGATTTTTCTTAAGGGAATACCTGCCCCTGCCTCGGACAACACATCGGATACGGCAGACCCGAGCCCGTTGATGACACTGTGGTTTTCAAAGGTGACGACAAGATGCTTTCCACGGGATTCCCGCTGTATCAGTTCCGTGTCCAGAGGCTTGACCGTGAACATGTCGACGACCTCTACAGAGATGCCGTCCTGGGCAAGCTCCCGTGCCGCCTTCAGAGCATCGCCGAGCACTTCGCCCATAGCGATGAGCAGGACAGAAGTGCCTTCCTTTAATATGTTTCCTTTTCCGATTTCAAAAGTGGAACCTTCCTCATATATCCGGTCCGCAGACTTCCGGCTTGTGCGGATATAGTGCACGCCCTTATGGGAGGCCAGCTTACGTACGAGCCATCGAAGCTGTACATCGTCAGCCGGGTCGAAGACAAGTGCTTCCGGCAGGGCCCGCATGAAAGCCAGGTCCTCGAACGAAGTGTGGGTTCCCCCGTTAGTGGCCGCGCAGACGCCGGGGTCGGAAGCGTAGATATTCATTGTATTTCCGGCATAGGCACCGGAAAGGAAGATTTGATCTTCTACTCTGCGGGAGGCGAACGGTGCAAAGGTATGCACGTATGGGATATAACCGAGCATAGACAGCCCTGCGGCTACGCCGATCATATTGGCCTCCGCAATGCCCACGTCGAGAAACTGTGCGGGATGCGACTGCCTGATGTCCAGAAATCCGGACGCTCCGCCCAGATCTGCTTCCAAAGCCAGAATCTTATCGTTTTCGGATATCATCTCCTTAAGCGTCTCAGTGAATATCTGCCGCAGCTCCCTGCTCTTTTCTTCCGTCTCCTTACATAATCTCCACATTATAATTCCTCCAATCCATAATCCGCAGCGAGGCTGGTTAGTGCGGCATCCACCTCCAGACAGTCCTGCTCATTGAATTTCACCGAATGGTTGGATTCCATCTCTTCAAAATACGTGACCCCCTGTCCCTTGATCGTATCCAGGACAATGCAGACCGCCGAGCCTTCTACCGCTTTTGCACGGTCGATGGCATGTGAGATGGCTTCTTCATCATTTCCGCGCACCGTCTCGGTATAGAAGCCAAATGCCTTCATCTTATCCTCGATAGAATATGGGTTAAGGATATCAGCCGTGTATCCGTCAAGCTGCCGTTTATTATTGTCGATGAGCACAATGACATTGTTAAGCTTATGATGCGCGATAAACTGGAAAGCCTCCCAGCACTGCCCTTCGTTCAGTTCTCCATCTCCTGTGATAAGATATACATAGCGGTCGGATCCTTGAAGCTTCAGTCCGTAGCCGAGGCCGGCCGCGACAGATGTCCCCTGCCCGAGCGAACCGGTCGTCGCATCCACGCCCGGTGTCTTCGCCCTGTCCGGATGGGATGGAAAGCAGGTGCCTCCGTCATTCAGGGAGTATAGCTTTCGTTCCTTAAAGAAGCCTGCTGTGCAGAGGGCGGCATAGAGCCCAGGTCCCGCGTGGCCTTTGGACAGGACGAGAAGATCCCTCTCTTCCCATCCCGGATCCCGGGGATTATACTTCATCTGCCTGCCATACAATACACAGAGCACTTCTACGATGGACATGGATCCGCCGAGATGGCCGCCGTTTTTCGCTTTCAAAAGCTTTAGAAGTACCGTACGGATTCTTGCAGAGTATTGTTTCAGATTTTGTTCCATGATGTCGCCTCCTTAAGCAAGTGAGCTGATAATTTCAATTCCCGCGCTGGCACCGAGGCGGGTAGCGCCTGCTGCCAGCATATTCTGTGCGTCTTCCAGGGTGCGGATACCGCCGGATGCCTTTACGCCTGTGTCCGGTCCGACAGTCCTTCGCATCAGCGCCACGTCCGAGGCAAGCGCCCCGCCCTTTGAGAAGCCGGTAGAAGTCTTGACGTAGTCTGCTCCGGCCTGTCTGGCAATCTTACAGATCTTCACCTTTTCGTCCTCTGTCAGGAGGCAGGTCTCGATGATTACTTTGACAAGCGCATGACGCTTTACGTCTGTCACAGCCCGGATGTCTCTTTCCGCCAGTTCCCAGTCGCCGGATTTGACCGCACCGATATTGATGACCATATCCACTTCATCCGCACCCTGGCCGATGACATAGGAAGCTTCCATCGCTTTCATCTCAGGCGTCTCGCTTCCAAGCGGAAAGCTGATGACAGAGCATGTTTTTACCCCTGTCCCTTTCAATTGCTTTGATACAAGCGGAATCCATGACGGATTGACACATACGGATGCAAAGCGGTACTTCACTGCCTCCCGGCAGATCTGTAAGATATCGTCCCTCGATGCATCGGGCTTTAAAAGCGTATGATCAATATAAGATGCCATTTCCTGCTGTGTGTAAGTCTTCGTATCCATGTTCCTTCCTCCCTTTCTTCCTCCTTTAGAGCTCAATGATAACTTTCTGTGCCGTTGCCCTGTTGTTTTCTACATATTGGAAAGCCTCTGCATACTGTTCAAACGGGTACGTCTTTGTAATCAGTGTCTTTAAATCCGCTTTCTGTTCCCCTGCGAGGCGGATGGCATCGACATAATCTTCATGGGTATACATGAGGGTGCCAAGCAGCGCATACTCCCGGTCCTGTACGGCTGCCATGTCAACCTTCGGCATGTCCTCAAATACTCCGACGATAACGATACTGATGCCTTTCGGTGCGATATCTATTGCATCGTTTAATACAGACTCCACGGCAGAGCACTCCAGGATAAGGTCGAGCTGCTCCCCGCCTAGAATCCTGTCCACCGATTCACGGAGATTAGCGTCTTTTACATTGACGGAGTTGGAGATGCCGCATGTTCGTGCAAGGTCCAGCTTATATTCCGAGATATCAGTGATGATGACATTTCGGGCACCAAGGCCCCGGGCCGCCTGGGCCACTACATTGCCGATTGTTCCGGCACCGCAGACGAGTATATTCTTGCCCGCCGGATCCCCGGCCCGCTTTACCGCGTGGACACCGACGGCCAGAGGCTCCAGTACCGTTCCCTCAGCGAAGGAGAGCGTGTCTGGTATCTTATATAGAATAGAATGCTCCACAGCAAAATATTCGGAAGAGCCTCCGGTACTCAGACATCCGAGCACGTTCAGGCTTTCACAGATATTGTAGCGCCCTTCTCTGCAGGGACGGCATCTGCCGCACGTACGCTGAGGACGTATGACCACGCGGTCTCCCTCTTTCAGGCCGTCATGTGCCCCCGGGCCGAAGGATACGATCTCGCCGCTCGCTTCATGTCCAAGGACGATAGGGGTATGTACAAATGGATGCTTTCCAAAATAAGTATGGATATCTGACCCGCAGATTCCGATGGCCTTCATCTTGAGCAGTGCCTGCCCTTCGCCTGGTACAGGCATTTCCACATTCTGAAAAGCAAATGATTTCGTTTCATGTAAAACAACTTGCTTCATGCTACGACTCATAAATATAAACCTCCTTTAAGGGAATGATAAATTTTGAGCTTATTTTATCATGTTATGATTGATAAGTCAATAAAATGAATAAATAACAATCAAAAAAGAGAAAAATAATTGACAATAATACAAAAGTGTGGTAATTTAAATTAAAATAAATGATTGAAAACGATTGAAAATGATTCCCATATAATTTCCTTGCAATCGTGTTCGATCAAAAACAAATCATCTCATCTAAAGAAGGAGGAACAAGTATGAAAAAGAGATTATTGAGTGTGCTTCTCTGTGTGGCAATGACAGCGGCTATGGTAATCGGATGTGGAGCAAAGGAGGAGAAGAAAGACGATTCTGCGAATGCCAAGAGCGGCAGCGAGGACAAGGATGGAAAGATATATCTTCTGCACAAGGGACTTGACTACTATGCATGGGCGGCCATGCAGGAAGCCTTTGACAAATATGCAGGCGACCTTGACTGTGACTATGAGATCTTGAATGCGGAGAACGACGTCTCCAAACAGGTGGAGCAGTTTAAGACTGTCCTCACCCAGAACCCTAAGGCAATCATCGTCACGGCAATCGACTCAGAGAGCCTGATTGACTGCGTGAAGGAGGCAAATGACGCGGACATCCCGATTGGCGTATATGATACGCCGATTACCGGAGGAGATATCGATATCACAGTGGACTGTGACAACCTTATGGCAGGACAGCAGGCAGCAGAAATCATCGTCGACAAGCTGAAAGAGAAAAACGGGGAAGAAAAAGGTAAAGTCCTGAATGTATTCGGAGATCTGGCAAGCCAGGTCATGCAGGAAAGAAAACAGGGCTTCGACGATGTGATGGAAAAATATCCGAATATTGAAGTCATCGAGGCAAGCGGCAAGGGAGACCGCCTCTTATCTCAGGACGCGGCTTCCAACGCGCTGGCGGCAAACGAGGATATCGATGCGGTACATGCTCCATGTGACAATGCTTTCTACGGTGTATATGAGGCGGTAGAAGCGGCCGGGAAGCTTAAGAAAGTCGGAGAGGACGGACATATCATCATGGTATCGCTGGACGGGGAACCGGCAGCTCTGGACCGTATCTCAGAAGGTTATATGGATGGTACAGTCAACCTTGACTGGCACGCAGTTGCAGCAATCTGTCTGGAAATGATGGATAAGTATATCTTTGAAGGCAAAGACCTGCCGGATACATATGAAGCTAAGGATTCCTACTTCAAGTTCTCCTGGGACAGCACCGAGATTAAAGATGCGACAGAATGGAAAGGCCCATGGATCAGCCTTCCAACTCACAAGATAGACAAAGACAATGCACAGGATCCGAACAATTCCGGCCGTTATTCAGCGGATGTTCTCGGTATCGAGTATTAATCCCGATGGGTCATGCTGGAAGCCAAGTAGGTAATTAACACAGTTTGGATGAGCATGTGGCAGATTGTCATATGCTCATTCCATTCATAAGGAGATGAAGACATTGTTGCTGGAAGCGAAAAATATATGTAAAAGTTTTCATACCAAGCAAGTCCTGAACGGAATTGATTTTCAGGTTGAGGAAGGTGAAATCCACGGGCTTGTCGGTAAGAACGGGGCGGGAAAAAGTACATTTGTAAATATCATCACCGGTCTGATTGAAGATTATCAGGGGGAAGTCATCTTTGAAGGAAGGAATATCGATAAGGAGTCTGTCCTGCACAGGCAGAAGTCGGGCCTCTTCCTCGTACCGCAGCATTCATCAATTGTTACGGAATTCTCGGTAGCAGAGAACATATTCATCGGTGTGTGGCCTAAGAAAAAGAATGGCACGGTAGACAAGAGGAAGATGAACGATATGGCAGAAGAAGTGCTGGACGTATACGGCCTTAGCGTATCCCCGCAGACGAAGGCAGGAAAGCTGAGTCTCGTGGAACAGCGGAAATTAAATATCATAAGGGCTTTGTTCAGTGAAGCGAAGCTGATTATACTCGATGAACCTACCACATCGCTTACTAAGGAAGAACGCAATAATCTGTTCCAGTTCATTGAAGAGATGAGCGCAAAAGGGGTCAGCTTCATATTCATATCCCATTATCTGGATGAAGTGTTGAAAATCTGCAGCAATATCACTGTATTTAAAGACGGATATGCAGGTTCCATCAGCCTAAAAGAGGGGAAGACGGAATTGGAACTGTCTAAGATGATTATCGGGGAAAGCGTAGACCTGTTCTGCAGGAAGAAGAACCTGAAGCAGCCCCAAGGCCCCTGTACGATCGAGTGCCGGGAACTCGTGGCAGACTGTGTGGACCATGTCTCGATGAAGATGTACCCGGGCAAGGTTGTAGGCTTCGTAGGGTTCCCCGAGTCAGGGGCTCGTGAAATGCTGAGGGTGCTCGGCGGACTGACGCCGCTGCGTTTTGGCTCGCTTAAAGACGGCAGCGGAAGGGACATACAGGTGAAGGACACGAGAAGCGCTATCCGGCATGGAATCATGTATGTGCCTTTTGACAGGCACGCGGAAGGGCTCGTACAGGACATGTCTATCCTGCACAATATCAGTATCTGCGTCATGAAGGACAAGCTGAGCCGGATGGGGTATATCCGGGATAAGCTGGAACTGAAAAATACGATGAAATACTATAACCGTCTGGAAATCAAGGCACAGAATGCCAAAGAGCCTACCAGGACGCTGAGCGGGGGGAACCAGCAGAAAGTAGTCCTGGCAAAAGCCCTCTGTACGGAACCGAGGCTTTTGCTTCTCGATGAGCCTACCATCGGCATCGATATCGGGAGCAGGGAAGAGATTCTGAGCCTGGTAGATGAACTGGCGGCAGAAGGGATATCCATCGTATATCATACAAGTGATTATTCAGAAATGCTGCGGATCTGCGACGAGATTTGCTTTTTCCATAAGGGCAGGTTTGTCAGACAGATTGCAAATGAGAATCTCACCGTGGAAGAGATTACAGATATCCGGGATTCGCTGAAAGGAGCGTCAGACAGATGAAACATAAAAACTACAAAGGAAATATGATAGAGCTGCTGAGCAATAATATCGTATGGTTCCTGCTTGTCATATCACTGATCGTGATGGGAATCTACCAGCCGGCGTTCTTTACCGTGACCATTATCAAGAATATTATGATACAGGCATCGGCTCTCGGCATTATGACCGTCGGGCTTGCCCATGTGCTGCTGCTTGGCGAGATAGACCTCTCTATCGTGGGAAGCATGGCATTTTCAGCAGGGCTTGGCACGTATCTGATGAAGAACAATATCCTTCCGTGGTGGCTTGCCGTCATTTTTATATTAATCTTCGGATGCCTTATCGGATTGGTCAACGGCCTTATTATCACAAAACTCAAGGCCGCCTCTCTCATCGAGACGATTGCTATGAACCTGATTCTCATGGGAGGTCTGCTCGCGCTTACAGCGGGCCGTACATTTACCAATTTCCCGCAGGAATACAACTATGTAGGCAAAGGAAACATCGCAGGCATACCGCTTATGTCTGTTCTGCTCGTCTTCGTATTCCTGTGCATCGGCTTTCTCTGGAACAAGACTACATTTGGACGGAGCCTCTTTGCCGTGGGCGGCAATATCAGCTGTGCGAAGGCGAGCGGCATCAATGTGGACTGGGTCAAAATCATGGCTTTTGTCATCTCTTCCGGGCTATGCGCCCTCGCCGGATGGATGTATTCCGCTTACATGGGGGCGGTGCCCGCTTCGTTCGGTGACAATATGCAGATGTATGCCCTGGCCTCGGCGGTCATCGGAGGTGTCAGCCTGACGGGCGGTGTCGGTAAGGTGAATGGGGTCCTGGGCGGAGTGTTGCTCATCACATTATTCCAGGTAGGACTTAATATCCTTGGCATCAACCCGTATCTAATCAATACGGCGGGCGGTTCGATGATTATGATTGCAGTCATCATCGATGCGCTGAAGAATAAGTACAAGGCAAACCACTAAGGAGGTAATTCTGATATGAAGCATAAATATGGAATCCACTACGCCGTATGGGGAAATGAGTGGGATGTGGATATGAAAGAGAGAATCCGTCTGGCAGCGGAGGCCGGTTTCGACAATCTGGAGGTCACTCCGCCCGACTATGTTCCGGCTATGGATATCGAGAAGATGAACGAATTGAAGAAATGTGCAGAAGCGTATGGTGTCGAGATGAGCTGGTGTATCGGATTCCCTAAGGAATACGACATGGCCAGCGAAGATTCTGCAGTCAGAAGAAAGGGCATTGAATATACGAAGCACATGCTGGAGGCCATCCATATGCTGGACGGGAAGATTTTAAGCGGAATACTCTACTCAAGCTGGCCTTATGATTTCAGCAATCTTCCTGACAAGGAGCGCACATGGGAACTGGCGCTTGCGTCTGTAAGGGAATGTGTGAAGACGGCAGAAGACTATGGAATCGTATACGCCATCGAAATGGTCAACCGCTTTGAACAGTTTGTACTGAACAGTGTAGAGGAAGGGCTCAGGTTCATCGGGCAGGTGGATTCCTCAAACTGCCGGCTGCTCCTCGATATGTTCCACATGGGTATCGAGGAGACGAGTACGCCGGATGCAATCCGTAAGGCGGGAAAGAGCCTGGCACATCTGCATGTCTGCCAGAACAACAGAGAGATTCCCGCACCTTGTGACAACGTTCCGTGGGATGCAGTCGGACAGGCGGTAAAGGATATCGGTTATGAAGGACGGATTGTCATGGAACCGTTTGTCATAAAAGGCGGACCGGTGGGCCGGGATGTGAATATATGGAGAAATCTTATGGCTGATGTGTCACAAGAGCACATCAGTGCAGAATTGAAGAAGGGGCTTCATTATATCCAGGATATCTTTGGATAGAGGCAAGAAAAGAATGGGGGCGCTGTCCGTATCACAAGACAGCGTTTTCTGTCTGAGATCAGGAGGAAATATCATGGCTTGTATATTAGGAATAGACCTTGGTACATCAAGTGTCAAATCTATGCTGCTGGAAGAAGAGGAAGGGCCGGTCCATACTGCGGCATGTGCTTATGCCGTGAATATCCCGCAGCCGGGGTATGCCCAGCAGTCTCCGATAGTCTGGTGGGATGCTGTGAAGCATACGATACAGGAATTAAAGGCAAAATGCCCGTCCATGTTCCAGAACATCCGGGCCGTAGGATTTTCCGGACAGATGCATGGTCTCGTTCTGACTGGAAAAGACGGGGAAGTGCTCAGGCCGGCAATCATCTGGCTGGATCAGCGGTCGGACCTTATGGCCAAGCAGATGCATGAAAATCTTGGAATGGGTCAGATGGGGGAAATCTTCCACAACCGGGCATTCTCCGGCTTTGCATTTCCCTCTCTTCTATGGGTGAAAGAACGAGAACCCGAGGTATTTGCTAAAATTAATAGCATTCTTATGCCGAAAGACTATATCCGCTTCCGTATGACAGGAGAGCTTGGGGCGGACGCATCCGATGCTTCTTCCTCCTGCATTCTGGATACGGGGAAGAGGGAATGGGCTTATGACATAATCGAACGATACGGCATACCGAAGGGCATATTTCCGCCTGTCCATGAAGCAGAAGAGACCGCAGGATATATCACCAGGCGATGTGCCAAAGAGACAGGGCTGCCGGAGGGCATACCGGTAGTGTACGGCAGCGGGGACCAGCCGGCCCAGAGCATTGGAAACGGAGCGGTTAAGGAAGGGCTCATCATCAGCAACATAGGTACAGGAGGGCAGATTTCTGCCTACTCGGCAACAGACATCTACGATCCAAAGCTGCGCATCCATACATTCTGCCATGCCTTGAACCGGGCATATACCATATTCGGCGCTACACTTTGCAGCGGCATGTCCATGAACTGGCTGAAAGACAAGATTCTTGAAGCAAAAAGCTATCAGGAACTGGGCGATGCGGCAGCCGAGACCGAACCTGGCGCCGGAGGGCTTCTCTACCTTCCCTATCTGACAGGAGAGAGGACACCACATATGGATGCGGGAGCCAGCGGCATGTTTTTCGGTATGCGGCTGATACATGACAGGAGGCATTTTGTGCGGAGCGTGATGGAAGGGGTCGTATATTCCCTCAAGGATTCTCTGCAGATATTTGAACAGATGGGCCTTCGGGCAGACCGTATCATCGCATCCGGCGGCGGTGCGGCGAGTCCTATCTGGCTGCAGATTCAGGCGGATATTCTGGAAAAGGAGATCTGCGTGAGCGCAGTGAAGGAGCAGGCATGTCTTGGCGCGTGCATCCTGGCGGGTGCCGGAACGGGGATGCTTGAGAGTACGGAAGAAGGAGTAAAGCGATATGTCAGCTTTCGTGGCGACACATATGAGCCGAGAGAACGCCTGAAGGATATGTACCGAGAACAGCACAGGAAATATCAGCAGCTGTACCAGGCTGCAAAGGGGCTGATGAGGTAAGGGAGGTCCGGGATATTGCATATAAAAGAAAAACGGTGTCTTCGGCTAGGCATACTCGGCTGCGGCATGATCTGCCAGGCAGGCGCTCCTGGCAGGAAAGCATGTCTTCGTAGAGAAGCCCATGGGCGTTACGGTAGAAGAATGCCAGGAGATTTATACGGGAGGCAAGGCTTGTGCACAGGGAAGACATGTATTCCTGGATTATACTGGCGGAATTAGCAGGCATATATATAAAATGGGAGAACTACCGATTATTGAATAAGAAGGCGCCTGAAGTGGCCAGATTATTGCTGAAGTTGATCGGCTGTAAGACCTTGGTCATCGCGGCAGCAAAAGACCCGATACACAGATTGCAGTTTCCATCTCTACGCTATTCATCGTCTACACAAAATATTCTGAAAAAAACATTCCCAAAAGGGCGGTACTCATAAAACAGCATAGGATTGTTTTCGGGAAACGGCGTAGCTTCGGCTATGCCGTTTCTCCGTTTTGCAGGTCATAGAGTAAGGAAACGGGGAGTATACCCACAAGGTCATAGGAAATGTCAATCTGCTGTTCCCTATGCCCGCTTGACTTGTCAGGAGCGTGAACATATACCGCCTTTACCATATCGTTCAGAATGGCGGGCGTCAGCTCGTCCAAATCGAGATACTTCCGTACCTTACCGATAAACCTGTCAATGTTTTCTGCCTGTTCTTCCTGCTGTGTAATTTCTTCATTCAGTTGCAACAGCTTTTCCCGCAATTCTTCCTGCTCCTGCTCGTAATCGTCAGAGAGCATTTGAAATCTGCTGTCGGAAAGTTTTCCGTTGGCGTTATCTTCATAAATACGCTTAAATAGCCTGTCCAATTCTTCAATGCGCCGTTCCGCTTGTGTAAGCTGTCTTTTCTTCGCCGCAAGTTCCCTTTTTGCTTCGGCTTTCTGTTTCGCCCCCATAGCTTTTCTAAACCGTTCCTCATGGGTAGACACACAGGCAATCACAAGGCGCATATGAGCAAGTACGCCTTGTTCCAATACAACGGCGCGGATAAAGTGCGTCGGGCAAACTTCTTTCCCTTTGAGCCTTGAAGTAGAGCAAACAAAATGGTCTTGCCCGTCCTCGTCGGGCGGCGTTTATTCTTCCGCAATTCCTGCACCCGTTCCCATGTATCAGCGTCTATGATTGCTTCATGGGTATTCTCAAACACAAGCTGCTTTTCTTTGGGATTGTAACAGGTCTTTTTGCTCTTGTACGACTGCTTGTAGGTCTTGAAGTTTACCGTATGCCCTTGATACTCTGGACGCTCTAAAATGTCGGCTATGGTGTCACCCGTCCAGTTATACAGATTGTCCGGCGGCGTGTTTCTCGTTGCTCTGCCTGTCCGCTGAAAGTGAACAGTCGGCGTGATTATCCTGTCTGTTTTCAGAATACGGGCAATCTGCGACGGCCCGTACCCCTCTAAGCAGAGAGCAAATATCCGCTTAACTACCTCGGCGGCGGCTTCGTCCACAATCCATTGTTTGGGATTGTCAGCGTCTTTCATGTAACCGTAGGGCGGGTTGGTACAAAGATGTTCACCTGCTTCCCCTTTGGACTTCATCACAGCGCGGATTTTCTTGCTTGTGTCTTTTGCATACCACTCGTTAATGATGTTCAAAAAAGGGGTAAAGTCGCTGTCCTGTTGGTTCGCACTGTCGATACCGTTATTGATAGCGATAAACCGAACGCCCTTTTCCACAAACAGGACTTCGGTATAAAAGCCCACTTTTAGATAATCACGACCAAGCCGCGACATATCTTTGACTATCAAGGCTGATACTTCGCCGTTCTCGACCTTTTCAATAAGTTCCGTCCACGAGGGGCGTTCAAAGTTCGTACCCGAATATCCGTCGTCCACGAAAAACAAGGTGTTTTTGAAGCCGTTTTCCTTTGCGTATTTACTTAAAATCGCCTTTTGATTTACAATGCTGTTGCTGTCGCCCTGTAATTCGTCATCGCGTGATAAACGGCAATAGAGGGCGGTAATTTTGTCAGACTGCCTTAACATAGAATGTTCCTCCTTTATCGGCGGGCAGTCTGCCAATACAGGATTGCATATTCTCATTTTATCGGCTCCCGTCTTTTTTATCAATATCTTTCTGTAAATTATCCTGCCCCATAAGCCGTAAAACCTTGCTCGGCAACGCCCTTTGTCCGTCATAGCTGCCCGTAAAACGGTAGAGCGTCCTGCCCGACTTTATCACGACTTCACGCTTTGGTAGTTCATAGGCAAGCGGATTTTTTACCACGATATGCCCGTTTTTCATAATTCGTTTCCGTTCCATTCCTTTCCGTCCTTTCTTTTGAAATCGGGGTTTGCAGTTTCGTAGCAAGCATAGGAACCGGATAGCCGTTCCCGTAAAATGCCCGTCTGTCGCCGCTGCATTTTGCTTGTTGGGAAGTATCCCAAACCCTCATTTTGTAAGCCCCTTGAATTGCAGAAGCAGCCGACGCTCCAATCTCTAAACTTCATCCATGAGCCGCTTTATCTCGTCCATGTCGTCGGCGTAAATACGCCCTGTTTCGTTGATACGCCTTGCAATCTGGTTGGCATTCACGCCGATTTTCTGAAGCTGCGCCGTATGTGCTTTAACCTCTTGCAAATCTAAAACAATAATGTACCCGTCAATGAGCATTTTACGGGAATAAGCAGATAGGTTTATCGTCGGTATCTGCTTCATTTTTTCCTCAATCAACGCCCGTTCGTCCCCTGTTACCCGTACAATGATTTGCACGTTCCGTTTTCTGTTTTCCATGCGTTGCCCCCTTTCGCTAATAAGACGTTTACATACGGCATTTCTGCCAGCTTTTTGGAAAAAACCCTTTTACTACCTACAACACCACAGGGGTCGATTTTGCCAAAGTTTCAGAGAAAATTTTTCAAAAAGTTTTCTCACTTCTTAGTACAAGAAAAATCGAAAAATGCCAATTCTATAATGCAAAAAATTTTAAACTATTGACAAAGCACCCTCTTTGCTGTATCATATAACAGTGTTATATAGCACTGTTATATGCGAGGAGTGAGTTAATGAATGAAGTAGAGCAGACGACATTACACCAGATATTTTTAGCCGCTATGCAAGAATTTCTTGAAAAAGGCTTTAAGTCCGCTTCTTTGCGGAATATTGTCAAGACGGCGGGCGTGACAACTGGGGCGTTTTATGGCTACTATGACAGCAAGGAAAAATTATTTGAAGCGTTGGTCGGCGAACATTACAACTTTCTGTTAGATTGCTTTCGCAAGGCGCAAAAAGAATTTGCAGAAATCCCGCCGGAGGAACAGCCCGACAATCTTACCTCTACTTCCGGTGAATGTATGTATGAAATGCTTTTGTACGCTTATGAACACTTGAATGAATTTAAGCTCATTCTTTGTTGTTCCGAGGGAACGCGCTTTTCAAAGTTGATTGACGAAATGGTGGAAATAGAAACAAACGCAACACATGATTATTTCAAGGTGCTTGAAAGGTTGGGCAGGCCGGTTTCCTCGATTGATAAACGGTTAGAGCATATCTTGATTACAGGAATGTTCAACACTTTTTTTGAATTGATTATACATGAAATGCCGCTTGAAGAAGCAAAGCATTATCTAAAAGAAATGCGAGCCTTTTACACCGCCGGGTGGATGAAAATTATGGGGCAATAAGCCCTATAATTTTTACACATGAGTTAGTTAACGCTAACTATCAAATTGGATATTTGCGGTTTATCATAAGCCCTTTTATCATACACAAAAAAATTAAGGAGGTTTTTTTCAATGAAAAAACAGTCTAACTTATCACGATTGATGGGTTATGCCGGAGGGCATAAGATATTGACCTATCTTTCATGGATACTGTCAGTCATGAGTGCGCTGTTGGCTCTTGTGCCATTTTGGTACATATGGCGTATTGTTCACGACATACTGGAAGTTTCCCCGGACTTCTCACGGGCGGGGAATATTGCAAGCTACGGTTGGTCTGCGGTATTGTTTGCGGTACTCTCTATTGTTGTCTATATCGCCGGTCTGATGTGTTCGCACATGAGCGCGTTCCGGGTTGCCGCCAATATCCGAAAAGAGCTTATGCGGCACATTACAGCCCTGCCGCTGGGGGTAACGGAAAAGTACGGAAGCGGCAATCTGCGAAGGATTGTCAACACCTCAAGCGCCGCAACGGAAACCTATCTCGCACACAGGCTCCCCGACAAAGCGGGAGCGATTGTTACCCCCATAGGGCTGCTCTTTCTACTGCTTGCTTTCGATTGGCGGTTAGGGCTTTTGAGCCTTGTTCCCGTTGTGCTTGGCTTTTTGATTATGATGAAAATGACCGGAAAAGACATGGCGCAGAGAATGGAACAATACCAAAATTCACTTTCCGATATGTCAAATGAGGCCGTTGAATATGTACGGGGTGTACCCGTAGTAAAGACGTTCGGGCAGACAATCTTTTCTTTCAAACGCTTCAAAGATGCGATAGACAATTACGAAACATGGGTAATTGCGTACACAAAGGGGTTGCGTCTGCCCATGATGTTCTATACAACGGCAATCAACGGCGTATTCGCGTTTCTGATTGCTGGAGGTATTCTCTTTACAAGGGGCGGCGTAACAAATGAACTGCTCCTAAACCTTATCTTCTATATTGTGATTACTCCTGTCATTGGTACAACACTCACAAAAATTATGTTTATGAGTGAGGACTCAATGATTGTAGGGGACGCGTTAGGCAGAATTGATGAAGTGCTAAACGAAAAGCCATTGTCTAAAAGCAGCGTGAATAATATCCCTAAAGACAATGGAATTACATTAGAACACGTTAGTTACAGCTACAAGGTGAATGACTCCGAAGGAGGCAGAGAGGGTGGCCTGGGCCATGACGGAGAAAAAAACGCGCTGAATGATGTATCGCTTCGGGTTGCGCCGGGACAGGTGATTGCATTGGTAGGTGCGTCTGGCGGAGGCAAGACGACACTTGCAAATATTGTAACAAGATTTTTTGACCCGCAAAAAGGGCGCATACTGATTGGCAATATCGACATACGCGATATTCCAAAGGAAACATTGATGAATAAGGTATCCTTTGTTTTTCAGAATAGCCGCCTTATCAAAGCGTCCATAGTGGAAAATGTGCGTATGGCAAAGCCTGACGCTACACGCGAAGAAATCACCCATGCGTTGAAAGCTGCACAATGCTTGGATATTATCGAAAAATTACCGAATGGCATTGATACGGTTGTGGGTACAAACGGCGTGTACCTGTCCGGCGGTGAACAGCAAAGAATAGCGATTGCCCGCGCAATTTTGAAAAATGCGCCTATCCTAATTCTTGATGAAGCGACCGCGTTTGCAGACCCCGACAATGAGGTGCGCGTACAACAGGCTTTGTCTGCCCTTTCAAAAGGAAAAACGGTTATCATGATTGCACACAGGCTGTCGTCAATCACAGGTGCAGATTGTATTTATGTTATGCAAGACGGTGAGATTGTCGAGAGTGGCACACATAATGAGCTGTTGGAGAGAAACGGCGTATTTACAAGAATGTGGAGGAATTATTCCGAAGCGGCAGAATGGAAAATTGCAAAGGAGGTAACAGCATGATTAAGACATTGCAAAGACGGTTTGCGTTATCAAGACAAGGAGCTGTCGATTTAATAAAAGGCTGTATTGCTTGCGTTTTGCAGGACATATCCTTTATGCTTCCGGTGGGGCTGCTCTATAATTTTGTCATTGACACCATGAACGGGGGCGTAAATGGAAGCCGCATTGCTTTCTATGGGGTTGGCGCTTTGGTTTGCTTATGCCTTATCTTTGTTGTAACTTGGTTTCAATATAACGCCACCTATTTAGCGACTTATGTGGAAAGCGGAGTAAGACGCATTTCGTTAGCAGAGCAGCTCCGCAAAATCCCTTTATCCTTTTTTGGAAAAAAAGACCTTGCCGATTTAACAAACTCCATTATGGGCGATTGTGCCACACTTGAACAGGCATTTTCCCATTATGTACCCGCTTTGGCAGGCTCCCTTATTTCAACAACGCTGATTGCGATTTGTCTGTTTGCTATAGACTTTCGTATGGCTCTTGCGGCTGTTTGGGTTTTGCCGATAGCATTTACAATTACATTCTTTTCAGCCCGCATACAGGAATACTTTAACCGTAAATCCGTAGCGGCAAATGTCGCGCTTGAAAGCGGCGTACAGGAGTGTATCGAGAGTTTGCAGGACTTAAAGGCGAACAATGCGGAAGAAAGTTATCTGAAAGGGCTGGATAAGAAAATTGATAATGTGGAAAAGCGGCATATTATAACAGAGCTTGGGACTGCCCTTTTCGTTGTTTCCTCTACGTTGATATTAAAGTTCGGGATTGCTACGGTTGCGCTTGTAGGCTCAGCTCTACTTATTCGTGGGGAGATTGATATTCCGCTGTTCTTTATGTTTTTACTTGTAGCTTCAAGGCTGTATGCCCCGCTTGAGGGCGCATTACAAAATCTTGCTGCGGTAATCTCCACCAAAACGAACATAAACCGTATGAACGAAATCCTTGACCAGCCCATTCAAACAGGCAGCAAACATGTAACAAATAAAGGCTATGACATTGTATTCGACCATGTAGGATTTGCTTATAACACTGGGGAAACCGTTTTGAAAGACGTGTCCTTTACGGCAAAACAGGGAGAAGTTACCGCATTGGTCGGCCCGTCAGGCGGCGGTAAAACTACGGTATCACGCCTTGCCGCGCGGTTTTGGGATATAAGCAAAGGCAAAATTACTGTCGGCGGTATGGATATATCAAAAATAGAGCCGGAAACATTGCTGTCGCTGTACTCTATCGTGTTTCAGGATGTGACGCTGTTTAACAATACAATCATGGAGAATATCAGAATTGGTAGAAAAGACGCCACAGATGAAGAAGTGATTGCAGCGGCAAGATTGGCAAATTGTGAGGAGTTTGCGGCAAAGCTCCCGGACGGTTATCACAGTATGATTGGTGAAAACGGCTGCGAACTGTCCGGCGGTGAAAGGCAGCGTATTTCAATCGCCCGCGCTTTCCTCAAAAATTCTCCTATCATCTTACTTGACGAAGCAACGGCAAGCCTTGATGTAGAAAATGAAACATTGATACAGGCTGCCTTGTCAAGGCTGATAAAGGATAAGACCGTACTTGTTATCGCCCACCGTATGCGTACCGTAAGCGGCGCGAATAAAGT
This sequence comes from Extibacter sp. GGCC_0201, assembly GCF_017566055.1. NCBI lineage: Bacteria > Bacillati > Bacillota > Clostridia > Lachnospirales > Lachnospiraceae > Extibacter > Extibacter sp. GGCC_0201. Next base: position 5,689 of record NZ_JABFCH010000009.1, on the reverse strand, counting down.
AGTTGTGCTTTCAGACGGTTCTGCTGCCGAACAGGGAACGCCGGGGGACCTGATGAACACAGGTAAGATTTATCCCCACATGGTAAAGCTGCAAATGATTAGTCAAGATTGGGGCATTTAGCATGAATACTGAATGGATAAAATGCCCCATATGTCAGAGCAAAACAAGGTTGAGAATACGGGGCGATACCGAACTGAAAAACTTTCCCCTATACTGCCCGAAATGCAAACAGGAAACTCTTATTAACGTACAGCAAATGAATATATTAGTTATCAAAGAGCCAGACGCACAGACGCAGAGCCGATAACACGCAGGTTTGAAATGCGGTTATCGGCTCTTTCTTTTTTTGACAACCTATGCGATTGCTGACAGATTGCAACTTAGGCGACAGTTTTATGAAGATAAAGCCGCCGTTTTCCTTTTGTAAAATTGGATTTGCGGGGGGTGTGATAAAGTCGCCCATTTTTGAGGATATGGCGGTATCAAGGAGGTATCGACATGTCCTTTTGTATTTTCTCTATACCGCCTAACGGTTGCCAATTAAAAAAAGCCCATTCCTGCCTACGGGATATTGCGGCTATCAAGAGGAACTCACACATCATCATAAATGCTCTATCACATCATATAGCATAGCCGTCTGTTCAGTTTTGCGCTGCACAGGCGGTTTTTGTTATAGCCCTCATTCCAAACGGAAAGGGGGTGAACATGATGTCATCCACTGAATACAGGGAAAGTATTGAACGCCGGTTTCACGCATTTTGCAAAGCCGTATTGCACAATGAAGCCTGTAATTATTACAGGGGGCGGAAACGCAAGGCAAAGCATGAAATTTCTTATGAATACTTGCAAGAGAACACTTCTTTTGCGCCGCACAGCGTAGATGAATACTTTGTCTTGCAGGACAAGCCGACTGCCTTTGCAGTCAACGGGCAGACGGTTATTGTTGACAGCGAGAAGTTAGCAAAAGCCTTGTTGTGCCTATCGGGGCGTCGGCGGAAAATTATCCTTATGCGCTATTATCTGCAATTAAGAGATAAGCAGATTGGGGCGTTATTGGGAAAGCCGCGCACAACCGTCAACTATCAGAAAAACGCAGCATTGAAACAGTTGCGGACAGAAATGGAGAAGATGAATGATGAAGAATAGCAAATACAACCTTGTTCCCTACGAAGTGATTGAAAGAGCAATCGCAGGAGATACCGCCGCGCTCCTTGCGGTACAGGAACGACACAAAGCCTACATAGGTAGGCTAAGCGGAGGGAATGTCGATATGAAAGAACGGTTAAACGCAAAGCTGCTTATGGCTGTTTTGAAGTTCCGATTAGAGTATCAGCCGCCGAGCAAATAGCAAAGCCAGAAACAACCGTCAAGGATAAACTACGCGCTTCGCGTCCTTGACGGCTGTTTCCGTCTTTGCTAAAGGGTAATCAAGAGGGCGCAAACGGAAAGACCGCTTGCGCCCTCTCTAAATTATGGGGTTCTCTGTCACGCAATAGGGGTTGAAAAATCCTGTATTCATGCGGCTTTGCAAAGGCAAAATGAGGGGCGGTAAGGGTTTTATACTCATACCCCTCAAAATGGCGTTCTACTGCGTAACAAAACGGACATATCGCCGTTTAGACGATACGCCCGTTTTGCTTTGCACCCTGTATGGCAGCTACCCTGTTTCAGTTTGTTGTGATACTGTTTTATGAGTAGCTACCAAACCGCCACAATTTTTTCATCCTTCCAACATTGCCAGATAATTATCCAACCTTATATTCACATACCCTGCAAATAATTTCTCCATCGCCCCCAAATTGTGTTTCACATGGTATTCATCAAAGGCGTTGTAATACGCAATCCTATCTGTAAACTTAATATCAATCGGCGGATATCCTGCCTTCATCAATTCCAGATTTACAAGCAGCCGTCCCGTTCGGCCATTGCCGTCGATGAAGGGATGAATGCCTTCAAATTCGATGTGAAACCGTGCAAGCCGTGGAATGATATGCTCTGTGCTGTTTCTATACGCTTCCAGCAGTTGCTCCATTTGGGGCTGGATTAGATACGGCTGTACAGGATTATGCTTTGCCCCCATAATTCTTACCGGGACTTTTCTATAAACACCTCTATCCTCTCTCTTATCAGCCAACACCAGATAATGAATCTGCTTAATAACACTCTCCGAAAGCGGTGTCTGCTCTTTCACTAAGTCCCGTACAAAATCAAAAGCTTCCTTATGCCCGACCGCCTCCATGTGATCCTTCAGGGGCTTCTGATCAATAGTCAGGCCGCGCAGCACCATATCGGTTTCACGTAACGTCAGCGTATTTCCCTCGATGGCGTTGGAATTATAGGTATATTCCACCACAAATTCCTCTGTCAGCCGTTCCACTTCTCCCTCCGTCAAGGGACGTCTGGAATCCAATTCCGTTTTCTTCCTGTCAATGCTCTCAAGAAGATTTTCTGCGGACTTATAGCGTCCATCTTCCGGTTTCCCAGCCTCTGCTGGAATCCTCCAACTACGTCCCTCACGGATAACACCTGAAATTTTACCTTCCGAGCACAGGATGCGTACTCGTCTATCTGAAATGCCCCATTTCTCTGCTGCCTGTTTTACGGATATATACATCATTCTGCACCTCACTTTAAGTAATAGTATACCCTGTTTCCGGAACAATAGCAATGCCATAGGAATAATGTTTTTCACCTATCGGAATAATGCAAAAAAAATCTGGAGGATATGTTTTTCTCCTCCAGACAAGCATTTTACACTTCTCTATTTTAAGTCTCTCAATCGTAGTAAAACCGTAGTCCCCCGCTACTCCTATTGCACCGATTTGCTCCCATTTATCTTACGAACTGCCGCCATGCACTTTGACAGCTTACTCCAACCGCGGTATTGCGCTTTGCCTGCCGGGCATGAATAACTGCGTCATGTGTCGGGACGGAAGTCTGACTATACTGTAAACACACCGATTTCATGCTCTTTATAATAGGAGATATATTTTTGGTCGGTAGAGGCGTTTGTTATAATATTCGGTATCTCATCCAAGTTGCACAGATGGGTAAAGGTACGCTTGTTGAACTTGCCTTCATCGGCAAGAAGATAGATGAGCTTTGAATTTGAAATCAGATGGTTATAAAGCGGCAGCTGTGCTCTGCTGATGATAGAATAACCATTGTTAAGCTCTATGCCGTCCACCGTAAAAAATACCTTGTCAAAGTAGAGCTTGTCCAGTGCCTGGACTGTATACTCGTCCAGCGTCTCGATATGGTTCGTTCCAATATGCACATTTCCCCCCAGAAGCAGTATAGAGATGTTCGGATTGGATACGAACTGCATAACAGCAGTCAAATTTGTCGTCACAACAGTGATATTTTCCTTTTCATTAATATATTTACTCAGCAGATTACATGTCATGCCGGCCCCGATAAATATAATGTCTCCTGTGGAGATAAACTCGGCCGCTTTTTTCGCTATCTGCTCTTTTGATTTCAAAAATGGGTCATAATCTAATGATGGGCTCGGGTATCCGTGATAAGACCTGGGAGAGATGCTCTGTGCCCCCCCATGTGTCTTTTTCAATAACCCACGCTGGTCCATCTGGTTCAAGTCCCTTCTTATAGTGGCAATAGATGCACCTGTCAACTCACAAAGAAATCTCGTCGTAGCTATTTCATTGGAGTTCAAATACTCCAATATCATTTTTTCTCGTTCTGATGCTAACATATAAATTCTCCAGACTAAATGTATTTTTTTAATTATAAGGTTAGGGTGTCAAAACACCCTAACCACAGATTAACGGATTACTACGTGCTTCGCACTCCCACAATTCGTATTCTCATGGGGGCATCCGCCCCACTTCATACTCATTGTGAGGCGTGTCAAAAAGACTTTTGACACTGTAATCATTATAATCTAAAAAATGAAAAGGGGTCAATAGAAAATTTCAAAAAAGAGCATAAAAGAACAAAAAGAAGCAAAAAGTTTATAAAAAGTATAAATGTATTGTAATTCCATCATTTTATTGTATTATAGTAATGGTGGTATATAATATAAGATTATCACAGAAGAGGAAAAACGTGGGTCAGCCAAACGATTTATGAAAATGAAATAAAAAGGTAATGATAAGATTATAAAGAGAGGATGCTCATCCTCTCTTTTTAATACAGTCGACGTATCAATTTATACTTATTGAACTACTAATGTTCAATATGGTATGCAATTTCAAAATCAGTGGGGTGAAGGAATGAACAAGACATATGGATATGTACGAGTATCGACGAGAGAACAGAACGAAGACAGGCAGATGATTGCGCTGCATCATTTTCCCGTGTTGCCTGAAAACATATATATGGACAAGTTAAGTGGAAAAGATTTCAACCGTCCTGAATATCAGAAGCTGCTGAGAAGGCTGAAAAAGAAGGATATCCTGGTTATCAAATCAATAGACCGTCTAGGCAGGAATTATAAAGAAATACTGGACCAGTGGAGGTATCTGACCAAATCAAAGGAAATATATATCGTAGTGCTGGATATGCCGCTTCTTGATACGAGAAAGAGCAATGACCTGATTGGTACGCTTATTGCCGATATCGTACTACAGCTGTTATCCTATGTTGCCGAGACGGAGCGCGAAAACATAAAGCAGAGGCAGGCGGAAGGGATTGCCGCTGCAAAAGCAAGAGGTGTAAAGTTTGGAAGGCCGAACAAGAAAGTGCCCCATAATTTCTATAAAGTATACAGCCGGTGGAGATATGGCAAAATAAGCGGCAGGGAGGCAGCCAGGCAGCTCGGCGTATCTTATACCACCTTTATGAAATGGTCCGGCTATGCGGAGAGAAGTTCTGACAGAATAAAAAAGTAGACTTTATTGGACGCTTCATATATAATAAAATTATCGGTAAAAAAAAGAGAATTTTGTAGAGAAACAGAAGAATCGCGAATACATATACAATAAAATGAATTTACGCTTTTTGTTCAAAAAAGTCTACTTTTATAAACAGTATTCTTCACATATAAAGGAGGGACAGATGTGGAAAAGAGAAGTTTTCTTGAATATCTAGCTCAGGAAGCCGGATGTGATTGTCTGTCGGATCTGCGGCTCAGACAGGAGCAATGGTCGCCCCGAATCATTGAAATACTGGAAAGCATCGATATGGATGAATATGTATTCAGTGATTGGAAAGAAGTCACTTCATATCTTACAGATACAGAATTAAGTGTATTAAATGGAATAAAGACAAAGAAAGAAGCAAAAGAATATATTATTAACTGGATGAATTCAAAAAAGCATTGACAATGCAGGTTTCCTTTAGTATAATAATCCGTGCTGGAGAAATACTCAAGAGGCTGAAGAGGCGCCCCTGCTAAGGGTGTAGGTCGGGTAACCGGCGCGAGGGTTCAAATCCCTCTTTCTCCGTTAGTCATGAATGGCTGTCTGGGACTAAAGTTTCAGACAGTTTTTTATGGCCATTGTGCAGGCGGTATCTTAACTATTATATATAGTAGAAACTGCTTTGCATTGTACAAGGTATAGTATCTGTTAAGAGCTTGTTTAAAAAAAGTTAAAAAAAGATAAAAAAGCACTTGACATTTATAGCCAAAAAATGATACTATATCTGAGCTGACCCAAACGGGGACGCAAAAGCACCTTGATAATTAAACAATAGACAACGACCCTGAAGATTTCTTGAAAAGAG
>NZ_JABFCH010000098.1:0-263 GCF_017566055.1 Extibacter sp. GGCC_0201 | reverse complement strand
CACAGGAGTCACGCCAGGAAAAAGAATTTGCCGCGGAAGTCCGTTTAGGAGCCTGGTGATTGCTTCTGATGTCATATTAGCCTCCTTCTATCTGTAAATAACAGGGTAGTAACCAACAATTATTTATATTTGCGTAATTTCATTGTGAAATGCATCTGTTCATTATATTTAAGAACTCCAAATCCAATATAAGCCGTTAAGACTGCAATAACCGGAGAAAGTATGGCCACCAGGTTGAAGGGGAGATATTGGGCCACCGATAC
>NZ_JABFCH010000097.1:0-263 GCF_017566055.1 Extibacter sp. GGCC_0201 | reverse complement strand
ACTCTCGTTTTTTCCCTCAGCTTGGCATCCAGATTACTCAGCGGTTCGTCAAACAGCATCACTTTCGGCTCTACAATCATGGCTCTTGCCAGCGACACTCTCTGCTGCTGACCGCCGGACAGTTCCTTGGGCAGCCTGTTTTCCACACCTTCAAGCTGAACTAAATTCATCATCTCCCTTGCTTTCTCCATCAGAACCTTCTTATCTTTAATTTTTCTCGTCTTCAGTCCGTAAACAATGTTTTCATATACACTGAGATGGGG
>NZ_JABFCH010000096.1:0-275 GCF_017566055.1 Extibacter sp. GGCC_0201 | reverse complement strand
AAGCTATGGAAGAGGGGAAAGACCTACTCAAGCAAATCACCAGAAGCAGAGGTTTCGGTATGGGTATGTAACCCCCCCCCGCCCCCAAAGGGGGAGCGACCAAACGGCAGCTTCACTCAATGGAGTGTTACTGTTCATCAAAGCCAAGTGATAATTGTCGTTTCTCTGCTTCTTCTTTCTTTTGGGCAGCTAAAGTCTTTTTCCGAACGTATGTTTTAGCAAATGTCACTCGGTCACCATTGAATACTATCAGAGGATTAATAAACCAAAGATTA
>NZ_JABFCH010000095.1:0-276 GCF_017566055.1 Extibacter sp. GGCC_0201 | reverse complement strand
AAGCCATGTTGAGATATCCCTGTACCGCAATATGCGCCGGACAATTTGTCTTGCACGGTGCGGTTCCGGTATCATAACAGTTAATCTGATTCTCATCCCTGTAATTCTCATTCCATTTCTCAGGCCCCCATTTTACTGCATCCGGCAGTTCCTGCACAGGGTACGTCACCGGCCCGTTTTTGGTGCAAAGCTTCTGCCCCAGCTTTGCTGCGCCGGAAGGACAATATTCCACACACTGTCCGCACGCGACGCAGTTGTCAGTATTTACCTTCGCAA
>NZ_JABFCH010000094.1:0-277 GCF_017566055.1 Extibacter sp. GGCC_0201 | reverse complement strand
CAGCCACAGCGCATAAATCAATCCCGCTTTGATATGCTTTTGCCTGATCGTTTCAGGCGCTTCGCCAAAATAAGCCATAATTTTATTTTTATAATTGTTCTCAAAGCTGCAGCCGCGGTCTTTTTCAAAAACGGTCAGCATCTTGTCATAATCGCCGGCTGTATGATAGTAGCAAAAGGCTGTCAGAAAATCGTTCTGCAGCTCATACCACTGACCACTGCGCCGGCACAAACGACGCCGTTCTGTATCCGGCAGTTCTGCTCCCAGACGCTGCAGA
>NZ_JABFCH010000093.1:0-279 GCF_017566055.1 Extibacter sp. GGCC_0201 | reverse complement strand
AATCGTGATTTCAACTCTGACAGGGGAGGATGTGACGCCGCAGATGACAGCCGCGTTTGCGATGGGAAACGGGGAATATGTCCCCGGTCAGGGAACCAGCCACAGCTTCCCTTCCAATGCGGCGAAACACTGGGGTTTATCCGTGGAACGGGTCAGACGGGAGCGGATGGATTACGTGGTTCAGAAGCTGCGAAAAGGCAGACTGGCAGTTGTAATCTGCGCAGAGAACACGATTTCCGGGAGCAGCGGCCATTATATTGTACTTACTGGAATTACAGC
>NZ_JABFCH010000092.1:0-283 GCF_017566055.1 Extibacter sp. GGCC_0201 | reverse complement strand
CAGGTCAAACGCTCTCATTAAAAATCCGCGGATGTCCCTCTCTCTCTCCCAGAGTGCGTCTCCCATATGGCTGCGCACTTCCACGGCTACGTGGGTGTTTGTTATTCCCTCCGCCGGATTTCCCTCAGCAGCACGTTTTAATAAACCGGCGGCTATCTCAGGAGTCAGGTATCCCCAATTCTTATAATGTGGGGCTCTCCCCACCTCCATATGAAAATCGCCATAGTATGGATGAGACGGTTCCGTCACACAGTTGCAGATATGAAACTGCGCCATATAAGGC
>NZ_JABFCH010000091.1:0-295 GCF_017566055.1 Extibacter sp. GGCC_0201 | reverse complement strand
GGCGGCCGATGGTACTGCACTGGAGACGGTGTGGGAGAGCAGGTGGCTGCCAGCACTAAAAAAAGAAGAGCAGATGCGGAACCGCCGCGGATGTTCGGGTTCAGTATAGATACAGGCACGGATGAGCAACAACTTATCGCCGCCGACCCGGCCAGCAGGGCATTGCTGTTCAGATAGCTGGTTTTACCAGTGATTAGATAGGAGAAGCGCATTCCCCTATGTAATGGCTGATAAAGGCCGCATGTACCTTGAAAACTGCATACGAGAAAGGGTCATATCATCGCTGACAAGCAGA
>NZ_JABFCH010000090.1:0-300 GCF_017566055.1 Extibacter sp. GGCC_0201 | reverse complement strand
CCCTGAGCGTTTTAAAACTATCGTAAATCTGGTTCTGAATCTCATTCTTATGTCCGTTGGTGATATCCATACGCTTAAGGCCGCCCATCAGACATTTTCCCGTCATGAGGAAAGCCTCGTCCAGTTCCGGAAGAGTCTCACCGGCATGCCAGTTGAAAACGGAAACAGGATAATCTTTCAGGATGTCGAACATGATATTATTTCCGTGGGCATGAATTGTATTGAACCAGCCGTCTTTTGCCGCTTCCAGAACCTTTAAATCATATGGCTTGCCATATTCCAGATATTCCTCCGCAGTCA
>NZ_JABFCH010000008.1:0-160329 GCF_017566055.1 Extibacter sp. GGCC_0201 | reverse complement strand
AAGTGAAGTAGATAGCGGGCGGGGAGCCGGGTGGGAGATGCGCAGGTGTAAGCGGGAGAGGCGGAGAATCCTTTCCGTAGCCCTTATCCTGCGGGATGCAAGCAGCAGGAGCGTGATAACGTTGGCAATCAATGCGGTGTCCGAGTGGAGGAACGAGGCAGCGATCATGGAAAAGCTCGTCACGCCGCCATTTATTATCTTATGGGGAACGGTCAGGAACGCATATGCCCATGTTATCAGAATATTTTCTAATATAATTTTTACATATCTCATATCATCTATTCTCCAGATTCGAGCCATATAGTAATGCCACTGAATAACAGTATAGAACATTTTAAAAAGAAAAACTATTCTGATAATCTCTTTGTCAAATGTGCATAATAAAATAAAGTTCTTTTTGGTGGTTATTATTGGCGGAATTTAATTGACAATGACTGAAAATGATTATATTATAATAACAGAAGTGAACGAAATTGGAAGAATATGAATGATAATGACTATCTTAAAGACTGGAGGTACTAATATGCTGGCGGAGGAACGTTACAACGAGATACTTAAGCTTGTAAATGACAAAAAGACGGTTACGGTCCAGGAACTGACCGAGCAGCTTGACACATCGGAATCCACCATAAGGAGAGACCTGACCGCGCTGCACCGGAAAGGCAGCCTTATCAAGGTGCACGGCGGGGCGACGGCGGTGAATCTGGAGGTTATGACGAAGGACGCATCGCTGTCGGTAAGAAGAGACCTGAATATTGAAGAGAAGGTGGCGATTGCAAAGCATGCCGCCGCGCTCATAGAAAAAGATGATTTTGTCTATATGGACGCGGGGAGCAGCGTGGATTTGCTGATTGACTATGTTACAGAGCTGGATGCGGTATATGTGACCAATGCCATTGGGCATGCGCAGAAGCTGCTGAAAAAAGGATGCAGTGTCTATCTCCTCGGGGGAGAGCTGAAAGAGGCGACAGAAGCGATAGTCGGGGCAGAGGCTATAGAGAGCCTGAAGAAATACAACTTCACGAAGGGGTTTTTTGGGACGAACGGCGTGAGCAGGGACAAAGGCTTCACGACACCGGATATCACTGAGGCGCTCGTGAAGGAGAAAGCAGTCTCGCAGTGCCGGAAAAGTTATATACTGTCAGATTCAAGCAAAATCAATCAGGTCTCATCCGTGACATTTGCAGATTTTGACGGTTGCACGGTGGTGACGACAAGGCTGCATGACGATTCATACAGGGCTTGCAGGAATGTAGTGGAGGTAGAAGGATGATTTATACGGTAACTTTCAACCCGTCGCTGGATTATGTAATCCAGACGGAGAAGCTTACCCCGGGTGAGATTAACCGGACGGCAGGCGAGCATATCTATCCGGGCGGCAAAGGCAACAATGTCTCTGTCATGCTCTCGAATCTTGGGCGCAAGAGCAGGGCGCTTGGATTCGTAGCCGGCTTTACCGGGGATGCGCTGGAACAGATGCTGAACGGCTGCGGCTGCGATACAGATTTTATCAGGCTTGGGCAGGGGTTTACGAGAATCAACGTCAAGATTAATGACGGACAGGAAACAGAGATTAACGGACAGGGCCCTTCCATTACGGAAGAGGCGCTGCAAGAGCTGTATGGGCGGCTGGACAGTCTGGAAGCAGGCGACTTTCTTGTATTGGCAGGAAGCATTCCCGATACGATGCCGCCGGATATCTACGAGAAGATTATGGCGAGGCTAGATGGACGTGAGATTCACATCGCGGTAGACGCGACGAAGGAGCTGCTGCTGAACGTACTGAAGTATCATCCATTTCTAATAAAGCCGAATAACCATGAACTGGGCGAGATGTTTGGCACAGTGCTGGATTCAGAAGAAGATATCATACGGCATGCCCGCATGCTACAGGAGAAAGGGGCCCGGAATGTGCTCGTGTCTATGGCGGGGGACGGAGCTATCCTCTTAACGGAAGAACAGACGATATGCAAAGGCCGGCCGCCCAAAGGCGAGGTTAAAAATTCGGTAGGTGCCGGAGACTCTATGGTAGCAGGATTTCTAACCGGGTGGATGAATACGGGAGACTACGAAAAAGCATTTAAGCTGGGCATTGCGGCGGGAAGCGCCACGGCCTTCACGAGCTGGCTGGCCGGCAAAGAAGAGATAGTGGAGCTGCTCGGGGAAGAACCGTCAGAGTATAGATTATAGGAGGAATGTATATCATGAAAATCGTAGACTTGCTCAAAAAGGCAAGCATTGAACTGGATGGTGCAGTGAACACGAAGGGTGAGACCATTGACCGGATGGTGGAACTCATGGCGGCAGGGGGCAATATCTCCGACATAGATGCGTACAGGGCAGGCGTCTATAAAAGGGAAGAAGAAGGTACGACAGGTATCGGAGAAGGAATCGCCATACCACATGCCAAGACGAATGCGGTCAAGGCCCCGGGGCTTGCAGCCATGGTGGTAAAAGACGGCGTAGATTATGACTCGCTGGATGGACAGCCGGTACACCTTATCTTCCTGATTGCGGCACCGGATACGGAAGACAATATACATCTGGAGGTACTTAGCAGGCTGTCTATGCTGCTTATGGATGACAGCTTCCGGGAGCATCTTATGATGGCAGGATCCGCAGATGAATTCCTGAAAGTAATAGATGAGGCCGAGCGTGCCAAGTTTCCGGAAGATCAGGAAGAAGAAAGTAAAGTAGAAAAAAAAGAAGAAAAGCCGGCAGGGGAAGCCTTCCGCATACTGGCAGTCACCGCGTGTCCGACCGGAATCGCCCATACGTATATGGCGGCGGAGAGCCTGGAGAACAAAGCTGCAGAGATGGGATATACGATTAAGGTAGAGACGAATGGTTCAGGTGGAGATAAGAATGTTCTGACAGCTGCCGAGATAGCCGCATGTGACTGCATCATCATCGCCGCGGACAAGGATGTCAAGATGGCACGGTTTGACGGTAAGCCGGTCCTTATGACTAAGGTGGCAAATGGCATCAGCAAAGCGGAACAGCTGATTACAGAAGCTGTCAGCGGCAATGTTCCTGTCTACCACAGCAAAGGCGGCGAAGAAGAGAGCATGTCTGATGATGGGGAAAGCCTCGGACGCAAGATATATAAGAGCCTGATGAACGGCGTGTCCCACATGCTTCCGTTCGTCATCGGCGGCGGTATCCTGATTGCCTTATCCTTCCTCGTGGACGGGGCCAATGCCGGAGGAGCGGACTTTGGCAAGGGGAGCCCTCTGGCGCTGTTCTTCAACACAGTCGGCAATACGGCATTTGGAATGATGTTCCCGATACTTGCAGGTTATATCGCTATGGCTATCGGTGACAGGCCGGCACTCATGCCAGGTATCGTGGGCGGCCTTCTGGCCAAGGCAGGAACTTCTGTCATGCTTCCGGAGGAGGAATGGATCTCATCGGGCTTCTTCGGAGCACTTATCGCCGGTTTTGTGGCCGGATACCTCATGGTGCTCATCAAGAAGCTGCTTGGCAGGCTGCCAAAGTCGCTGGAGGGTACGAAACCGGTGCTGCTGTTTCCTTTCTTAGGTATCCTGTTTATGGGTATCATCATGATATATATCGTGAATCCGCCGATAGGAGCATTCAATACGTGGCTGAATGACATGCTGGCAGGGATGGGAGAATCCAGTAAGATTCTGCTCGGAGCAGTGCTTGGCGGCATGATGTCCATTGATTTCGGAGGTCCGTTCAACAAGGCCGCCTATGTGTTCGGTACGGCAGCAATCGCGAGCGGCCAGATCGATATCATGGCGGCGGTCATGATAGGAGGCATGACGCCTCCACTGGCAATCGCGCTTGCGACGACATTCTTCAGGAACCGGTTCACGAAGAACGAGAAGCAGACGACCATAACGAACTATATCATGGGGCTGTCTTTTATAACAGAAGGTGCGATTCCGTTCGCAGCAGCGGATCCACTTCGTATCATTCCTCCGTGCGTGCTAGGCTCCGCGGTGGCTGGGGCGCTCTCCATGGCCTTCGGCTGTGGATCCAGAGCACCTCATGGCGGCATCTTTGTCATCGGGATTATCGAAAATGCACCGATGTTCTTACTGGCGATGGCAGCAGGCGCTGTTGTGTCCATGGCCGGAATCGTACTTTTGAAACGGCCGCTTCCGGAAGAAAAACGGTAGCAGCATCAGGCACATGGTTCTGTAATCTGTTTGGAACCTGACAGTATCATATTAAGGAAGAAAAGGAGAGAAGATTATGAAAGAATTTAGGTATGTACTCACGGACAAGGAAGGAATCCACGCAAGGCCAGCAGGACTTCTCGTCAAGAAGGCGAATGGATTCCAGTCTGAGATAAAGATTGGAAAAGGCGAGAAGAGCGCGGATGCCAAGAGAATCTTTGGCGTGATGGGGCTTGGTGCCAAGTGCGGCGAGGAAGTATTCATGACGGCTGAAGGTGATGACGAAGAGAAGGCTGTCAGCGAGCTGGAAGCATTTATGAAGGAAAACTTATAATTCACTGCAAAAAAGGGAATGGTTCGAGATGATTACGTTAGAAGGTAAAAGTGTATACGGCGGTATCGCAATCGGTAAGATTGCATTTTATAAAAGAGATGAGATTACTATCAAGAGATGCCATGTGAAGGATACGGATCAGGAAGTGAAACGGTTTGAAGAAGCCAGGGCCAAAGCCTCCTTGGAGCTTCAGGAACTGCATGACAAGGCGATGGAAGATGTGGGCGAGGCGAACGCCATGATCTTCGAAATACATCAGATGATGCTAGAGGATCTGGATTATGTAGAGTCCGTCGTCAATATAATTACGACCCAGGAAGTGAACGCCGAGTACGCCATCGGCACTACAGCCGACAATTATGAGGCTATGTTCCAGGCGATGGATGACGCGTATATGCAAGGACGTGCCGCTGACGTCAGAGATGTGTCCGAACGGCTTCTCCATGTGCTGTGCAAAAGCCAGGGGAGCCCGATGTCAATCGACGGGCCGGTCATCATCGCGGCCGACGATCTCGTGCCGAGCGAGACGGTGCAGCTGGACAAGGAAAAGGTGCTGTCATTTGTGACGATGTATGGATCGTCCAATTCCCATACGGCGATTCTTGCCAGGACGATGAATATTCCGGCAGTCATTGGGGCGGGAGAAGGCCTCAGGCCGGAGTATGACGGCAGGACTGCGGTTGTAGACGGCTTTGAAGGCAAGATATACATCGAGCCCGATGCGCCGACGATGGAACGGATGAAGAAGAAGCAGCAGGAAGATATGGCACAGAAAGAACTTCTGCTGCAGCTCAAAGGGAAGGATAATATCACGGCGGGAGGGCAGAAGATAGACGTATATGCCAATATAGGCAATATGGCCGACGTCGGAGCTGTACTTAAGAATGACGCAGGCGGTATCGGGCTGTTCCGAAGCGAGTTCCTCTATCTGGAGAGCAGCACGTACCCGACGGAAGAGCAGCAGTTTGGAGTATATAAGACGGTAGCAGAGAATATGGCGGGTAGGAAAGTGATTATCCGGACGCTCGACATCGGCGCAGACAAGCAGGCAGAGTATTTCGGTCTTGACAAGGAGGAGAATCCCGCGCTCGGATACCGGGCGATTCGTATCTGCCTCACGCAGACCGACATCTTCAAGACGCAGCTTAGGGCGTTGTACCGGGCTTCCGCCTTCGGGCAGATAGCCATCATGTTCCCGATGATCATTTCGGTAGCAGAGGTAAAGAAGATCAAAGAAATCATCGAAGAGGTGAAAGCGGAACTGCAAGAAGAAGGCATCAGCTTCCGGGAAGACGTGGAAATCGGAATCATGATAGAGACGCCGGCCGCTGTCATGGTGAGCCGTGAACTGGCAAAAGAGGTTGATTTCTTCAGCGTAGGAACGAACGACCTGACCCAGTATACGCTGGCGATCGACAGGCAGAATGAGAAGCTGGATGAATTCTATGACGCCCATCATCCCGCCGTACTCGCCATGATTCGTATGGCGGCAGAGAGCGCACACGCAGAAGGCAGATGGATCGGCATATGCGGAGAGCTGGCCTCCGACCTGGCGCTGACCGGTACCTTCCTGTCTATGGGAATCGATGAACTGTCGGTATCTCCCGGCATGGTGCTTCCGCTCAGAAAAAAAATCCGGGAGTCATAAAATTAAGCAGACCCGTTTACATTACGGGTCTGTTTTGTTACACTAAAATATGCTATACTATTCATGTAGGAAAGAGAGAACAAATACTACAAAGGAGGGAATTCAATGTTAGAAAAGCTATTCAAACTCAGTGATAACGGTACAGATGTGAAGACAGAGATTCTGGCCGGAATCACGACATTCATGACGATGGCGTATATTCTGGCTGTCAATCCGAGCATCCTGTCCGCTACCGGCATGGATTCTGGGGCAATCTTTACAGCGACTGCTCTTGCCGCTCTCGTTGGTACGCTGCTTATGGCTATCTGCGCCAACTATCCATTTGCTCTTGCGCCTGGTATGGGGCTGAACGCATATTTTGCGTACACGGTCGTACTGGGAATGGGGTATAAGTGGGAGGTAGCGCTCACCGCAGTGTTCGTGGAAGGTATCATCTTTATCATCCTTTCCCTTACAAATGTGCGTGAGGCCATCTTCAACGCTATTCCAAAGAACCTGAAAGCGGCAGTAAGCGTTGGCATCGGCCTCTTCATCGCTTTCATCGGCCTTCAGAATGCCAATGTAGTCACGGGAGGATCTACACTGCTCCAGCTGTTTACGCTGGACGGATACAATGCGGCCAAAGGAGTGGAGGCATCCTTTAATGATGTGGGTATCACCGTGCTTCTGGCGGTCATCGGCATCATCATTACCGGTATACTTGTCATCAAGAACATAAAGGGTAATATTCTCTGGGGTATCCTGATTACCTGGGTGCTCGGTATTATCTGCCAGTTTGCCGGACTCTATGTACCGAACCCGGAACTTGGATTCTACGGGCTGCTCCCGGATTTTAGCGGAGGACTGTCCATACCAAGCCTGGCGCCGGTATTTATGAAGCTGGACTTTTCAGGAATTTTTACCGTTAACTTTGTCGTAGTCATATTTGCGTTCCTGTTTGTAGATATGTTTGATACGATTGGGACCTTGATTGGCGTATCTTCCAAAGCAAACATGCTTAACGAAGAGGGAAAACTTCCGCGTATCAAGGGTGCCCTGCTGGCGGATGCCGTAGCGACGACGGCAGGCGCGGTATTGGGAACGACGACAACTACTACATATGTAGAGAGTGCATCCGGCGTATCAGAGGGAGGAAGGACAGGACTTACCGCGGTAACGACGGCGATTCTATTCGGACTTGCGCTGTTCCTGTCACCAATCTTCCTGGCGATTCCTTCATTTGCCACAGCTCCGGCTCTTGTAGTCGTAGGCTTCTATATGCTGACGAACGTAGTGAATATCGATTTTGAAGATTATGCCGAGTCGATTCCATGTTATATCTGTATTCTGGCGATGCCGTTCTTCTACAGCATTTCCGAAGGTATCTCCATGGGAGTCATCTCTTTCGTAGCGCTGAATCTGCTCACAGGAAAGGCGAAGGAGAAGAAGATCAGTCTGCTCATGTACATACTGGCCATATTGTTTATCCTAAAATACATATTCCTGTAATGGGCTTTGCATGCAAGAAGAGCCAGAATCAGGCCGGTAAGGCCGATTCTGGCTCCTTTTTATTCTATTGGAAATTCTTATGTAACGCATAATTTATGACTAGAACGATATCTCACCGTCGGCTTTTTTCACGGGACGTCCGCCGTCTCCTTCATACGTCCGCCCCCATCCGGTAATCACGGAGAAGAGCAATACGAGGAACAGAGAGAAGCAGTAGAACATGAATCCCCCCACCTGGGTGACAGACAGTGCTTGGGCGTATTCATATCCGGCTGTGAGGGAGGAGCCGATGAATACGAAGACGCTCAGGAAAGGGACGGCAAGGACGATAGAATTGGCAAAACCGTCAAGGAGGTTGGCGCGGCGGTAAGGGTGCAGGCCGGCACGCTTTCCAATCTCGTTCTGAATCTTTCCGAAGGTCGCCATAGAGGCGCTCGTCACGCCGCCGAAGAACATCGTAGTGACAGAGATGCCGAGCATCATGGCAATCTCCGCACCGCAGGCGCTCTTGCCAAGCCTGCTCCCGAGAATCATGTCTGTAATCCTTTCCAGAGCCCCGGCTGCCGTAAGTACGCCCATGATGCCGTACACGGAGATTACGAGGGTTATGGTGGCAATCATGCCATTGATGCCATCCGTGAGGAATCCGGCGGGGGCACCGTCTTTGACAGAAAGGATGCTGTCCGGGGTGAGAAGACGGAAGGCCAGCCCGATAATCGTTCCAAGAATCAGCCCCACCGTAATCGCCTTATAGATGTTCCGTGTCTTTACGGCGGTAATCAGCATAAGCGCCACTGGAACGAGCATTACCAGGGTGACAGGATTCTTATTTTCAGCGAGAATCTCTTTTGCTCCGCTTCCGGAAGTTCCGCCGCCGCCGAAGATCCAGAATAAGGCAAAGGAGATGGCGCCGGCTGCAAGCGAATACTTCAGGCGGCTGGCAACGCACCCGCCTACATCTGCAAACCCGGATTTCTTCGTATATTCCTGCGTGCCGGCTGAGATGATAGTCGTATCTGATATCGGGGCCACATTGTCACCGAAGATTCCGCCGCATACGATAGCGCCCGCAAGGGCGGACGGATTGCTGCCGAGTAGGATGCCGGCTGCATAGAAGATGGGAAAGCAGGTGAACATCGTCCCGAGGGAGGATCCGGTGGCAGAGGCGATGACGCATACGGCAAAGAATGTAAATGCTGTAAACAGGCCTCCGTCCACGTTCAGGCTGTCTGCAAGCCACACAAAACCGGTTGAGATATTGGTCGCTTTGATCATGGCCGAAAACATGCCGATGATAAGTAATAGTACCGTCACCGGAACTGCCTCTCTGGCGCCGGCATACACGGCTTCCCAAAACCGCTCGTAATCCCCTCTTCTCGTAAACAGGGCGCTGATCAGAAGCGCGACGAAAGCTCCCATTGCAAGGGCATACATCTCGAACGTCTTAAACACTACAAAGTATAAGATACAGAAGAATAAGAAGATGCATACCGGGAGGAATGCCACGCCACACCCTCCTCTGAATTCAAGTTTTTTCTTTTCCATGTCATTGATTCTCCTATTGTGCAGTTAACTTTGTTCCTTTTCATTGATATTCATGTGCATGATGCTGCGGTATTTGGAACCGACGGTACGTTCCAGCTCAAAGGGCTCTCCTTCCGGCGCGGGATATTCCCGCAGGAAGTCCCTTATCTTGCAGATTTCAGCTTCCGTCAGTTCAAATCCGAAGATTCTGGCATTAGACCGTACATGGCGGCTGTTGCGTATTCCGATGATGGCTCCCGCCACGCCGTCCTGGCACAGGATATATTTGGATGCCACGTTGGATATGCTTACATGATATTTTTCCGCAATGCCGGCCAGCAGCCGGAGCAGGTCCTGATAGCCCTCCCATCCAAGGGTATCTTCAATAATCTGGAGATACTTGACCTGAGAGCGTGTCTCAGGCTCGGCGGCGGCTTCCCCGATCCATCTCTCTGACAGGAATCCGCCGGACAACGTACCGTAGCAGAGCATTTTGATATCATTTGCCCTGCAGTATTCGAGAAGCGTGCGTTCCGGACGCCTGTCGAACAGGGAATACTGGGCCTGCATGGACACGACCGGTATTCCGGCATCTACCAGCTCCTCCAGATGGGCCGTATCAAAGTTCGTGACCCCGATATTGCGTATCTTCCCCTTTTCCTTCAGCCGCAGCAGGCTGCCTGCCGTCTCCACACAGCCCGGCACGTCATAGTCCCACCAGTGGAACTGTACAAGGTCCAGAGTGTCACGGTTCAGCCTCTTCAGGCTGCGGTCGATAATACGCTCGGTAAATGCATAATCCACCTGGCTCAGATAATTGATATCCGGCACGTATTTCGTGTGGATCTGGATGTCGTCTGCAGAGACTCCGTGCCCGGCCTTCAACTCCGTAATGAATGTACCGATAAATTCTTCCACCCCGGTATAGATATCCGCACAGTCAAAGGTAGTGAAGCCTTGTTCCACCAGCATATGGAATGCATGCATCACATCCTTGAAATCAAGGCGGGCCTGCAGGCTGTGTCCTTCCGACAGCTGCCAGCAGCCGTTCAGTACCCGGCTGATGGTATAGTCTTTGGTCAGTTCAATTCTCTCATTCATTCTCGTGTTCCTCCGTCTGATTTATAAGGTCATCGTTTTTTGAACGTATGCTTTCAACAGTACATTCAGAATGCCGCAGCGTCCGGGTCCCGATTCGTGTGATTTTGAACCTGGCCCCGCAATTGGGATCCGGGCAGGCGATGACAGAGTCGGAGAGCATCCAGTCATTTTCGTGCAGCTCTCTCTGCTTCGCAGGGAGAAGTGGGAGAAGGGCCGCAAGAGAATACATGGAGAAAGAGGAGTTCTGTGGAAATACGAGATTCTCCCCTTTTACGAGAAAATAGTCCCCCACCTCATGGCTGCATACCATCGGCTTATCTGAGCCGATGACTTCTACCTTTAGATCGTACAGTGTAAATTCATCATTCATTGACATCGTCCTTTCTGTTAGTTATTATCAGGAAGCGCGGCTGCGCATGCAATAAAAAAAGTCCTTGAAAACAATTGTTTTCAAGGACAGGCTGAACTCCTGCGGTGCCACCTTGCTTGGTATGGACATACCCTCTCAGCAGGATGCATGACAACATCCCCGGCCCTTTAACGCCGGCCTCTGCGTCTCGGCTACTTGGAATACGTTCACCTTGCCCTCTGAGGCCCACTTGCTGTCACTGGCGTCTGTCCGGCTTACACCATCCCGGATTCGCTTAAGACCGTTTGGCAGCATAACTTCCTCATCATCGGTTTTTTGATTTTCGTGTATTATAACACTGAAAGTCCGGGTTGTCAAACAGTTATAATACGTATCTGTCATGATAGTAATAATTATGCAGTTGTGTTAAAATGTATAAAATAAGTAGAGGAGGATGTGCCTTATGGATAAGAAGATTATGGAGATACCCCTTGTAAAGAAGATTGCAGCTGCGGAGGAGACCGCATGGGTCAATCCCGGGCTCAGGCCCTACGGGGAAGTCAGCCTGGAGGTGACGATGGAAGATATCGAAGACGCGGAGGACAGACTGGCCCGTTTCGCCCCGTTCATCGTGAAATGCTTTCCAGAGACCGCTGACCGGGGCGGGCTCATCGAGTCCGTGCTGACTCCGGTGCCGAAGATGCAGGCGTATCTGGACAAGGCATATGGAAGTGGCATCCGGGGACGCCTGATGGTAAAGCAGGACAGCCATCTCGCGATCGCCGGTTCCGTAAAGGCGAGAGGCGGCATCTATGAAGTGCTGAAGCACACGGAGGATCTGGCGCTGGAAGCAGGTCTGATAACGCTAGGGGATGACTACTCCGTCCTTGCGTCTGATTCGTGCAGGAAATTCTTCAGCCAGTATACGATACAGGTCGGTTCCACAGGAAATCTGGGCCTAAGTATCGGAATCGCCAGCGCGGCCGTGGGCTACGAAGTCATCGTCCATATGTCCGCGGATGCAAGGCAGTGGAAGAAGGACATGCTGAGAAGCCACGGGGTGAAAGTGGTCGAATATGCATCCGACTACAGCGAGGCGGTTAAAAACGGCAGACGGGAATCAGACGCCAATCCGAAGAGCTACTTTATCGATGATGAGAATTCAAAGAATCTATTTATGGGCTACGCGGTAGCTGCAAAGCGTCTCAGAAGCCAGCTGGAAGAGCTGGACGTCAAGGTAGATGAAGCCCATCCGCTGTTCGTCTACATCCCGTGCGGCGTCGGCGGAGCTCCGGGCGGGGTTACGTTCGGGCTCAAGGAACTGTGGGGGGACAATGTACACTGCTTCTTCGTAGAGCCGGTACAGGCCCCGTGCATGCTGCTCGGCATGGCTACAGGGCTGCACAACGACATCTCTGTACAGGATGTCGGACTGACCGGCCTGACTCATGCAGACGGGCTGGCCGTAGGGCGTCCGTCAGGTTTTGTCGGCAAGGTGATGGAACCGCTCCTAAGCGGGGAATTTACATTGAAAGACAAGTGGCTGTACGAGTACATGCGTAATCTTCTTGAGACGGAGGACATCTTCCTGGAGCCGAGCGCATGTGCGGCGTTTGATGGACCTGCGAGACTGCTTAAGTATGAGGAGACACGCGCCTATATCCGGGAGCACGGGCTGGAAGACAAGATGAAAGACGCGGTACATATCGCATGGGCTACAGGGGGCAGGCTCGTGCCGGAAGACGTCCGGGAGGAATACAAGAAGACTTATCTGGATTGAGACGGAGTATAAAAGGAGGTTTGCAACGATGCCCCTCCATGATGGAATCCCAGACCATTGACAAGGCATGACATCGATGGTACTCTTTTGAAGTATGAGTTTTACACAGGAGGAAGAGAGAATGGGAAATGAGAAAGCTAAGACATATGCAAGCCCTTATGAACTGGAAGGGAGGATTCCGTTCGGACAGGCGGTTGTACTTGGGCTGCAGCATGTGCTCGCCATGTTTGTAGGGAACCTGACGCCGCTGCTGATTATCGGAGGGATGTGCGGACTTGGAGATGCGGGAGTGTTGAGAGATGTGCTGCAGAGCGCTATGCTCATAGCTGGGGTGGTATCGCTTGTCCAGCTCTTCACCATAGGGCCTGTCGGCGCGAGGCTGCCGATTATCATGGGGACGAGCTCCGGATTCATCGGAGTGAGCAAGGGGATATGCGCATCCATGGGCGGCGGTGTGATTGCCTACGGTGCTATACTTGGTGCAAGCCTGATTGGAGGGCTGTTCGAGGGGGTGCTCGGTTTCTTTCTGAAACCTCTGAGACGGTTCTTCCCGCCGGTCGTGACCGGCACGGTAGTGATGGCCATCGGGCTTTCGCTCATATCTGTCGGCATCAATTCCTTCGGCGGCGGCAATACGAACGGCGACTTCGGATCTCCGGTGAATCTGCTCGTAGGTGCCGTCGTGCTGGTAAGCATCATCCTGCTTAAGCACTTTACAAAAGGAATCAGCAGCGCGGCATCTATCTTGTTCGGCATTATCATCGGATATATCGTATGTGCGGTGCTGGCACTGTTCCTTCCGACCACATATGAGTATGTGGATGCCGGGACGCAGAAGGCGGTCACCGCTACATGCTCCTGGGTACTGGACTGGGGGAAGGTGGCAGGAGCGGACTGGTTCGCACTGCCTAAGTTCATGCCGGTCAAGTTTGTCTTCGATGTCAAGGCGGTCGTACCGATACTGATTATGTTCATTGTCACGGCAGTTGAGACCATAGGAGATATCTCCGGCATTACAGAAGGCGGTCTCGGCAGAGAAGCTACGGATAAGGAGCTGTCAGGCGGAGTCATATGTGACGGTCTTGGATCTTCATTTGCTTCATTTTTCGGAGTGCTGCCTAACACTTCCTTCAGCCAGAATGTGGGGCTTGTGGGGATGACGAAGATTGTCAATCTGTTCGCGCTGTCCATGGGCGCGGGCATCCTCGTGCTCTGTGGATTCTTTCCCAAGATTGCCGCTCTGTTCGAGATGATGCCGCAGTCCGTGCTTGGCGGCGCTGCGGTCATGATGTTCTCGTCTATCGTAGTCAGCGGGATCCAGCTTGTGACAAAGGGAGGCGTCAATAACAGGGTTGTCACGATTGTGGCGGTGGCACTCGGTTTCGGCTACGGGCTCGGCTCTACGGCAGACGTGCTGAACCAGCTCCCGGAGTGGGTGGGCTATGTCTTCGGAGGTTCCGGCATCGTCCCTGCGGCATTGGTAGCCATGGTGCTGAATATAGCAATTCCGGAAGGGAAAGACCCGTTTGCAGAAGAAAATGAGGAATAAAAGATGAACTTACTGACAATGGAAGGTATCACAAAGTCCTATACAGATAAGCTCCTGCTGGACGGTGTGGATTTCAGTATCAATGACAATGATAAAATCGGCATCGTCGGCGTCAACGGAACCGGCAAGAGTACCCTGCTCAAAGTTGTGGCAGGCATAGAGAAGGCGGACAGCGGCATCATAAGCGCGGGTAATAATGTGAAGCTGCGCTATCTGCCCCAGAATCCCGTATTTGATGAAGCAGCAACTATTTTAGAAGCGGTTCTGAAGGACAATGTGGACAAGGGCAATGAATGGACGATGGAAAGTGAAGCCAAGGCGATGATCAACCGCCTTGGCCTTCCTTCTTATGACACGAAAGCAGATACGCTGTCCGGAGGCCAGAAGAAGCGGACAGCGCTGGCAGGAGCGCTTCTGGCACCTGTGGATATACTTGTGCTCGATGAGCCGACCAACCATCTCGACGGTGCTATGGCAGAGTGGCTGGAACAATATCTTGTTAAGTTCCGGGGGGCTATCGTGATGGTGACCCATGACCGTTACTTTCTGGACAGGGTGGCAACCAGAATCGTTGAGATTGAGAGGGCGTCGCTCTACAATTATCCCGGCCGCTATTCCGATTATGTGAATCTGAAGATGCAGCGCCAGGACATGGAGAGCGCGGCCGAGAGGAAGAGGCAGAGCCTGCTTCGGACGGAGCTCAAGTGGCTGGCACGGGGGGCGCGGGCCAGGTCCACGAAACAGAAAGCCCACATCGGCAGAATCGAGGCGCTTCAGGAACAGAGCGCTCCGGAACAGGAGAAAAGCGTGTCGATGAGTTCTCTGTCTTCCAGAATGGGAAAGAAGACGGTGGAGGCTGCGCACATAGCAAAATCATACGGCGGACAGACTGTAATAGCGGATTATTCCTATACCTTTCTCCGGAATGACCGCATCGGCATCGTTGGTGAAAACGGGTGTGGCAAGAGTACGCTGCTAAAGATCATCACCGGGAACCTGGAACCGGATTTTGGCAGCGTGGAGATAGGCGAGACGATTAAGATGGGTTATTTTTCTCAGGAAAATGAGTATATGGATGATTCCATGCGCGTCATCGATTACGCGAAGGAAGCAGGAGAGTATGTCACCATACCGGAAGGGACGATAAGCGCATCCCAGATGCTGGAACGCTTCCTGTTTGACGGCACGCTTCAGTGGAGCCGGATAGGGAAGCTGTCCGGCGGGGAGAAACGAAGGCTGTATCTGCTGCGTATCCTTATGGAGGCGCCCAATGTACTGGTATTGGATGAGCCGACGAACGACCTCGACATCCAGACGCTGAACGTGTTGGAGGACTATCTGGACGAGTTTGACGGAATAGTGATAGCCGTATCACATGACCGTTATTTTCTGGATCGTATCGTCAACAGAATCTTCGCATTTGAAGGAGAAGGCAGGATAGCCCAATATGAAGGCGGATACTCGGACTATCTGCTTAAGAAGGGCCAAAGTGGGCACAGTGAACCTGAACGGGAGAAAGGGCAGAAGGAAAAGACGGCGAAATCATGGAAAACGGGTGAGAAGAAGCTGAAGTTCACTTACAAAGAAAAGCAGGAATTTGAAGCGATTGACGGAGAGATTGCGGCGCTTGAAGAGCAGGTTAAGAACCTGGAGGAACGCATGCTTGAGAATGCCACCAACTCTGCCGCCTTGAATGAATTGATGCAGGAGAAGAAAGATACGGAACAGATGCTGGAGAATAAGATGGAGCGGTGGGTATATCTGAATGATCTCAATGACAGGATAAACAGCCAGAGTTAAGCATTGACTGGCTGCTTTTCCTGTGATACGATAAAATAAGAAACAACAAAAAACATGGAGACTTATATAGGTTCATAATCGGTTGAACGTTTCTACCAACTACCGTAAATAGTTGTCTATAAGAATCCGCAGGATGTAACAGTCTGCGGATATCTGCGGACTGCTACGGAAGAAGGAGGTATGACCGGTGAATGGATCTATTTTTATATTAAAAGGAGATATCTGCTACAGCAGGACTCCGTCAGAGCTTGCGGTACAAAAGGACGGGTATGTAGTATGCAGGGACGGAACATCGGAAGGTGTATATGAGAGGCTCCCGGATGCATATGAGAACTGTCCGGTGCAGGATACGAAAGGGGCGCTCATCGTGCCCGGGCTTGTGGATCTGCACATACATGCGCCGCAGTATACGTTCCGGGGACTTGGAATGGACCTGGAGCTTCTGGACTGGCTGAATGCACATACATTTCCGGAAGAAGCAAAGTATTCGGATACCGGGTATGCGGCGGAAACGTACGAGAGATTTACGCAGAGGCTGAAATTCAGTGCCACGACGCGGGCATGTATCTTCGGAACGGTACATGTGCCGGCCACGGAGCTTTTGATGGATATGCTGGAGAAGTCCGGCCTTCGTACTCTGGTGGGGAAGGTGAACATGGACCGCAATGCTCCGGATTACCTGACTGAAGCAAGTGCTGACGCCTCTGCGGAAGATACGGTGGAATGGATCAAGGACTGCCGGAAACGGTACAGGAATACGAAGCCCATACTGACACCCAGATTTATTCCTACCTGTACGGATGTGTTGATGGAAAATCTAAAAAAGATACAGATGCGGTATGGCCTTCCGGTACAGTCACATCTGTCGGAAAACGTAAGCGAGGTGAAGTGGGTACAGGAGCTCTGTCCGGAGTCGGAATTCTATGGGGATGCCTATGACAGGTTCGGCCTGTTCGGAGCGGATGCACCGACGGTTATGGCCCACTGCGTACACTCGGATGAGCGGGAGCGCAGGAGGATGAAGGAGAACAATGTGTTTGTCGCCCACTGTCCGGAATCCAATATGAACCTGTCGTCCGGGATAGCTCCGGTGCGGGCTTTTCTCGAAGAAGGAATCCCGACGGGGCTTGGAAGCGACGTGGCGGGGGGTACGACGGAGAACCTCTTTGCGGCCATGGCACATGCGATACAGGCATCTAAGCTCCGGTGGAGGCTTGTGGACGAGAGCTTACAGCCTCTGACGGCGGCGGAAAGTTTTTATCTGGCGACAAAGGGCGGCGGTGCATTCTTCGGAAAAGTGGGGAGTTTTGAGCAAGGTTATGAATTTGATGCAGTTATCATAGATGACAGCGCGGTATCAGACCGTGAGAGCACGAACATTACTGATCGGCTCGAACGACTCATATACGTAAGCGGTGAGGCTGAGATTACCGGCAAATATGCAGCCGGCGAAGAAGTGTTCAGGAGGTGAGCAGATGGAGAAGCGTAAGA
Organism: Extibacter sp. GGCC_0201; assembly: GCF_017566055.1. Lineage (NCBI taxonomy): Bacteria > Bacillati > Bacillota > Clostridia > Lachnospirales > Lachnospiraceae > Extibacter > Extibacter sp. GGCC_0201. The sequence goes on along the minus strand of NZ_JABFCH010000008.1, from coordinate 143,117 downwards.
GAGCAGTGGGTATGAGCGTAAACCGGGTGGACGCGTATGACAAGGTGACTGGGAGAGCCAGGTACACGGATGACCTCTGCGGCAGGGAGGCGTATACCGCCCGGATTGTACATTCTACCGTGGCGAACGGCAGAGTGCTGTCCGTAGATACCGAAGAAGCAGAGAAGCTGCCGGGCGTAGTCCGGGTACTGACCTGCTTTGACGTGCCGAAGAATTATTACCCTACAGCAGGACATCCGTGGTCGACAGATGAAGCCCATCAAGATGTGTCGGACCGGCTCATGCTGACGGATCGTGTGCGGTTCTATGGGGATGACGTGGCGGCGGTCGTGGCGGAAGATGAAGTGACTGCGGCCAGGGCGGCGGGGCTTATTAAGGTGGAGTATGAAGAATATCCGTTCGTTCTGGATGTAGAGGATGCCATGAAGGCAGAAGCGCCACAGCTGCATGACGGCTATCCGGGCAATGTGCTGAACCATACGAGTATCCGAAACGGCGATTATGAAGCAGCCATAAAGGAACCGGGGCTTATGAAGGTAGAGGGGTGGTACGACACTCCTTCCGTGCAGCACTGCCATATAGAGAACTTCGTCTGTTATGCCTATGAGGCGGATCATAAGATCAATGTCACGGCCTCCACCCAGATTCCCCACATCGTGCGCAGGGTCGTAGGGCAGGCGCTTGGAATACCGTGGGGCAAGGTGCGTGTCATCAAGCCGTATATCGGGGGCGGGTTCGGCAACAAGCAGGACGTCCTCTATGAACCTCTCTGTGCGTATCTGAGCATGCAGTGCGGGGGGCATCTCGTGAAGCTTGACATAAGCAGGGAAGAGGCGTTCAACTGCACGAGGGTGCGGCACGCGATCAGAAGCCACATCATATCGTGGGTCAGGCCGGACGGCACGTATGCGGCACGCAAGCTTACGGCATACTCCAACCAGGGCGCCTATGCCTCCCACGGCCATGGAGTCGTGGCAAAAGGGATGGGAGCTTTTCCCCAGCTCTACCCGTGCCCGAATGTGGAAGCGGACTGTTATACCGTATTTACTAACAGACCGGTGGCCGGAGCCATGAGAGGCTATGGAATACCACAGGCCATGTTCGCGGTAGAGAGCCATACAGATGATGTGGCAAGGGCAATCGGCATGTCACCGATGGAATTCAGAAGAAAGAACGTGATGCCACAGGGATATGTGGATGCATTTTCCAAGAACGAAAACTATTATGACACGTTCCATGAATGCATGGATAAGGCCTCGGCATATATGGATTATGACAGGAAGGCCAGGGAATATGCCTCGCAGACCGGGAATATCCGAAGAGGGGTAGGCCTGGCCGTATTCTGGTATAATACGGCTGTCTGGCCCATCTCTCTGGAGACATCTTCGTGCAGGATGGTGATGAATCAGGATGGATCTGTACAGGTGCAGGTCGGTGAGACGGAGATCGGGCAGGGAGCGGACACGGCATTCTCCCAGATGGCAGCGGATGCGCTCGGCATTCCGTTTGAAGATGTACATATCATATCATCACAGGATACAGATGTGACCCCCTTCGGTACGGGAGCCTATGCCTCCAGGCAGACCTATACCGCCGGCTTTTCCATAGAACAGACCGCCGGCCTTTTGAAGGAGCGGATACTGGCCTATGCACAGGAAATTACGCGGATGCCTGTCAGCCAGCTCGACCTGGAGGAAGGCGTAATCGTGCGAAAGAGTGACGGCCGTTCGATGATGACGCTGGGAGAATTGGCAACAGAAGCACTGTACAGCCTCAGCCACAGTGAACATCTGACGGCGGAGAGCACCTATCAGATTAAAAGCAATGCATATTCCTTCGGCTGTACGATGGCGGAAGTCGAAGTAGATATCGAGGCATGCAAAGTAAGCCTTATCGATATCGTGAATGTCCACGACTGTGGCCGGCTGATCAATCCGGCGCTGGCGAAGGCACAGGTACACGGCGGTATGAGCATGGGCATCGGATATGCACTGTCTGAGATGGAGAAGTTCGATGCGGAGACGGGCAGGACGCTGAACGGCAATCTGCTCGATTATAAGCTGTCTACGGCGATGGACCACCCTCATCTGGAAGGACAGTTCGTGGAGAATTATGAACCTTCGAGTGCATTCGGGACCAAGGCGCTCGGTGAGCCACCGGTCTGTTCGGTGGCGCCTGCCATACGCAACGCGGTGCTTCAGGCTACAGGTATCGGCATCAGCCAGATTCCCCTGAACCCGCATACGCTGTTTGAAGAATTTAAGAAGGGAGGGCTGCTTGATGTATGATATAAAGGCACTGTATGAGGCGGAAAGCGTATCGCATGCAATACGATTGCTGGAGGAGCACCCGGATGCAAAAATAATTGCAGGAGGCAGTGATATCCTGATTAAGATACGGGAAGGAAAGCTTAAAGATGTGGAGCTTATAAGCATATACGGGCTGGATGAGCTGCGCGGGGTTATGCTCGAAGAGGACGGGGCGCTGAGAATCGGGTCCCTCACGAGCTTTTCCCATGTCACGAAGCATCCCCTCATCCAAAGACATATACGCGTGCTCGGCGAAGCAGTAGATAAAGTCGGAGGCCCCCAGATACGCAACATCGGAACCATCGGAGGAAATACTTGCAACGGCGTTACCTCGGCCGACTCCGCGTCTACCTTATTTGCATATGACGCGCTTGTGGAGCTGGCCGGACCGGACGGTGTACGCACCGTTCCGATTCACGAATTCTACCTCAAGGCCGGATGCGTGGATCTCAGACAGGGGGAGATTGAGACGGCAGTATTGATACCAAAAGCCTCCTACGATGGATATGCAGGACATTATATCAAATACGCCATGAGAAATGCCATGGATATCGCGACGCTTGGCTGTTCCGTGAACGTAAAGCTTTCAGAAGATAAGAAACAGCTTGTAGATGTGAGGATAGCCTTCGGCGTGGCCGGTCCTGTGCCGCTTCGCTGTCCGGCCGCAGAACGTGCGGCAAAAGGAAAGAAGGCCATTGATGAGACATACCGCCGGTTTGCGCAGGAAGTGCGGCAGGATATCCACCCGAGAGACAGCTGGAGGGCAAGCAGGGCGTTCCGGGAGCATATCTCCCAGGTGCTTGCAAGGAGAGCGATTGAAGAGGCGGTAGACCGGGCAGGAGGTGAGGCGTTATGAGCAGAAACGAAAGCAGGGCCGTTCCGGGCAAGCAGTACAAACTTGTGACTTGTACGATCAATGGGAAAGTAGTGGAGAGCATGGTAGACGTTCGTGCGTCTCTTACGGATATGTTGAGGAACGACTATCATCTGACGAGCGTAAAAAAAGGCTGCGAGGTCGGCGAGTGCGGCGCCTGTAATGTAATGATAGACGGCGAGTGTTATAATTCATGCATCTATCTTGCAGTGTGGGCGGACGGGAAGGATATCCGCACGCTGGAAGGGCTTATGGGGCCGGGCGGAGAGCTGTCTGATATCCAGCAGGCATTTATCGACGAAGCTGCCGTCCAGTGCGGCTTCTGCACGCCGGGATTCATTATGAGCGCTGTCGAGATACTCGAATCAGGCAGGGAATATACGAGAGAGGAGCTTAAGAAGCAGCTGTCGGGACATCTGTGCAGGTGTACCGGTTATGAAAATATACTGAATGCAGTGGAAAAGACGATGAAAAAGCGGCTTTCTTCTACCTGACAGAGATGACATAAAAAGGATAATCATGATAGATAAAAGCAGTTTACAGCATATAAATGAAAAGAGAGAGATTCTGATACGCGAAGAAAATTTCGCATACATGCTCCCATGTGGGCAGCTCAGGAATCTGATATCCAATTTCACGGTCACTTTTCCTGACCGGCAGGCCATATCAGACGCATATACGGTCATGCCCCATGGCAGCGTTACACTTGTGCTCTTTGACTATCATACTGAGCTTCACAGTTTTATATTCGGGCCGGCGACGAAGCCGGTCCGAGTAGGTGACATTGCAAATAGATGTGACGTCATATTCATCGTTGAATTTCAGCCTGCAGGATTTTCCGCTTTTAAAAAGAGGAATCAAAATGAACTGACTGACAAGATCGTGCCCTTCAAAGAGGTAGATAGCTCTATGGATAAGGAGATGAGGGACATTTTCAGAACATCTGTGACGGTAGAAGGGTTATTGTGTGGAATGGAAGAGAGGCTGATTCAGAGTGTCCGGTTTCCATACCCGGAGGAGCTTGCACGTGCGATTGGGGACATCATCCGGATGGAAGGCATCCTGACTTCTGTAGAGATATCAGATAAGGTTAATTATTCGCCCAGACATCTGAACAGGCTGTTTAATCTATATCTCGGTATGAGCATGAAATCCTTTTCCAGATTGGTAAGAATAAACAGAGCTATCCGGCTTCTGAATGAAGAGGGCTATGCCCTGGCATACATAAGTGACAAGCTGGGCTATTATGACGTGTCCCATTTAGTAAAGGACTTCAGGCTCGTATGCGGCATAACGCCGCAGGAATACAGGTCGAACATGTCCGATTTTTACAGTGAAATTGCCAAATATTAAATCTATAATAGTTCTGTAATGAATCACAGAAAGAGAGGATCTACAGAGATGAAATTTAATGAGACGACAATCCGCATCCTCGTGCGGAAAGATTATGGGGCATGTTTTGACTTCTACACGGAGAAAATCGGCCTGATCCCGGTATGGGGCGATAGGAACGGACCTTACACTTCTTTTGCGGCAAGCAAGGATGCAGCGCCGTGCTTTGCTATATTTGCAGGAGAAGCGATGCCGCTGTTCCAGGGATATGAACAGCCGGAGTCGGGAACGCAGCCTGACACTGTCACAGCGGTTATCCCTACGACCGACCTGGACGGAGACTACTTACGCCTGAAAGAGGCAGGCGTGCCGTTTCTTGGCGAACCTCAATATATCGAAGCATGGGGGATGCGCTGCACCTATTTCAGAGACCCGGAAGGCAATCTGTTTGAACTGAACGATGCCAGCGGCGTATAACCAAAGGCAAGCGAAAAAGTCCGTCTAAAGAAAGGTAAAAAGTAGTTGACATTGCTGTGTTCTTCTCATATAATAAAGCACATATAATTTTATGAGTGATGTTACAGGGAAAGGATAGAGCCAATACTATGGACGACGCTGACAGTAGCGACGGTGAACAATGTATTAATCATAATAGCTTGATTCAAAAATGGACTGAGATAACAGGCATAATCTGCGCTTCTTAACCGGGAGTGGCAGGTTATGCCTTTTTGTGTTTTTTTCAGCTGATTCTGCCTGTAAAGGCAATCAGATAAATAAAAAAAGAAGGGAGTGGTATATCCGATATGGATAATCACAGACAGATGCCTTGGCATTCAGAACAGATGGAAGAGGTTTACAGAAAGCTTGATACCTCAGCAGATGGCCTGAGCGATGCCGAGGCGGCCGAAAGGTTAAGAAAGAACGGGCGCAATGTACTGCGCCAGAAACCGCCGAAGACGATTGCGCAGATGCTCAAAGCGCAGATTATGGACCCTATGGTACTCATACTCATAGGGGCAGCGTCATGTTCAGCCGTTCTCAGAGAGTGGACGGAGGCGGTTGTAATCTTCACAATTGTAGTAATCAACGCAGCCATCGGTATCGTGCAGGAGAAGAAGGCGCAGTCTTCCATGGAAGCGCTCCGCAATATGAGCGCGCTCACCGCTAAAGCCCTGCGGCAGGGTGAGGAAAGCATCGTCCCTGCGACGGAGCTCGTAATAGGGGACGTGGTGCATCTGGGAGACGGCGACAAGGTACCGGCGGACATAAGGCTGATAGAATCCGCCAATCTGAAAGTGCAGGAGGCTTCGCTGACCGGTGAGTCTGTACCATCGGAGAAAGAGGCACATATTATTCTGCCGGAGGCAACTGTACTCGGAGACCGCTGCAATATGGCTTATCATTCCTCCATTGTCACTTACGGCCGGGCCTGTGGAGTAGTGGTCGCAACAGGCATGGATACGGAAGTCGGAGGTATCGCAGGCATGCTCGACAATGAGGATGAGCTGGATACTCCGCTGAAGCGCAAGCTGAATGCCGCAGGTAAGACGCTTACGGTGGCGGGGCTTATCGTCTGCGTGCTCATATTTATCATCGGTGCGCTATATGAGCGGCCGCTCATACCGCAGTTCCTCGTGGCGATCTCTCTTGCCATATCTATCATTCCGGAAGGGCTGCCGGCTACAGCTACTATCGTGATGGCGCTTGGCGTACAGCGTATGGCAAAGAAGAATGCACTTATACGGAGGCTGCCCGCTGTTGAGACGCTTGGCAGCGCGACCGTTATCTGCAGTGATAAGACAGGTACGCTTACGCTCAATAAGATGACAGTGACCCATATCGCTGTGAACGGGGACTTTGAGTCCGGCAGGGCTACTCCAATCAGGGAAGCTGTAGGGCAGCATCCGGAAGTGTACCGGGAGATGGTGTACGCAGCTGCGCTCTGCAATGACGCAAGCATCGATCCTGACAGAAGCGGAGAGATCATCGGCGACCCTACGGAAGGTGCACTCATATATATGGCGCAGGAGTTCGGCATTGACCATGAATTGCTGGAGGACGCATATCCCCGTCTGTTTGAGCAGCCGTTCGATTCTGAGCGCAAGCGGATGACGACCGTCCACGAGATAGACGGCTCCTGCATCGCCTACACGAAAGGAGCGGTGGATGAGATGCTTCCGCTGTGCAGCCATATGCTGACGTCCCGTGGGATACGGCCCATGACGAAGGCCGACAGGGACAACATAGCAGAGCTCTGCCACGGAATGTCAGAAGAAGCCCTGCGGGTGCTCGGAATCTGTCTGAGGACACTATCTTCCATACCATCGGATGACGACGTAAATGTAGAGGAAAATATGACCTTTGTCGGCGCGCTTGGCATGATTGACCCGCCGCGCAAAGAAGTAGCGGAATCGGTACGCGTCTGCAGGGAAGCAGGCATACGTACGGTCATGATTACCGGTGACCATAAAGAGACTGCCCTTGCCATAGCAAAGGAGCTTGGCATATATGAAAGCGGGGATACGGTCATATCCGGCGATGAGCTGGATGCTATGGACGACGCGGCGCTGAAGGAATCTGTGCGGACTGCTTCTGTATATGCCCGTGTGTCGCCGGCGGATAAGCTGCGCATCATTAAGGCCTTAAAGAGTGCCGGAGAGGTAGTAGCCATGACTGGTGACGGAGTGAACGATTCACCTGCGCTGAAAGCGGCGGATATCGGCGTGGCGATGGGAGAGGCAGGCACGGATGTGGCCAAGGAGGCTTCCGACATGATTCTGCTCGATGACAGCTTTACTACGATTGCATATGCCATCAAGGAAGGAAGAAGGGTTTACCGGAATATACAGAAGGTGATCCAGTTCCTGCTTGCCGGCAATATTGCGGAGATTCTGACCTTATTAGCGGCAACTGTCTTTAACTTTGATGCTCCGCTGCTTGCGGTGCATATCCTCTGGGTGAATCTGGCTACGGCCACACTGCCGGCGCTGGCGCTCGGAGTGGATCCCGCCAGCAGGAATATCATGAAGCACCATCCGGTAAAATCGGGTACCCTGTTTGAGAAGGACCTTGTCAGCCGGGTTGTGACACAGGGCGTATTCGTTGCAGCTATGACGACCGCGGCATATTGGATTGGGGTGACGACAGGCACTCATGCCGCAGGGCAGACGATGGCTTTCTGCACGCTGGCGTTTTCCCAGATGCTTCGTGCATTTAACCAGCGGTCCAACACGGAGCCTGTCTGGGTGAGGGCGGAAGGGCTGAATCCATGGCTGTTTATCACCTTCGCTGTCTCTGCGGCGCTTATGGCCTGCATACTTTTCATTCCTGGGCTGCAAAGCGCATTCAGGCTCACTACGCTCTCGGGCTTGCAGTGGGGGGTTACCGCCGGACTGTCCCTGCTGACGGTCGCCCAGGTGGAAGTGGTAAAAGGGATAAGGCGCTGGCGCAATAGGAGGCGGCAGTAAGCGGTACCCTTACGGCATCGCAGATTCCAATTCTTTATGAAGACGTATGGCCATGTATAATGCAGCTGCGGCAGATACGATATCGGCAGCCGGCTGTGCATAAAGGACCCCTTGCAGCCCCCAGAGAGCCGGCAGGATGAGGATGGCAGGGACGAAGCAGAGCCCCTGTCTGCATGCCCCGAGAAGGCAGCCTTCTTTTGCCTTGCCCATGGCAAGGAAAAGAGAGGAATATACGGTATAAAAACCAAAACACAAGAACGAGAGACCATTTGCCCTCAGCGCTGTCGTGCCGATACGTACCATCTCCAGATCGTTTTTCGTAAATTGAGCTATGATATAGGAAGAGAATATGGCGGCCGCCAGTCCGAAGACCGTGCAGAACACCGTAGACCAGATGATGGAGGTTCTGACTGCTTCCCGCAGGCGGCCGTATCTTTTTGCGCCCCAGCTATAGCCGGCAATCGGCTGCAGGCCTTTTAGAAAGCCAAATACCATCAGGCTTCCTACGGACATGATCTTGGTTACAGGCCCCATAGCGGCAAGTGCCGAATCACCATAGGCTTTGGCGGTCCCGTTGACCATAGTGATGGAGAGGCTTGTAAGCAGCTGGAATATTAATGTGGGAATGCCTATTTTCAATATTTCGGACATGATTGCTTTCGTGAATCGGCATGCTTTGATATGGAAGCTGAATATGCTTTTTTTTCGGGCTATATATCCCAGATATATCAATGTTGAAGCAAACTGGGAGACGGCGGTGGCTGCCGCGGCACCCGCTACGCCAAGGTCCAGGCAGTAGATGAAGACCGGGTCCAGGATGACATTGATCAGAGCGCCTGCCATCAATACGCCCATTGTCGTCCTGGCGGCCCCTTCGCTCGATACGATATTGTTCATCGTCACGTTGAATACATTGAAGATGGACGAAGCTACGTAAATACCTGTATACGTAATGGCATAGGGCATGACGCTTTCCGTCGCGCCAAGCTGTCTTAAGATTGGCTTCAGGAACATGAGAGAGCATAGGATGGCCACGGCCCCCACTCCGACACTGCTGTATATGGCGGTGCTGGCAACTTTATCGGCTGTTTCCTTATCGCCGTGCCCGAGCAGTCTGGACAGATAAGAAGCCGCTCCGTTGCCGAACAGCAGGCCAAGCCCTACGACAACCTGCCCGAGCGGATATGCGACTGTAATCGCGCCCATCTGCCTTGTTCCAAGGCCCCCGACAAAATATGCATCAGCCAGATTGTACAATGCATTAATCATCATACCAATCATAGTTGGAAGGCCGAGTGCCAAAAGAGCCTTTGATACCGGTGCGCTTCCGAGCAGTTCCATTTTCTTGTTTTGACTATTCATACTTGATTCTCCTTCATTTCTTGACATTAGCCATGTGATGTTATACTATAAATTATAGTATAACAGAGGTGCATCGATTATACTACTATAAATTATAGTAAATGTCAAATGCAAAAAGGAGAAGATTATGGCAACGATAGATCTGATTGTACTTGGGATGCTGAAAGATGATGCTTTGAGCGCCTATGATATCCAGAAGCTGGTAGAGTACCGCAACATATCCAAGTGGGTCAAAATCAGCACACCTTCCATATATAAAAAAGTAATCCAGCTTGAGGAGAAGGGATATGTTAAGAGCAGTATCGTCAAAGAGGGGAAGATGCCGGAAAAGGCAATCTATTCTCTTACTGAGGCGGGAGAGAAGGAATTTGTCAGACTTATGTCGGATATATCTTCAAAACCGGTCCGCATCTTTCTGGACTTTAATGCGGTCGTCGTAAATCTTGACAAGCTTCCGGTACAGAACAGGAACCTGTGCCTGACGCAGATAGAAGAGAATGTGAAAAGTCTGAAAACGTACCTGGAAGAGAATATTGATATCAAAGAAAACAGTGCGAAGATTCCAGAGACGGGGAAAGCAGTGCTGCAGCAGCAGTATATACTCGTCCAGACTATTGAAACATGGATTGCTTCGCTGAAAGAGAATATCTGATTATGATAGCCTTGTGTGGCTGCCGGCTGTGATAAAGAAGGCTCCAGGCGTCCTGGGAATCATGGCAGAAACATGATTCTCAGGACGCCCGGAGCGCTATTGTCTCAGGAACGTGCCTCCAGATCCTTCGGAAGTATGATATTCAGCAGTACCGCAATCAATGTTGCAATGACGACCGGGGATTTGCCGAAGATCATCACGAACCAGTCTGGAAAGCTGTTAAGCGCGTCTGTTGCCTGGGAGATTCCCATGCCGAGCGCTGCCGCCAGGCCGACGATGGATGTATTCCGATAGGACATGTTTTCTGAAGTGATCAGCTTCATCCCGGTCATGGCGATCGACGCGAATACGGATACCGTAGCCCCGCCGAGCACCGCGTAAGGAATCGTCGTCAGGAGGGAAGAAAACTTTGGTATGAATCCCGCGGCCAGCAGCAGGGCAGCGGCAAGTCCAAGGACGCAGCGGTTCACTACTTTGGTCGTGGCGACGATGCCTACATTCTGGCTGTACGTAGCTGTCGGCAGCCCTCCCGCGAAAGCGCATAGGATATTGGTGATTCCGTATCCGACGATGCCGCCCTGGAGCTCGCTGTCTGTCGGCATCCTGTCGAGCCCCCCGCTTGTCGTCGCGGAGAAGTCCCCGATTGCCTGTATAGAGTTGATGGCAAAGAGCAGCCCGATGGCAACACAGGACGATATCTCGAATCGGATGCCAAAGTGAAGCGGCATCGGCAACTGGAATACAGAGGCCTGGGCGATGGGGGAGAAATCCACCATACCCATGCACAGGGCCGCCGCATATCCGCCCATGATACCAATCAGGATGGATGCCAGTTTAAAGATACCTCTGCCAAAGTGATTTAAAAGTGTCACGATTACGAGCGTGACCACTGCTATCATCCAGTTCTTCGCAGATCCGTAATCAGGGCTCCCCACTCCTCCTGCCATGTAGTTGATAGCGGTAGGATAGAGAGAGAGTCCAATCGTGAATACGACGGTTCCTGCGATGAGCGGCGGAAAGAACCGGCGGATCTTCTTAATAAACAAGCCTGCCAATACTGCTACGCATCCGCCCACTATCTGGGCCCCTAGTATTGTCGGTATATCAAAATCTTCGGCGATGTTCTGCATGCTGGGCAGATAGGCAAAGCTGATACCCATGATGATTGGAAGCCCGGAGCCTATCGTAAGCCATCGCGTCCTTATAAATGGAAACAGCTGTATGAGGGTAGAGATGCCGGACACGATCAGGGCCGCCTGAATGAGGATGACAGAATCCTTTTCAGACAGGCCGGCCACACCGGCAACGATAATCGCGGGCGTGACACAGCCTACGATCATGGCTACTACATGCTGGAGGGCAAGCGGCAGAGCCTGCTTTATATCAGGTACGCCGTTCAGATCAAATATGGAAGAGCGGGTCCGCCCTTTGTCTGTCATATGCGTCCCCTCCTTTAGTCTAAGGTGATGAGCGTTCCGGTCGTACCATTGATTCCATCCTTTGCCTTTTCCAGTAAAGTGATGAGCGCTCTGCGTCCCGGTTTGGAGGCGGCGAAGTCTACAGCGGCCTGAACCTTAGGGAGCATGGAGCCGGGAGCAAAATGTCCTTCTTCCATGTACTGCCTCATCTCGGACACAGATACGTGATCGAGCCACCGTTCTCCGGGCTGTCCGTAGTGGATGGCAGCTTTCTCGACAGCGGTCAGGATAATCAGAAAATCAGCATCCAGCTCCTTTGCCAGCAGGCAGCTGGCGAAATCCTTGTCAATGACAGCGCTTGCGCCTTTCAGGTGGTTGCCCTGGCGTGTGACGGGGATACCGCCGCCCCCACATGCAATGACGAGCTCGCCGGAATCGACCATAGCTTTTATCGTGCCGATTTCGATGATTTCTACCGGTTTCGGAGAGGCGACGACACGGCGGAAGCCGCGCCCTGCATCCTCCATCATAACGTAGTCATATTTCAATGCCATCTCTTTGGCCTGTTCTTCAGACACGAATTTGCCGATTGGCTTGGAAGGATTGCCAAAGGCAGGATCCTCTGGATCGACCCGTACCTGCGTAATCATTGTGGCAACCGGTATATTGTCGATTCCCCGGTCCAGCAGCTCTTCACGAAGAGCGTTCTGGAGGTCATACCCGATATAAGCCTGGCTCATGGCCACGCAGACGGATAAAGGGGTGTTGGGCTGGTCTTTGTCTTCATGGGTCAGGGCGAGCATGGCATTGTTGACCATGCCTACTTGGGGCCCATTGCCGTGGGCGACGACGACTTCGCATCCTTCCTCAATCAGATCCACGATTGCACGGGCCGTAATCTTGACCGCAGCCATCTGTTCCGGGAGCGTATTGCCGAGGGCGTTGCCGCCGAGAGCAATCACTACCCTTTTCTTTTTTGTCATAATGATGCCTCCTCATCCCTTACTTGAATACTCTCGGAGTTCCTTTTTCTTCAAGCTTCTTCAGGATGTCGGCAGGATCTGCGAATTTGGCCAGAAATATCATGGCGGCAATAATATACGGTTTAAAGCTGGCTTCTTTATATAACGGATCCCGGTAACGGTCAAATACGCTCGCGTCCACTTCGCCTTCGTCGCAGCTGACACCTGTAATGTCCGCAGGCAGGCAGTGCAGGTACAGCGCTTTGCCGTCCTTTGTCGTCTGCATGAGCTCTTCCGTACATGCCCAGTCTTTGTGCTGTGCGTTCTGTGCCAGAAGTTCCTTTTCGAGGGCATCAATTCCGGCCTGGTCGCCTTTGGCGTAGAGGTCCGTTCTCTTTTCCATGGCTGCGAACGGGGCCCAGCTCTTTGGATATACGATGTCCGCATCCCGGAAGGCTTCCTTCATGTCATTCGTCTTCGTGTAGGAACCACCAGATTTCTTTGCGTTTTCTGTGGCGACGGCCTCTACTTCGGGGAATACTTCATACCCTTCCGGGTGCGCGAGAACGACATCCATCCCGAAACGGGTCATAAGGCCGATGACGCCCTGTGGTACAGAGAGCGGTTTCCCGTAGGACGGAGAGTAGGCCCATGTCATGGCAAGCTTCTTGCCTTTTAAGTTCTCCACGCCGCCGAACTCATGGATAATGTGCAGCATATCTGCCATCACCTGGGTCGGGTGGTCGATATCGCACTGCAGGTTTACGAGCGTCGGCTTCTGCGCCAGGATACCGGCTTTGTTACCTTCTGTCACGGCATCTACGACGTCGTGCATGTAGGCATTCCCCTTTCCGATGTACATATCGTCACGGATTCCGATGACGTCGGCCATGAAGGAGATCATATTGGCCGTCTCGCGGACGGTCTCCCCGTGGGCGATCTGGGATTTCCCCTCATCTAGGTCCTGTACTTCCAGACCGAGCAGGTTGCAGGCGGAAGCAAAGGAGAACCGGGTGCGTGTGGAATTGTCACGGAACAAGGAGATGCCGAGCCCACTTTCAAAGACTTTCGTGGAGATATTGTTCTCACGCATGAAGCGGAGCGCGTCAGCCAGTATGAACACGGCCTCCAGCTCGTCGTCCGTCTTTTCCCAGGTGAGGAAGAAGTCCCCATTGTACATCTCTTTAAAGTTCAGTGCATTTAATCTGTCTATGTAATCCTGTAATGATTTCATCATCTATTACCTCCTCGTTTTTATATTTTATTTGCAGTATACAGATGGGAGAGCGGCATATACCGCAGCGCATCTGACAAGATCGTCTTTCCATGTCTTTTCATTCGGGGCGTGTGCCTGTGCTTCTGCACCGGGGCCGAATCCAATGCATGGAATACCGTTGCGGCCCATGATGGAGACGCCGTTCGTGGAGAAGGTCCACTTGTCGGTGAGCGGCCGGTCTTTTCTCAGCGCCTCTGTCTCCGGATTTCCAAGGCGGCGTTCGCCGTAGAGCCCTTTGTAGGCTTCTTCCAATGCTTTTGTCACTTTGTGGTCCTCCGGGATGACCCAGGTCGGGAAGTAGCATTCGATTGGGTAGACGCAGCCGGTATAGGAAGGCCGGTCATAGGTGTACATGGATACCTTTACGTCGTCTCCGTACTTTTTCACGCTCGGGAGCGCGCGGATTTCATCCAGACAGCTTTCCCACGTCTCACCGGCGGTCATGCGGCGGTCGAGTGAGACGGCGCAGGAGTCTGCCACCGCGCAGCGGCTCGGCGAGGTGAAGAAGATTTCGGATACCGTGACGGTGCCCCGCCCGAGGAAGATAGCTTCCTTCCACTGCGGATTGTACTTCTCGTTCAGCATCTTCACGAGCCCTTTGACCTCTGACTCGTCCGCATCGTCATTTTCGTTCAGGGCACGTACATCCTGCAGGATATCCGCCATCTTATAGATGGCGTTGTCGCCGCGTTCCGGTGCGGAGCCGTGGCAGGATACCCCCTGGACATCCACGCGGATTTCCATGCGTCCCCGCTGTCCCCGGTAGATGCCGCCGTCGGTCGGCTCTGTAGAGACGACGAACTCAGGACGCACCTTGTCTTCGTTGATGATATACTGCCAGCAGAGGCCGTCACAGTCTTCTTCCTGCACAGTTCCGGTCACGAGCACCTGGTACCTGTCGGAGAGAAGGCCGAGATCCTTCATGATTCTGGCGCCGTACACGGCGGAGACGATGCCGCCTAACTGATCCGAGACGCCGCGGCCCCCGATTTCCGTCTCCGTCTCGTACCCTTCATACGGGTCAAAGTCCCAGTTGTCTATATTTCCGATGCCAACGTTGTCGATGTGGGCGTCGAAGCCAATCAAAGTCGAGCCCGTACCCATATAGCCGAGGACGTTCCCCTGCGGGTCAATCTCCACCTTGTCAAATGCAAGCTTACGCATTTCCTGTGCAATCCGTTCGATGTGCGCCTTCTCGTCACAGCTCTCACCGGGGTACCTGACGATATCCCGCAGAAAAGCACTCATGTCGGCTTCATAATTTTTCGCAGTTTCTTTAATTTTATTAAAATCCATGAAAGTTCCTCCTTTTTCATAGGGGTCAGACCCCTTTAACGACAGGGGTCTGACCCCTATGCTAATTTTAAGACTATTCTGAAAATGGCGCTCTGTCTGTTCCGCACATTCCTTCCCATACTATCTCGTGGTACCGCTCAGGGTCTGTGTCGCCTTCGGATGACACGAGCAGCACGTCGGAGTGTTCATCAAGCTTCAGTGCTTCTTTTAATTCGTTGTATTCCGGCCGGGTCATGAGTGCGGCTAAGAGGCCCATGCTCACGGAACCGGATTCGCCGGATATGACCTGCTTGTCGCCGCGCAGCGGGGCGGCACAGATGCGGCAGCCGTTGGCGCTTACCCAGTCGGGGCATGAGACGAAGGCGTCGGCATGGTTCCTTAAGATATCCCAGGATACGGTGTTGGCCTCCCCGCAGGCGAGGCCGGCCATGATGGTGAGCATGTCGCCGTCCACGTCGATACAGCTGCCGTCTCCTTTGGAAGCAGAGCGGTAGAGGCAGTCGGCAGCTTTCGCCTCCACGACGACCATCACCGGGGGATTCTCTTTATAGCGGTTGGCGAAATAGCCGATGACAGCGCCTGCGAGGGAACCTACGCCTGCCTGGATGAACAGATGCGTCGGCCGTTTCACGCCGTCCTCTTCAAGCTGCTCCGCGGCCTCAGTCGCGAGTGTTCCATACCCCTGCATAATCCAGGTCGGAATCTCCTCATACCCCTCCCAGGCAGTATCCTGTACCATGATGCCGTGTTCGGTCTCTTCGGCTTCCCTCGCTGCCTTGCGCACACAGTCGTCATAGTTGAGGTCCTCTATCGTCACCGTCGCATTTTCCCTGGCGATATTCTCTAATCTTGTCCGGGTGGTGCCTTTTGGCATCCGTACGACACATTTCTGCCCGAGCCTGTTGGCAGCCCAGGCAATACCGCGTCCGTGATTGCCGTCTGTAGCAGTGAAGAAGGTGGCCTGCCCGAACTCCTCCCGCAGCTTTTCCGAGGTGAGCACGCTGTAAGGCACCTCGCTTACGTCTTTCCCGAGCTGTTTCGCTATGTATCTGGCGATGGCATAGGAGCCGCCAAGCACTTTGAAGGCGTTCAGCCCGAAGCGATAGGATTCGTCTTTCACGTACAGGCTGTTAAGGCCGAGATATTCTGCCAGCCCGGGAAGCTTCGTAAGCGGCGTTATGCCGTACTGCGGAAAGCTCTCGTGGAAGCTGCGTGCTTTGCGCATCTCTTCCTCCGACATGTTGGCGAGCTGAAGGTCCTCGCTTTTCGGCATGTTGTTCAATGTCCATCTTATTCCATTTGCACTTGAGTTACACACGGTATCGTACCCTCCATTTCATAATTGCTTATTTGTTGATTTCAACGTAACTGTATAGAGTATATTTGGAGATGCCGAAGTATTTGGCTACTTTGTCTCCTGACTTGGTAATGAGGAACGCCCCGGCATCGTTCAGAAATTTGATAGCTCTAATCTTATCCTCTTTTGTCATAAGTGCTGCGGGTACCCCTACGAGCTCGACAGACTCTGCGATGAGCTCATCAAGAAGCTCACTTACGTCATGGGTGATTTTCTTCGGCGGATTACCGGCTTCAGAACACGCCTCATTCTGCGGGCAGCTGGTAAGAGAGTGGATGCTACCCTCCAGTGCCAGCAGATTCGTTATATCATAATTGATGGAAAGGATATAACGTGGCCTTCCCTGGTCATCATTGATGTAGATTGTGCTGCATTTTAAAACACGCCCATTTTCTGTCCTGATCAGATAGGCCAGATGATCTTTCAACGGTCCGTCCTGGTGCTTTACCGCGTTCAGGACGGCGGCGGACGGTCCGTCCCCGAGACTGCGGCCTGTGATGTGCCCGTTTTCTATATGTACGATAGAGCTGTCGATGGAACTTCTGGTCAGATCATGCACGACGACTTCGCAGTTGCTGCCGAACTGGGCGGCCATCCCTGCGGCTATCTGTTTTAACATTTCGAGTCTGGAATCTGCCATTTTCTTCTGTGCCTCCTCCTATACTTAAAACTGTCTCCCTACACTCATCATAGCACAGAAAAAAATAAAAGCAATATAAAAATACAAAAATATTTAGCATACAAAAATAATTTTGTATGCAGCATTGCAATTTATATATATTGATGGTAGAATAAAGAAAACGCACATATAGATTGTTAAAAATTTACGAAAAAATTCGGTTGCATGGACTCCTGTGAATGTGAAATATGTTCAAATACAAGAATTGCATGGAATACATTGACATACATGGGAGAACCGATGTGAGAAGATACCGCGCAGGACGATCTGTCTCCCTGTCAGGCGTGGTGCAGGAGCAGCATAATTATAGAAAGACAGGTTCCGGAATATCGGCAGGCGCCATGGGAACGGCTGAGAGTTCTGGAACGGAACGAAAAGAGGAGGCGACATTATGTTGGTAATAGGCAACGGAAAGACTATTACATTAGATGCAGGGAATCCTTATATCGAAGACGGTGCGGCTGCCATAGACGGTAACCGTATCATCGCCGTCGGACCGACGCAGGATATAAGGAAAAGCTGGCCGGATGCGGAGTACATAGATGCAGGGGGGAAGGTAATCATGCCTGCATTCATCAATACCCACGAGCATATCTACAGCGCCATGGCAAGGGGACTGAGCATCAAAGGATACAATCCGAAGGGATTCCTGGATATCCTGGACGGACAGTGGTGGACGATTGACCGCCATCTTACGCTGGAACAGACGAAGTACAGCGCGGTGGACACGATGATATCCTGTATCAGGAACGGGGTGACTACAATCTTCGACCATCACGCCAGCTATGGACATATTACGGACAGCTTGTTTACGATAGCCGATGTGGCTAAGGAGCTGGGCATACGGGCCTGCCTCTGCTACGAGGTGTCTGACAGGGACGGCATTGACAAGGCTAAGGCCGCCGTGAAGGAAAATGCGGACTTTATCCGATATGCGCAAAAGGACGATACGGATATGCTGGCGGGAATGATGGGGATGCACGCCCAGTTCACGATTTCGGATGAGACGTTCGAACTGGCGGCAAAGAGCATACCCGATGAAGCCGGCTACCACATCCATGTGGCGGAAGGGATAGAAGATCTGCACGACTGTCTGAAGAAATATGGGAAACGCATCGTGGACCGCCTTATGGATCATGACGTGCTTGGCCCGAAGACGCTGCTTGGCCACTGCATCTACATCAATAAGCATGAGATGGATCTAATCAAGGAGACAGACACGATGGTCGTACATAACCCGGAATCCAATATGGGCAATGCCTGCGGATGCCCTCCGACGATGGAGCTCGTTCGCAGAGGCATACTGACCGGACTTGGCACCGACGGATATACCCACGATATGACTGAGTCGTATAAAGTTGCAAATGTACTGCACAAGCATCACCTGTGCGACCCGAACGCGGCGTGGAGCGAGGTGCCGAAGATGCTCTTTGAAAACAACGCCGCCATAGCGAACCGCTATTTCAAGGCACCGCTCGGCGTGCTGAAGGAGGGAGCGGCAGCCGATGTGATTATCGTGGATTATGATCCTCCTACCCGGCTGACGAAGGATAACATATACGGCCACATACTGTTCGGCATGACAGGCAGGGATGTCGTAACGACGGTCGGAAACGGACGCATCCTTATGAAAGACCGGGAGGTAAAGGTCATCGATGTGGAAGAAGCGATGGAAAAGTGTCGGGAACAGTCCGATAAGCTATGGAAGAGCATTAACGGGTGATGTATAATGAGGAGGTAATGATATGAGTGATAAGATGACATGTATGCCATTTTCCCAACTGATGGAATGGATACGGTCAGAGCATGACAAGTCGGGAACCGTGTTCGGCGTCCACCGCCCTTATCAGGCTGATGCTGACCGTTCTCTTATGATATTCGGAAGGAAGCTGGAGACGCCTATCGGACCCGCGGCGGGGCCGAACAGCCAGCTGGCGCAGAACATCGCGGCATCTTACTATGCCGGGGCCCGCTTCTTTGAGCTTAAGACCGTGCAGATTATGGACGGAGATGAGCTGGCCGCCTGTGTAAACAAACCGTGTATCAAAGCAGATGATGAGTGCTATAACTGCGAATGGTCCACGGAGCTCTATGTGCCGCAGGCACAGGATGAATATATTAAGGCTTGGTTCCTTCTGTCCTTTATGGCCAGGGAATATGGGCTCGGGGGCATGGATGGCTTCCAGTTCAACATCAGCGTGGGATATGACCTTGCAGGAATCAAGTCCCCGAAGATCGACAGCTTTATCGAGAACATGAAACATGCGGGACAGACAGATACGTTCCGGGAATGCAGGCAGTATCTGCTGGAGCATGCCGATGAGTTCACCTGCATGACAGAAGAGGATATCTGTAACATATCCCCGTATATATGCAACAGCGCGACAATCTCCACGCTGCACGGCTGTCCGCCCCAGGAGATTGAGAGCATAGCGGACTATCTGTTGAAAGAAAAGGGGATGCACACCTTCATCAAGTGCAATCCGACACTTCTTGGCTATGATTTTGCGAGACAGACGCTGGATAAGATGGGGTATGATTATGTGGCTTTCGGGAGGTTCCATTTTGAAGATGACCTTCAGTATGAAGACGCGGTACCGATGCTTGAAAGGCTCATGGAGCTGTCGGAAGGGCTAGGGCTTGAATTCGGCGTCAAGATTACGAACACGTTCCCGGTAGATGTCAAGGCAGGCGAACTGCCAAGCGATGAGATGTATATGTCAGGGAAATCGCTGTATCCGCTGTCCATCTCTCTGGCGGCAAAGCTTTCCGGAGCGTTTGATGGCAGATTGAGGATTGCGTATTCCGGAGGGGCGGACGCATTTAATATAGGACGCATCGCAGGATGCGGCGTATGGCCGGTGACGGTGGCTACGACCATTTTGAAGCCAGGCGGCTACCAGAGGCTTCTTCAGATGGCGGAAGCGCTTGACGGGCAAGTGAAGCCGTTTGACGGAATCGATGTGGCAGCGCTTGATGATGCGGCTAAGGATGCAGTCTGTGACAGACATCATATCAAGCCGGCGAAGATGCCGGTTTCCAGGAAGTCAGCCGAGAAAGTACCGCTTCTGGACTGTTACACCGCTCCATGCGAAGATGCCTGTCCGATTCATCAGGAAGTGCCGGCATATATGAAACTGTCCGGGGAAGGAAAATATGAGGAGGCAATGCAGGTCATCCTCAATAAGAACGCACTGCCGTTTATCACGGGCACCATCTGCGCACACGGCTGTATGAGCCGCTGCACGAGAAACTTCTATGAATCGCCGGTACAGATAAGAAATACGAAGCTGTTATGTGCGGAGAACGCTTATGAACATGCGCTCTCAACACTTGAGCGGAGGGGAAGCAGCGGTATAAAGACGGCTGTCGTTGGTGGAGGTCCTTCCGGTATGGCGGCGGCATATTACCTGGCGAGAGCCGGTGCGGAAGTGACGATATTCGAGAAGCGCCCGGTGCTTGGCGGTATTGTCAGCAGCGTGATACCGGATTTCCGTATCGATGACGCGGTGATAGCAAAGGATGCGTCATTTCTTAAGAAGCTTGGCGTGGATATCAGATGCGATACGGAGGCGCCGTCTGTCAGCGAATTAAAAGACATGGGTTATGACTCGGTGATTCTGGCAGTCGGGGCATATAAGAGAAGCAGCCTCGCGCTTCCGGGAGGAGAGCCGGTCAATGCGCTTGCGTTCCTGGAAAGGTTCAATGAACAGAAGGGCAAGCTGCCAATCGGAAGAAATGTCGTGGTGATCGGCGGCGGCAATACGGCTATGGACACGGCAAGAGCTGCCATGCGCTGCCCGGGCGTGGAGCACGTCTATCTTGTATACAGGAGGACGAAACGCTATATGCCTGCGGATGAACATGAGCTTCTTCAGGCAGTGGAAGACGGTGTAGAGTTCAGAGAGCTGCTGGCACCTGAGCGCATGGAAGAGGGAATGCTGGTCTGTAAAAAGACGGTTCTCGGAGCACCAGACGCGTCCGGACGTGCCGGCGTGACAGAGACAGAGGAGACAGAGAAGATACCTGCGGATACGGTGATAGCCGCAGTAGGGGAAAATGTGCCGACGGAATATTATGAGGCAAATGGCATCTCTTTGGATGAGAAAGGCCGGCCCAGGGTAGACAGCCGTCTGGGGACAAATGTACCTGGTGTGTACGTCATCGGGGACGGACTGTATGGCCCTTCTCTTGTTGTCAAGGGTATGGCGCAGGCGATGACAGCGGCAGAGGCAGTCATCGGAGGGCCAGTGACCGGCAGCATGGGAAGTCCGGCAGAGAAAGCCGGAATCTATGCCAGAAAAGGGATACTGAAAGAGCCGTCAGAAGAGCCGGAGGCAGAACGCTGCCTGGGCTGTTCTACCGTGTGTGAAAACTGTGTGGATGTCTGTCCGAACCGGGCCAACATCTCGTTGCACGTGCCCGGAATGGAAAAAGAACAGGTCATCCATGTAGACTATATGTGTAATGAATGCGGCAACTGCAGGTGCTTCTGCCCGTATGACAGTGCGCCGTACCTTGATAAATTCACCCTGTTTGCAACAGAAGCAGACATGGAAGAAAGCAGTAACGATGGATTTACGGTAACAGATATGGAGACCGGCCTGTGCTGCGTGCGTTATCTCGGCGAGATACATAAGATGGACGCGGAGGATGCGGGAGAGGTTCCGGAAGGGGTAGTACGTCTCATGGAGACGGTACGCAGAGATTACCCATATCTGGTTCCGGCCAAGTAGAAAGAAGGCAGGCAGTATGAAACGTTTATTCCGGGGCGGTACGGTAGTCGGCCCAGAGAGTTCAAAGAAGACAGATGTTCTGGTGAAGGGGGAAAAGATTCTGGCCATGGGCGAGAATCTTGACTTCCCCGATGCGGAAGTCATCGATGTGGAGGGGAAGCTTCTGTTTCCCGGCTTTATCGATGCCCATACACATATGGATCTGGAAGTGTCCGGCACGGTGACCGCAGATGGGTTTGACACGGGGACGAAAGCTGAGCTTTCAGGGGGCACTACGTGTATCGTGGACTTTGCCACGCAGAACAAAGGCGAAAGCCTTGCATATGCGCTTGAGCGCTGGCATGGAAAGGCGGATGGCAGATCGTCCTGCGATTATGCGTTCCATCTTGCCATGTCGGACTGGAATGAACAGGTATCGGAAGAGCTGGCGCAAGTAACGGCAGCCGGTATTTATTCCTTTAAGCTGTATATGACCTATGATGCTATGGTGGTGGATGACAGGACCATCTACGAGATACTGGCCAGGCTGAAAGAGCTTGGCGCTATTGCCGGGGTGCACTGCGAGAACAAGGGCATTATAGATGCCCGGGTGGCAGAGGTGATGAAGGAGAAGGGACACCGGGAAGACGTATCGGATTATCCGGGTACGCGCCCTCCGGCAACGGAGGCGGAGGCCGTGGGAAGGCTTCTCAAGATAGCCAGATGTGTGGACACGCCGGTTATCGTAGTGCATCTGA
This sequence comes from Extibacter sp. GGCC_0201, assembly GCF_017566055.1. Taxonomy (NCBI): domain Bacteria; kingdom Bacillati; phylum Bacillota; class Clostridia; order Lachnospirales; family Lachnospiraceae; genus Extibacter; species Extibacter sp. GGCC_0201. The sequence goes on along the minus strand of NZ_JABFCH010000008.1, from coordinate 120,660 downwards.
GCTCGAAGGAAGGGCTTATGGAAGTCAGAAGGGCAAGGGAAGCCGGACAGACCGTATATGTAGAGACGTGCCCCCAGTACCTTGTCATGGACGAAAGCAGATACTGCCTGCCGGATAATGAGGGCAGGAATTATATGATAGCGCCGCCGCTTCGGTCGAAGGAAGACCAGGAGGAACTCTGGCAGGCGCTCCGGGAAGGAGAGATTCAGACGGTCTGCACGGACCACTGCAGCTTTACGACTGAGCAGAAAAAGATGGGGGAGAAAGATTTTTCCCTCGTGCCGTGCGGGATGCCGGGAGCGGAGGAACGGCCCGGGCTTCTGTACCATTTCGGCGTGGGGCAGGGGCGTCTGACGCCGGAGCAGATGTGCAGATATCTGGCGTACAATCCGGCGAAGCTATATCATCTGTATCCGAAGAAAGGGGCGATTGCACCTGGTTGTGACGCGGATATCGTCGTCTGGAACCCGGATACCGAGTGGACCTTGTCGGCAGAGACGCAGAAGTCGGATACAGACTTTTGCCCGCTGGAGGGCACGGTGCTCAGAGGACGTGCGGAGCAGGTATATCTTCGGGGCGAACTGGCTGCGGAAAACGGAGAGGTTATAAAAGAATATTGCGGACGATACGTGACCGCGCAGGAATGAACAGACATCAGATAATGTGAGGCAGGATTATGATACGAAGTTACGAAAACAGCAGACTAATCGAGACGGAGAGCCTGAAGTCAGCGCTTACGCTGGCCAGATTTGATGCACCCATCATATCAGTTGTAGGCGCAGGAGGCAAGACGACAGTCATCCGTAAGCTGGCCCGGGAATATGAAGAAGAGGGGCAGCCGGTTATCGTCACGACGACGACCCATATGTGGCAGCCGGACGGAGGGTTTTATCTCAGGTCTCCAGATTTGGAGCTTTTGTACCAGATGCTGAAACACAAACGGCAGGTGTGGGCAGGATATCCGGAGCAGGACGGTAAGATGAGCGCATTTCCCGAAGCGTTTCTCGAGGCGGTCCGGATGCTTGCCGTGCCGGTCATCATAGAAGCGGACGGGGCAAAAGGACTTCCGGTCAAAGTGCCCGTAGCGCATGAGCCTGTACTCTGGGGCAAGACGATGGTACTGCTTGGTGTTGCGGGGCTTGATGCGGTGGGCGGACAGATCAAAGATGTCTGCCACCACCCGGAACAGGCTTCGAGATTTCTTGGCAAGTGCGTGGAAGACATTCTGGAGTGCGAAGATATCGTCAAGATAGGGTTGAGCGACATGGGTATGAAGAAGTCTATGGATCCGTTCATGAAGTTTTATGTCGTCCTGAACAAGGCGGACGATGCGCAGCGCATCTGCATAGGTGAAAGAATTGCCGGCCTGTTTGCCGGGAAAGGGTTCTACAATGTAGTCCTTACATCGGGACTGGGAGGCAGCTATGAATGTACTGATTAAAGGGGCGGGAGACCTGGCGACAGGAATTGCGTATGAACTGCATCTGCAGGGACACAGAATCTTGATGACGGAGAAATCTGTGCCTCTCACCGTGAGAAGGTCGGTGGCCATGTCCCGTGCCGTATATGATGGCAGGGCCACGGTGGAAGGCATGACAGGTGTGCTTGTCAGGAATATGAAAGAGGCGGCAGGTGTCATGGACAACGGTGATGTGGCAGTGATAGTGGATGAAGCCGCGGACATTCGGAATGAATACAGTCCGGATGTGCTTGTCGATGCCATCCTTGCCAAGAGGAACACCGGTACATCTGTGGAGGACGCGCCGCTTGTCATAGCAGCAGGTCCGGGGTTTACGGCAGGTGTGGACTGTCATTGTGTCATAGAGACAAAACGGGGGGATACGCTTGGGCGAGTCATATGGGAAGGAAATGCTATCCCGAACACAGGAATTCCTGGAGAAGTGGGCGGCTACTCGAGAGAGCGGCTCATACAGGCTGCGGAAGATGGAGTGATGGAGCCGAAGGCGGCGATTGGTGACAAGGTGGAAAAGGGGCAGATTGTGGCAGTGACCGGAGGAGAACCGGTATATGCGAAGATGTCCGGAATGGTAAGAGGTATGCTGCAGCACGGCGTGCAGGTCCGGAAGGGTATGAAGATCGGTGATATCGATGCCCGAACGGATTACCGCTTCTGTGTCACCGTATCCGACAAGGCAAGATGTGTCGGGGCCGGAGCTGTGCACGCCATCGAACAGTATTACGGAGCATACGCAATTGTCGTACTGGCAGCAGGGCAGGGCACCCGGTTCGGCGGCAACAAATTGCTGGAGGAGATAGAAGGCCGGCCTTTGTATGCGCATCTGCTCGGTACGCTTGTCAAGCTTCCAAACGTGTGGAAAGCAGTCGTGACGGGGTATGAGCCTGTGGCTCAGTACGCTGCAGAATGCGGCTTCGCCATAGTGGAAAACAGGGAGCCGGAAAAAGGCAGCTCCCATTCCATGCAGCTTGGGCTGAAAAGATGTCTGGACACCCTCCCCTGTCTGAGAGGAGTCCTGTTTACAGTCTGCGACCAGCCTGGACTGACTGCCGGTACCTTCTTAAAGCTTCTTGAGGCGGCCAGGAGAAACTCCGGCCGGGTCGTGCGGGCGGCAAACGGCGGCCAGGGTGGCAATCCTGTCGTGTGGGACTTAAGATACGCACAGGAGCTGCTTGCGCTGGACGGAGATAAGGGCGGTCGGCCTGTAATGGAAAAACATGCAGAAGAAATTATTTTGATAGATATAGAAAAGAAAGAGTTGCGGGATATTGACAGGAAAGCTGACCTGACAGAATGACTGCCAGGCAGTAGGGAGGTGCCGTATGTACACATTAGTGGTCAACGGACAGACGTATAAGGTCAAGGAAGATAAGAAACTGATACGGTTCCTGCGGGACGACCTGCACCTGGTCTCCGTCAAAGACGGGTGCAGCGAGGGGGCCTGCGGGACGTGCACGGTAATCATAGATGGAAAGACGGCCCGTGCATGCATCCCGCTCGTGTCCAGAATGGATGGGAAAGAGATAGTAACAGTGGAGGGCTTAAGCGAAAGAGAAAAAAAAGTGTACGGATATGCATTTGCAAAAGCAGGCGCAGTGCAGTGCGGCTTCTGTATCCCGGGTATGGTCATGTGTGCCAAGGCGCTCATTGATGAGAACCCAAGACCTTCCCGGCTGGCAGCGGTCTCGGCTATAAAGAACAACGTATGCCGCTGTACAGGATATAAAAAGATTATCGATGCTATCCTGCTTAGTGCAGACATTCTGAGAAACCGTCTGGACGTGATGGAAGAGGAGGGGAGCGTTCCGACAGGCAGAGCGATACAGAGGATTGATGCGAGGGAAAAAGTTCTCGGAACTGGAGAATATGTAGATGATATGTATCTGGATGGCATGATATATGCCAGTGCGGTGCGTTCCGCTTATCCCAGGGCCAGAGTGCTGGCGGTACATACGGAAGCGGCAAAGGCAATTCCGGGCGTTGTCGGGGTATTTACGGCGGCAGATATACCGGGGAGTATAAAGGTAGGCCATCTGAAGCAGGACTGGGACACGATGATACCGGTCGGGAAAGAGACGCATTACCTCGGAGACGCGGTATGCATCGTGGCGGCAGAGACACCGGAACTCGTAGAAGAGGGCAAGCGGCTTGTGAAGGTGGAATACGAGAAGCTCGTACCAGTGCTGGACCCCTTCGCGGCAATGGAAGAGGAGGCACCGAAGGTGCATCATGACGGCAATATACTTGCCCATGAGCATCTCGTGCGGGGGAATGCGGATGAAGTGATTGCCGCTTCCTGCCACAAGGTGACGAACCATTATGAGACGCCGTGGACAGAGCATGCGTTTCTGGAGCCTGAGGCAGCAGTAGCGCTGCCGTTTGACGGAGGAGTGTTCATCTATTCCTCGGACCAGGGTACGTATGATACGCAGCATGAATGCGCGACGATGCTCGGCATCCCGCGGGATAAGGTAATTGTAGAAAATAAGCTGGTAGGGGGAGGGTTTGGAGGCAAAGAAGATGTGACCGTGCAGCATCACGCCGCTTTGGTCGCCTATCTGACAAAGCGTGCGGTAAAGGTGAAGCTGACGAGGAAGGAAAGTATCCTGATACATCCGAAGCGGCATCCGATGTGGATGGATGTGACGACGGCCTGTGACAAAGACGGATATCTGACTGCGATGAAGGCGGTCGTCGTATCGGACACAGGCGCATACGCGTCCCTTGGCGGTCCGGTGCTTCAAAGGGCCTGTACTCATGCGGCCGGGCCTTATAACTTCCAGACGATAGACATCGACGGTAAGGCCGTCTACACGAACAATCCGCCGGCGGGTGCATTTCGAGGCTTTGGAGTGACGCAGACGTGCTTCGCGTCAGAGATGAACCTGAACCAGCTTGCAGAATTGGTAGGAATCACGCCTTGGGAAATCCGGTACAGGAATGCCATAAGGCCGGGGCAGGTACTGCCGAACGGACAGATTGCCGATGCGTCTGCGGGGATGGCAGAAGCGCTGGAAGCGGTAAAGGATATATATGACAGGGAGCCATATGCGGGAGTTGCCTGTGCCATGAAAAATGCCGGTGTAGGCGTCGGCCTTCCCGATTGGGGCCGGTGCCGCCTGTTTGTCAACAACCGGAAGGTGGAGATTCATTCCGGGGCTTCCTGCATCGGCCAGGGGCTTGGAACGGTACTGACCCAGATTGTCTCAGAGGCATCGGGTCTCCCGCTTGCCGACATCTCTTATCAGCAGCCGAATACGTCCAAAGCACCGGACTCCGGGACGACTTCCGGCTCCCGGCAGACGCTCGTGACCGGCGAGGCGGCAAGGAGAGCCGCAGAAGAGCTGCGCGCAGACATAGGGCGATATGGATTGGAAGAACTGGAAGGAAGAGAGTATTACGGAGAGTATCTGGCAAGGACCGATAAGATGGGAAGCGATCTTCCTCATCCGGTCTCCCATGTGGCTTATGGCTATGCGGCTCAACTTTGTGCCCTCAACGAAGACGGTACGGTGAAGCTGCTGGCGGCTGCCCATGATGTGGGGAAAGCAGTCAATCCAATCAGCGTGGAAGGACAGATGGAAGGCGGAGTCGTCATGGGGATGGGATATGCTCTGACAGAACAATACGTGCTGGATGGCGGCGAGCCAAAGTCAAAGTTTGGAACACTCGGACTTCTTAAGGCCGACAAGGTACCGGACATAAAATCCATCATTATTGAAAAGCCGGGGGTGCCCGCTGCGTACGGGGCTATCGGCATCGGGGAGATTACCTCGATTCCAACGGCACCTGCCATAGCGGGAGCATATTATAAGTGGGACGGACGGTTCCAGACAAAGCTGCCGCTTTCGGGCACGCCGTATGAGAAAAAGAAATAGTAAAAGGAGTTTGGGAAGGAGTCTATCCCCGGATGCATCGCCTGCGGGAAGTGTGCAGACTCGGGCAGATGTATCTGGAACGACCAAGTGAACGAAGTTGGGGAGCGGCTTGGCGGGATGGATGCGCTTGTAATCGGTTCCCCTGTCTATTATGCGGGCCCGAGCGGACAGCTGACCGCATTTCTGGACCGGCTGTTCTACTCGAACAAAGGCGCGATGGCCGGCAAGCCGGGAGCGGCTGTCGTGTCGTGCAGAAGGGGAGGCGCTTCCGCCGCCTTTGACAGGCTGAACAAATACTTTACCATCAGCAGCATGCCGGTCGTACCGTCACAGTACTGGAACCAGGTGCATGGGCTTACGCCCGAAGATGTGAGGAAAGATGAAGAGGGGCTGCAGACGATGCGTACGCTTGGAGAGAATATGGCCTGGCTGCTGCGGTGCATTGACGCAGGCAGGAAAGCGGGAGTGAAGCCGCCGGTATACGAGCCGAAGATTGCGACTAATTTTATTCAGGAGGACTAAGACAGAGAGCAGAAACTTTGTAAAGTTTCTGCTCTTTTATAGATTTCGCTCTGAGACTGGGGTATAATGGATTCAATATTATAAAATGCAAACATAGATAAACGAGGAGGAAACTATAATATGTGGAACAGAGTGGAACTTAAAATGCGGGGAAAGCAGGCATTTCAACATAATTACTGGCCGTGTGTCGGGGTGGCATTTCTCATGTCAGTCATATCTATGGTGATGAATTCGGGAGGTGCGAGCCGGAGCACGGCATCTTTGCGCCAGACGACATACTACAGCGACAGTTCAGACTTATGGAATGGTTCGGCCTATACGGACTCGTTCTCTTTTGGATGGCCTGCGTTCGGAGCGATTCTGGGGGCTGTGGCGATCATGCTGGCGCTGCTTGGTACGCTGCTTATGATATTTGTTGGAAATGTGCTGGAAGTCGGCGGAAAGAGATTCTTTGTCCGCAATCAGACGGAGCGTGTCGGCGTGGGAGCGGTACTGGATGGTTTTAGATCCGGACATTATGGCAATATCGTGCTCACTATGTTTTTGAGAGATTTATTTATATTCCTGTGGGCATTGCTGCTGATCGTGCCTGGAATTATTAAATCTTATGAATATCGTATGATTCCTTATATCCTTTCTGAGAATCCGGGCATGAGCTATAAGGAAGCATTTGCAATCAGCAAACGCATGATGACTGGGCAGAAACTGGAGACATTTATAATGGACCTGTCTTTTATCGGCTGGTATCTGCTGGGCGGGATTACCTGCGGCATTGTAAACATATTCTATGTCATGCCATATGTAGAGGCGTCATTTGCGGAGATGTATTCTTTCAACCGCGCAAAGGCTTACGCGGAAGGTTATATCAGGTAGCATAATAAGAACATATACGAAGGGGGCAGCGTTATGGAACGGAAAGATTACCGGCGGTGCGCCGAGGTGGCCAGGCACCGGGAAAAGGCAGAGCTTGTACTGAAGAATGCAAATGTAGTGAATGTATTTACGGGAGAGATTCTTAAGGCTGATGTGGCGGTTTCGGACGGCAGGATTGCGGGTATCGGGTCTTATGAAGGGCTTCTGGAAGAAGACCTTGATGGAAAGTATCTCTGCCCTGGTTTTATCGACAGCCATCTCCATCTGGAATCCACGCTTGTGACACCGTCAGAGCTCATAGTGCAGGCGGCAAAGTGCGGGACGACGACGTTTATCGTGGATCCCCATGAATCGGCCAATGTAGCCGGAGCCGCCGGTATCGACTATATCCTTGGGCAGACGGAGAAGGTGCCGGCGAACGTATATGTCATGATGCCGTCCTGTGTGCCCTCTACTTTTGTGGACGACAATGGATGTGATTTTACGGCAGAAAAGATGAAGACGTATCTTGAGCACCCGAGGGTGCTTGGACTTGGCGAGGTGATGGATTACGTGTCCGTCGTTGACGGGGATGCCGGAATGCATGAGAAGCTTGCGCTGTTTGAAGGCAGGACGCTTGACGGCCATGCGCCTGGGCTCGGAGATGACGAGATGCAGGCGTATGCTATGGCGGGAATCGGTACGGACCATGAGTGCATCGATTATGAATATGCCATGAAGGAACGCCGTCTGGGCATGACGATACTCATCCGGGAAGGCAGCGCGGCCAGAAATCTGGATGCCATCGTTACAGGGATGGTGGAACATGGCACCCGCACGGAAGGATTCTGCTTCTGCACCGATGACAAACATATAGAAGATATACAGAGAGACGGACATATCAACTATAATGTCAAGAAGGCCATATCCCTTGGAATCCCTGCCGTCAGCGCCATTCAGATGGCTACGGTCAATGCGGCGGGATGCTACGGGCTTCATCATCTCGGCGCTCTTGCGCCGGGGTATCAGGCGGATATGATCGTGTTCGACAATCTGGAGGAAATGAATATTCTGGACGTATACCACAGGGGAATCAAACTTGATGCCGGTGCAGAGCCGGGTGTCTTGCAGTGCCCGGAAGAACTCAAGCATACGGTGCATCTGGATACGTTTTCCAGAGACAGCCTAAAGCTGTTGAAACCGGAGGGCCCCCTCCACGTAATCCAGATGCAGGAAGGGCAGATAGTCACGAAAGATGTCGTATGTGACATCCCGGGTAAAAAAGAGTTTACAGCAGACAATGAATATAATAAAATTGCAGTTGTAGAACGGCATAAGGGTACCGGTAAGACGGGCGTAGGCGTTGTGGCAGGCTTCAGCTTAAGCGGCGGTGCAGTGGCATCCAGCGTGTCGCATGATTCCCACAACATCATCGTAATCGGAGATAACGATACAGATATGGAGTTGGCGGTGAAGGAACTGATACGTACCCAGGGCGGGTACACTGTCATAGAAAAAGGTAGAGTATACGAGACGCTTGCGCTCCCCATTATGGGACTTATGAGCGATGCCGGCTATGATGACGTAGATAAGACATTAAAGAAAATGATAAGAAAGGCACACGAGATGGGAGTGCCGGAGACCATGGACCCGTTCATCACGTTATCGTTCATGGCTCTCCCCGTAATCCCCGAACTTCGCATTACGCCGAGAGGACTATTCAATGTAAAAGAGTTCAAATTGTGTGAATAAATTCAAAGGGGTCAGACCCCTGTGCATACAGGGGTCTGACCCCTTTGAAAAATGAGGAAATTGTATGACAATTAACAAATCGATGAGAAGGGTCTTGAAGGCGCTGTCTTTTGACGGCATCGAGGTAGAGGCGTCAAGGAATCTGGCTAATTTGAAAGCCATTGATCCGATGCGGATATTCCACAAGACGATTGACTATAAGATATACAATGAAGAGCATGAGATTCCGGTTCGTATCTATCTGCCAAAGGAGAAGGTGGTGGACGGTCTTCCGGTGCTTCTGTTCTTTCACGGTGGAGGATGGGTGACCGAGAGCATTGACAACTATGAACGTATCTGTGCGCGTATGGCAGCTGACACGAATCATATCGTCGTGTCAGTGGATTATCGGCTGGCACCGGAACACAAGTTCCCGACCGGGCTGAATGACTGCTATGCGGTGGCGGAGGCTATATTTACGAAGCGGTTTATCCTGAATGTGGACCCGGAACAGATTACGATTATCGGGGACAGTGCAGGCGGAAATCTGGCGGCAGCCGTGTCACTCATGGCCAGGGACAAAGGGGTGTTTCTTCCGAAAAAGCAGATTCTCATATATCCTGCGGTCAACTGGGATTACAGTACCAGTTCGCCGTTTGAATCTGTCAGGGAAAACGGGACAGACTATCTTCTGACGGCGGGAAAGATGCGGGACTATATAGACCTATATGCGTCATGTGAGGAAGACAAGAAGAATAAATATCTTGCGCCTCTGATGGAGACGGATTACAGCAGCCAGCCGAAGACGCTCGTGCTGACAGCGGAATACGATCCTCTCCGGGACGAGGGGGAGGAATATGGCCATCGACTGAGAAAGGCGGGCAATGAGGTCGAGATACACCGGATAAAGGATGCGCTGCATGGTTATTTTGCGCTGGGAATCAAATATTACCATGTACAGGAAAGTTTTGAACTGATTAATAATTTTTTGAGGGAGGACTAGAGAGTGTTCCAGCAGAAGAGAGCTTATTGGAGGAACCTGGACAATGCTGCAAAGTTGTTTTCAGCCACAAGCAATGCAAAAGACACGCGGGTATTCCGGTTCTACTGTGTATTAAAAGAGTATATTGACGGAGATATTCTGCAGGAAGCATTGAACCGGACGATAAAGAAGTATCCGGTCTTTCTGTCTGTCATGAGGAAAGGCCTGTTCTGGCATTATCTGGAAAAGAGCGAGCTGAGGCCTGTGGTCCGGGAAGAATACAAAGAGCCGTGCAGCAGCCTCTATGTACGTGATAAAAAGGCGCTTCTTTTTGAGGTGACATATTTTGAAAAGCGTATTAATTTCGAGGTGTTCCATGCACTGACGGATGGTACAGGAGCAACAGAATTCCTGAAGGAGCTTGTGAAGAACTACCTCTGCCTGTCGCATAGAGAAGAAGGTCTTGCCGAGGTGGAGCTCGCCGGTGACGGGCCGACCGTGCAAGACCAGGAGAATGACAGCTTTTCCAAGTATTATTCCCCGGATGTCAAACGGAAGAAAAAGAAGAAGATCCGAGCGTATCAAATTAAGATGATGAAGAAAGAGTACGGTGAGCTTCAGGTGACGGAAGGGACTGTCTCAGTCAAAGAGCTTCTTGCCGTATCGCGAGAAAAGGGCGTATCGATGACTGTGCTTATGACTGCCGTACTCATGTGCGCTATCCATGAGGAGATGACGAAAGTACAGGAGAAGAGGCCGGTCGTACTGATGGTGCCTGTAAACCTGCGTAAGTTCTTTCCGTCGGAATCCATGCTGAACTTTTTCGGGTGGATAGAGCCGGGCCATCGGTTTGGCGAGGGGAAAGACAGCCTGGACGAGATACTCGAAGAGGTAAAAGTATATTTCAGCGATTATCTTACAAAAGAACATATTGCCGGACATATGAATGAACTAATCGCTTTTGAAAAGCATAAAGTGCTGAGATGGGCGCCGCTTGAGATTAAGAACCGTTGTATCCGGGCCGGTGCAAAGCTGGCGGAGAAGGAAGTTACCGCTGTGTTTTCCAATATGAGCGCGGTAAAGATGCCTGGGGAATATGAGCCTTATATTGAGAGGTTCGGTGTATATACGAGCACGCCAAAGGTAGAATTGTGCGTCTGCTCGTTTAACGATACTCTGACATTCGGCTTTACATCCCGCTATGACAGTTCTAACATACAGAGGAACTTCTTCAGGATCCTGTCTGAAATCGGGGTGCAGACCAAGGTGGAGGAGCCGGCATATCCGGAAGAGGTACAGCTGAATTACGAAGGAAAGAAATTTTTTAAATATTTTTCTTTCTGCTGTATCGCGGCAATCGTAGTGGGAATCATGCTGAATGCCATCATATCTCCGGAACGCTACTGGGCAGCGTTTGTCGCCGCGGGCGCGTTCAGTATGTGGCTGGCGTTGGCAATCGGATTCTTTAAGAGGCATAATCTGCTCAAGAACGCCATGTGGCAGCTGCTGGTCGTCAGCATCGGATGTATCGTCTGGGATGCATTCACCGGCTGGCATAAGTGGTCGGTGAACTTTGTGCTGCCTTCCGTGTGCGTGATTATTGAACTGTCCATGCTCATCATATCCAGACTTCAGTCCCACACTGCAAGGGAATATATGATATATTATGTGATGGCGTCTGCATACAGCATACTCGTGCCATTCATACTGCTGCTTACAAAAGTGATAACCATAACGGCGCCGGCAGTTCTCTGCGCCGGCTTAAGTTTCCTGTTCCTGCTGGCGCTCATCATATTCAAAGGTCGTGAGTTTAAAGAAGAAATGCAGAAAAAATTTCATGTATAGAGACCGTCCATACTGGCATACTAAGCATGAGGTGATGTCACGATGATAGATAACAGCGAACTTCCTATCGGTTTTACGATGGAGCTGGCGCAGCATTCGGATATCCTGAACGAATTTGCGTCTATGCCGAAAGCAAAGCAGGATAAGATCGTAGAAGGCGCCAGACAAGTCAAAAGCCGGGAAGAAATGCGGAGCTACGTGGAAAATATAGCAAGCTTCTAAAGGGACAGGTTAAAACGAAATGGGGACGGAGGTTTTTTAAAAAAACCCCGTCCCCATTTCCTTAAGTGAAATAATATAGTTAACTATACTACTATAAAAATGATATCGAGTGAGGTGACCATATTTGAAAATTGACCGTCTTATCGGAATTACAATGTATCTGCTGAACCGCAATGTCGTTACGGCAAAAGAACTCTCGGAGCGGTTTGAGGTGTCGGTCCGGGCGATTGTGCGCGATATAGATGCGCTCTCCATTGCCGGCATATCCCCATCAAAATCTTGTGTAAAGCACAGGCCCGGGTTCCCATCATGGAATACATGAAAGGAAAAATTGTCGAAGAACGTGAGAACGGTGATTTTGTTATAGTGACGCGCGGGATAGAAAATGACCGGATGTGGCTCTCCATGCTCCTGGGGTTTGGTGACTCGGTCAAAGTGCTGGAACCACAGGAGGTTATTGATATGCTTATGGAAAAAACGTTAAACAATGGAGTAGATGATTTCTACATAGCAGGGGCAGATGCGGCTGCATGTGTCAAATCGACCTGCTTCAACTTACGTAAAGCAAAGTACGGCGTTACTGTCTTATCCGATTGCATCACAAGTTATGATAAAAGGAAGATTGATGAAATGCTGCTTTATTACGAAAGTAAAGGCTGCAAAATAATTAGCTTGGATACCCTTTTGAGTTCTGTCGATGCATAAGTACGGGTTGGGGACGGATGTAAGTCAGCCGGAGCCTTACATTGTATTCCAGTATGGAATCTTTTTGCGAATGAGATGCGGTCTATGTGCAGGGTATGGACGGCCCTTTTGCATCGACAGAAGTTAAGAATATCTGTATTGACAAGGCTACCTCCACGGAGAGTTCAGCGTCTCGGCATCAGAACGGGTTCCCGCTCAGAGAGCTGTCCGCTATCGCTGCGCTTGTATAGAAAAAGAAGACAGATAAGTAATGCTATTTCCAGGCAGTGGAATGGGCGACAGCCCCTCCGCTGCCTTTTCTGATCAGAAACGGTGCTAAACGGTTTATATGGTAGGGAGATGCGATGGACAAAAAAGATTGTGATAGGCAACTGGAAGAATCTTGGGGTCCAAGATGAAGCAATGACAGCTGAAAGCCATGATTGTAAGATATGACCAAAAGCACCTAAAAAATTTCAATGATAATGAAAAAATATTCTATGTTCTCCGAAAGCCATATAGGATAAGCTGTACATATCAACAAAGAGCACAGATAAAATGTGCGGGAAGAAAGGAGAATTGTATTATGAAAAGAAAAGCAGCTATGGTGGCAATGGCAGCACTGCTTGCAGTTTCACTGACGGCATGTGGTGGATCGGGAGGATCTGACAAGAAAGATTCATCATCAAAAGAAAGTTCAGGCGGAGAGGTGGCTAATAAAGATAAACCGCTCGTATGGTTTAACCGCCAGCCTTCCAACAGTTCTACAGGAGAGCTGGATATGACGGCTTTGAATTTCAACAAAGATACCTATTATGTTGGATTTGATGCGAACCAGGGTGCAGAACTCCAGGGCACGATGGTAAAAGACTACATCGAGAAAAACATCGATAAGATTGACCGCAATGGTGACGGAACGATTGGCTATGTCCTTGCTATCGGCGATATCGGACATAATGACTCTATCGCACGTACAAGAGGTGTCCGTAAAGCACTTGGTACAGGCGTTGAGAAAGACGGAGAGATCAACAGTGAGCCGGTCGGTACAAATGCAGACGGCTCTTCCTCTATCGTACAGGACGGAACACTTGAAGTAGGCGGAAAGACTTACAAAGTCAGAGAATATGCTTCCCAGGAGATGAAGAACTCAGCAGGAGCTACATGGGATGCAGCGACAGCAGGAAACGCAATCGGCACATGGAGCTCTTCTTTCGGCGATGCAATAGATATCGTTGCCTCTAACAATGACGGTATGGGCATGTCCATGTTCAACGCATGGTCCAAGGACAACAAGGTTCCGACATTCGGTTATGATGCCAACAGTGATGCAGTGGCAGCAATCGCAGAAGGCTACGGCGGAACGATCAGCCAGCATGCAGACGTACAGGCATATCTGACCCTTCGCGTTCTTCGTAACGCTCTTGACGGCGTAGACATCGACACAGGTATCGGAACAGCTGACGACGCAGGCAACGTCCTGACGGATGATGTATATACATATAATGAAGAAGAACGTTCCTACTATGCACTTAATGTTGCGGTTACAGCTGACAACTATCAAGATTTCACAGACTCTACCAAGCTCTATGAGCCTGTATCAAACCAGCTGGATGAAAGCAAGAGTGCTACAAAGAAAGTATGGCTTAACATCTACAACGCATCCGATAACTTCTTAAGCTCAACATATCAGCCGCTTCTGCAGGGATATGACAAGCTCATGAACCTTGATGTCGAGTATATCGGCGGTGACGGACAGACAGAGTCCAACATTACGAACCGTCTTGGAAATCCGAATCAGTATGATGCATTCGCTATCAACATGGTTAAGACAGACAATGCGGCTTCCTACACATCATTACTTCAGTAGAAGCAGTCAGTAAAATTAAAATAAGCAGACGATTGGGGAGAAGGAATTCTCCCCGAAAGTTTATCTCGAAACTGCAGGGCAACACGTTAATATCAATATACGTATACAGGACAGGAGTAAAATGATGGCAGATAAGAAAGATGACATAGTCTTATCGATACGCGGTATGAGCAAGTCCTTTGGCCGCAACAGAGTCCTGGATCATATCAGCTTAGATGTGAGGCGGGGAAGTGTCATGGGACTTATGGGTGAAAACGGCGCCGGTAAGTCAACGATGATGAAGTGTCTTTTTGGTACATATCAGAAAGATGAGGGAGATATCTTCCTTTGTGGAAAGGAAGTAAGCTTTTCCGGACCCAAAGATGCGCTTGAAAACGGCATCGCGATGGTTCATCAGGAATTGAACCAGTGTCTGGAAAGGAATGTAGTTGATAATTTGTTTCTTGGGAGATATCCAGTCAATTCGGCTGGTGTAATAGATGAGGGAAGAATGAAAAAGGAGGCGTCAGACCTCTTTCGGAAATTAGGCATGACGGTCAACCTGAGTCAGCCGATGCGCAACATGTCTGTGTCACAAAGGCAGATGTGCGAGATTGCCAAGGCAATCTCTTATAATTCAAAGGTCATCGTCCTTGACGAGCCGACTTCATCCCTGACCGTACAGGAAGTCGAAAAGCTCTTTGAGATGATGAACATGTTAAAGGAACAGGGAATTGCCCTGATTTACATCTCACATAAGATGGATGAGATTTTCAGAATCTGTGATGACGTATCCGTACTTCGGGATGGAGACCTGGTCATGACGAAGAGCGCCAAAGATACAGATATGAACGAGCTGATTGCAGCGATGGTCGGGCGCTCTCTGGAAAACAGGTTCCCTCCGGTCGACAATACACCGAAGGAGCCGATTCTGTCTATTCAGCATTTATCTACAAAATTTGAGCCCCATTTGACTGACATCTCATTCGATGTAAGGGAAGGGGAGATATTCGGGCTGTATGGGCTTGTAGGCGCGGGGCGTACGGAACTTCTGGAGACAATCTTCGGTGTCCGCACGAGAGCGGCGGGACGCGTGTATCTCAGGAACCGTCTGATGAACTTTAACAGTGCCAGGGAAGCCATGGACCATGGATTCGCCATGATTACGGAGGAACGGAAAGCGAACGGGCTTTTCATCAAGGCCGATCTGACATTTAATACAACGATTGCTAATCTGGATCAGTATAAGTCTGGTCTGGCACTTTCCGATACGAAGATGATAAAGGCAACTTCCGATGAGATTAAAACGATGCATACGAAATGTATGGGGCCAAGTGACATGATTTCAAGCCTTTCCGGCGGCAATCAGCAGAAAGTCATCTTCGGAAAATGGCTGGAGCGCAGTCCGCAGGTATTCATGATGGATGAACCTACCCGGGGAATTGATGTCGGTGCAAAATATGAAATCTATGAGCTGATTATCAAGATGGCTAAAGAGGGAAAGACGGTCATCGTCGTATCGTCTGAAATGCCGGAGATTCTGGGAATCACGAACCGCATTGGCGTGATGTCGAACGGACGCCTCTCCGGAATTGTGAATACAAAAGACACAGATCAGGAAGAGCTTTTAAGACTCAGTGCAAAATACCTATAACGAGGGAGATGGATGGATATGGCTAAAGGAAATAGTAAAGTTCTAACGGCTGAACAGGAATTACAGCTGCGTCAGCCAATCGAGGATTATGTCGGTAAGATTCAGGCACAGATCGACAGCCTCAGAGTGGAAGGTACAGATAAGGTTATCTCCCTTCAAAACAGTATTGATGGGTTAAAGAGAGACCGTACCTTGACAAAAGGCGAGAAGGAAGACCGGATCGCACAGCTTCGTGCCGGACTGGAAAAGGCAAAAGAAGTAGAAGTAAGAAACAAAGATGAGATAGCAAAGTTGATTGCAGATGCAGAAGGTTATCTCAAGGCTCATTTTGACAAAGAATATTATCAGCCGGTCAAAGAAAGCTGCGAGCAGGAAAAAGAGCTCGTAAAGGAAAAATACCGGCAGAAAATTGCAGAGCTGGAAAAAGAGCACCAGCAGAATCTGTCTAAACTTTCCGATCATCAGGAAATCAAAGACGAGAAATACGTGCATAAGAACCTCTTGTTTGATGCCAAGATACAGATGCAGAAAGGGCTTCAGGAGGTAAAGGACAGAAGACATGCAGCTTATGCATATGAATATCATCTGATTGACCTGCTCCGTATGTCGAAGTTTACATTTATGGAGACAAGGGCACAGAAATGGGAGAATTACAAGTATACATTCAACCGCAGGTCATTTTTGCTGCAGAACGGATTGTATATTGCCATTATTTTGATATTTATCATGCTGTGTATCATAACACCAATCATCAAACATTCTCCGCTGCTTACGTATAATAACGTATTGAATATTCTGCAGCAGGCTTCGCCGAGAATGTTCCTTGCCCTGGGAGTTGCAGGGCTGATACTCCTTACAGGTACCGACCTGTCTATCGGCCGTATGGTCGGTATGGGGATGACGACCGCCACGATAATTATGCATCAGGGAATCAACACAGGTGCCGTGTTCGGCCACATATTTGACTTTACAGATATGCCGCTCGGTGTGAGAGTCATCTTAGCGCTCGTAGTGTGTATCGTGTTGTGTACCTTCTTTACGTCAATTGCAGGCTTCTTTACCGCCAAATTCAAGATGCATCCTTTTATCTCGACTATGGCAAACATGCTTGTCATCTTCGGACTTGTTACATATGCGACAAAGGGCGTGTCATTCGGTGCGATTGAACCGACGATTCCGAATATGATCATACCAAAGGTGAACAGTTTCCCGACGATCATATTATGGGCAGTGGCAGCCATCGCAATCATATGGTTCATCTGGAATAAGACGACATTCGGAAAGAACCTGTATGCAGTCGGAGGAAATCCGGAGGCGGCAGCAGTGTCAGGAATTTCCGTATTTGCTGTAACAGTAGGCGCATTTGTACTGGCAGGAATCCTCTATGGATTTGGCTCCTGGCTGGAATGTGCGAGAATGGTCGGCTCCGGTTCCGCAGCCTATGGACAGGGCTGGGAGATGGATGCCATCGCGGCCTGCGTAGTAGGCGGCGTATCCTTTACCGGCGGTATCGGTAAGATATCAGGTGTGGTAGTCGGTGTATGTATCTTCACCGCCCTTACCTATTCTCTTACCATCCTTGGAATTGATACGAACCTTCAGTTCGTATTTTCCGGTATCATCATTCTGGTGGCAGTAACACTTGACTGTCTCAAATATGTCCAGAAAAAATAATCTGATAATGTTTCCGAGAGAGCCAGACATCGTTCTGGCTCTTTTCGTATTGCCTGGGGGGAGAGCGCCGCTATTTACAGTTATAGGTCTGTTTGGTATAATGAATGAAGTCACACGTACACGCTTACGGAGAAAAAGATGAACACATATACAGTGCTTTTGGTGGATGACGAGGAAGAAGTCATCCAGGTAATCATAAAGAAGATAAATTGGGAATGGCTCGGCTTTTCCGTCATCGGATATGCCAATAACGGGGTGAAGGCGCTAGAGATGGTGGAGGAATTCCAGCCAGATGTCGTTATGACAGATATCAAGATGCCTTATATGGATGGCCTGGAGCTGTGCAAACACATCAAAGCGGAATGGCCCGCGACTAAGATACTGCTCTTTACGGGCTTTGATGAATTCGAATATGCGAAAGAAGCGGTACATCTGGAGGTTGAGGAATATGTGCTCAAACCGGTGAATTCCGTGGAGCTGACCAATGTATTTATACAGATGAAAGAGAAGCTGAATCAGGAAATCAGTGAAAAACGGAACGTGGAGACGTTGCAGAAATATTATCTGGAGTCCCTGCCCCTTCTACAGGCGAACTTCTATTCCACGCTGATCGAGGGGAGAATCACAGAAGCAGAGCTTCCGAAGTATCTCTCGGATTACCAGATTGCTTTTTCCGGGCCTTTCTTTGGCTGTCTTGTAATCTATACCTCGCCGAGCCATGTGCCGGAGCATATGAACCCCCTGTTGTTATCCACCGCGGTCCAGAAGCAGGCGGAGGAGTACCTGGGGAAGAAGTGGCAGGCAAAATGCATCTCTTATCTCGGGAATACGGTCCTGATTGTACAGATGAAAGACGAAAAAAAGGCTTCAGAGCTGACGGATGAATGCGACAGGTTCTGCCGGTATGCCGAGCGCATCATCGGAGCTGTCGTCACGGTGGGTATCGGCCGGGTATGCGAGAATATCCTGGATCTGCCGCTATCCTATGACAGCGCAAGAGAGGCCGTCTCGTACCGGGTGATATATGGAGCGCCAAAGGCAATCAATATTAAAGAGGTTGCTCCGCGGGAAATCGGCAGATCCGGACCGATGACCGATGGGAAGCTGTCGAACCTCTTTAAGGCGATTAGGCTCAGCCCGGCACAGGAGATAACCGAAGCCGCAGGCGCGTATCTGGAGCATTTATCTGTCTCGGCAAAATCCCTTCAGCAGTACCATATTGCGATTATGGAGCTGGTCAGCGGATTATACAAATTTGCAACGAATAATAATCTGGATGTGGAAGACTGCCTTGGCGATATGAGGAAGCTGTACAGCCGACTCCTCGATCTGGAACCGGATGTGATGGGGAGATGGCTCACCAAGATGAGCCTTTCTTTTAGGGACAGGCTGGTGAGTGCCCGGAGCAGTTCCACGCAATCATTCGTGAGCAAGGCAAAGGAGCATGTCCATAGCAACTATGCGGATGAGGAACTGTCACTGGACAGCATCTGTAAGATTCTGGGCGTGTCAAATTCTTACTTTTCCACCATTTTCAAAAAGGAGACCGGGAATTCGTTCATCGGTTATCTGACGGAATATCGTATGGAACAGGCATCCCGCCAGCTGATAGAAACAGACGAAAAGAATTACATTATCGCTAAGAATGTGGGCTATACGGATCCGAATTATTTTAGTTATGTATTTAAAAGACAGTTTGGCGTATCCCCGTCCAAATACAGAGTGGAGCATACGAAGAAGTGAAAGATAAATATTTCAGGCGTTTGAATAAAGTAAAGCCGAGAGAGATCCAGTCTACGATTATGATTGCATTTTCCCTGATTTCGCTCTCTCTGATGATGGTCCTTGGAATTGTCATGTACATCAGATTCTCCAATTTATCCAGGCAGGAGACAGTACAAAGTACACAGAAGCTGATGGAACAGACAGGGGAAAATCTGGAGGACTATCTTGTCAGCATGAGGCAGATATCAGATGCTGCGTATTATAATGTCATAAAAGAAAATGATTTTGCAAGCCAGGATCAGGATATCCAGACCAAGATGAATCTTCTATATGAGGCAAACAGGGACAACTTAAGGAGCATTGCAATCTATAACAACCATGGGAGTCTGCGGATGGCGGAACCGGTTGCGGCACAGAAGGAGGATCCCGATGTGACAAGGCAGGACTGGTATAAGCAGGCGATGGAAGAGATGGAGAATGTACATTTTTCCACCCCTCATATCCAGAACCTGTTTGATGACGGTACCTTCCGTTATTATTGGGTCATATCTCTAAGCCGTGTCGTGGAGCTGACAGGCAATGGAGTGTCTCAGATGGGCGTTCTGCTTGTAGATATGGATTATTCCAGCATTTCACGTATGATGAAACAGATCAATACGCTTAATACGGAACAATATTATTATCTGTGCGACAGCAGCGGGCAGATCATCTACCATCCGCGGCAGATACAGATCAGCGACGGGATATACAATGAAAACAGCAAAGCAGCTGCCGGTTACAAGGATGGCGTCTATGACGAACGTTTTGAAGGCGAATCCCGTAAGGTCGTGGTCAATACGATCAGCTATACCGGGTGGAAGCTGGTGGGTGTAATTCCGAATGCCACGTTCACCCACGGAACGGTCAGTATCCGGTATTTTATTGCCATCTTAGTGCTCCTCATGGCCATGATGCTGGTAGTGATCAACCGTGTCGTTTCCGTCAGGATTTCCAGCCCTATCTTAAAGCTTGACGATTCGGTCAAAGGATATGAGGCAGGGGAAACGCCGGAAATCTACATAGGCGGGTCGCTTGAGATCCGGCATCTCGGCCACTCGATACAGCGTTCGTATGAGCAGATCGACACACTTATGAAGAAGATTGTCCTGGAGCAGAATGAACGGAGGAAAAGCGAGCTTGATGCGCTGCAGAGCCAGATTAATCCTCACTTTCTATATAATACATTAGAGTCGATCGTATGGATGGTGGAAGGGGAGCGGAACAATGAAGCGGTATTCATGCTTTCGCAGCTGGCGAAGCTCTTCCGCATCAGCCTCTCCAAAGGAAGTACGGTAATCACTGTGAAGGATGAGCTGCAGCATGCACAGAGCTATATGAATATACAGAAGATTCGTTATAAGAATACTTTTTCCATATCATTTCATGTGGATCCGGCCATCTATGGATATTGTACGGTAAAGCTGATCTTGCAGCCGATACTGGAAAATGCCATTAACTATGGGGTCAGCGGCATGGATGACTGCGGGGAAATCACGGTGACCGGCAGGCTGGAGGGCAGCGATCTGATTCTTGCTGTGACAGACAATGGAATGGGCATGACCAGGGAGGAAGCGGAGCTTGTCCTGACAGACAGTGAGCGGGTTCACAAACATGGCTCCGGAGTCGGACTTGTGAATGTCAATAACCGTATCCAGATTCTCTTTGGAAAAGAGTATGGCCTTGCTATCGAAAGCGAGCCGGACGAGGGTACCACGGTTTTCATTCGCCTTCCGGCAGTTTTGTATACAGAGGAAAATAAAAAAGTTCTGGAACAGGGACATATCTTCAGCATGGAAGAAATGAATGACAGGGAGATTGGCGATGAAGAATGACAAAAAAGTGTTTATTCTGATAGAAGCAGTTCTGGCGGCGATTGTTCTTGCAATGGCAATCTTTCTTCTGTCAGAAAAATCAGAGCGGGATATGGATAAGGTCTCTGTCATCGTCCAGAATTCAGGTGACAATCAATGGGCGGCCTTCATATATGGGCTGAAAATGGCAGCAGCGGATCAAAAGGTCGAACTGCTGGTCGTCAACACCGAAACGATGCTGACGGTAGAAGAACAGAAAGGCCTCATAGAAAGCGAAATCGAGAACGGAGCCGACGCAGTCATTGTCCAGCCTGTACCGGGACCGGACACGCAGGAGATGTTAAAAAGGGTCAGGAACAGGATTCCTGTCATGCAGGCAGGATACGCTGCGACCAAGGAGAGGGACGCCTCTGTGCTCCCAACCACGGAACCGGATCATTATGCCATGGGCAAGGCAATGGCAGAGGAACTGCTCAACGATTATAACGGGAATTTAGATGGAAAGACCATAGGGATTCTGATGGAGTCAGGGGACTCGGAGGCTTCAAAAAAGCGGAAGCAGGGATTCAAAGATGGTATAAAAGGTGCAGGTGCGAAGATTCAATGGACGACCGCGCGCGCATATGAGGAAGACGGCGATGCTTCGCTGGAGGACCAGCCTGAGGCGGATCTTGTGGTGGCGCTTGATGACAACAGCCTTACAACAGCCGGGGAATGTTCTGCAGCCAATAATCTGCATGGAGCCATTGTGTATGGTATCGGGAATTCTACGGAAGCAGCTTATTATCTGGATGCAGGATACGTGGAATGTCTCGTGGTTCCGGATGAATTCAACGTAGGGTATCAGAGCCTGACAGAGGTTGCAGAAAGTCTCGGGAATCGTCTCCGAAGGTCCCGGGATATCACGGTCTCGTATACGGTCATCCGAAGCGACACACTGTTCTCGAAAGAAAATCAAGAAATTCTCTTTACCATGAGCCAGTAGGAAGAAAACCAGAGGTATATGAATGAAGATGAGAAAAATGCTAGCGGCAGGGATTGTACTGTGCATAAGTATCGGGCTGTTATGCGCTTGCGGCAGGACAGAGACGGATACGGCAGAGAAAGTGCATGTCGGAGTCACATACTATGACCAGAGCGATACATTCTTAGGCGAGCTGCTCACTGATTTTAAAGAGCAGCTTAAAAAGTGCGAGCGGGACGGCCTCGAGACTTCGGTGATAATCCAGGACGCGGGCGGTTTGCAGAAAACCCAGAATGACCAGGTGAAGGAACTTATCGATGCAGGCTGCAATGTTCTGTGCGTCAATCTGGTAGACAGGGCCGACCCGTCAGAAATTATAGACCTTGCAAGAGAATATGACGTGCCCATCATATTCTTTAACAGGGAGCCGGTTGCAGAGGATATGATGCAGTGGGACAAGCTATACTATGTTGGCGCATATGCAAGACAGTCGGGACAGATGCAGGGCGAGCTGGCAGCCGATTTGATAAAGGCAGACAGCCGGATTGACCGCAATAGGGATGGTAAGATCCAATATGTGGTGCTGGAAGGTGAACCGGGCCACCAGGATGCAATTATCCGGACGGAGACAGCGGTCGAAAGCCTGAGAGAGAATGGCATAGTTCTTGAGAAAAAGGGCTACCAGATTGCCAACTGGAACCGGGCACAGGCGCAGAACCGGATGGAGCAGATGATCAGCCAGTATCGGAATGATATTGAACTTGTCCTGGCGAATAATGACGATATGGCGCTTGGAGCGCTTGATGCCTATAAGAAGCTGAACTATACGGAGACGAACCTGCCGGTGTTCTTCGGAATCGATGGGACGGATGTGGGATTAGAAGCAGTTGCCGGCCTGCGTCTGGCCGGGACGGTATATAATGACAAGGAAGGACAGGCAGAAGCCATGGCAAAGCTGGCGGAGGCACTTGTAACCGGTGGGGAGCTGGATGAGGTTGGACTTACGAATGAAAGATATTGTTATCTACCATATTTTAAAGTGACAATAGATAACGTGGACGAGTTTCTTGAGAATAACATTCATTAAAACAGTGCGGATAATTTGAGGAGGGCGGAACAGATGCAGAAAGAGGAAGAGCGTTTCAGGCGGCTGGAAGAGGAGCTGAAGGCGTCCAATGAAAAGATGCAGGACATCATTAACGCAATTCCAGGCGGTGTGGCAATCTATAAAGTTTCAGACAGATTTGAAACAGTGTATTTCTCTGACGGAGTGCCGGAATTGTCCGGTTATTCAGTGGAAGAATACAAAGAGCTCGTCAAAGGTGACGCCGCCGAGATGACCTATCGGGAAGATACGGAGATGGTAGTGTCAAAGGCACGTGAGGTCATAGAATCGCGCGGGATAGCCAGCATTGAATTCCGCAAGCAGCACAGGGACGGGCATATCGTATGGGTCCGGGCACAGGTCAAATGGATGGGAGAGGAAGATGGATGCCCTCTGCTCCACTGTGTATTCCACAATATTTCCGAGATTAAGGAAGCACAGCTGGAGATGAGTCATATCATCAACTCGATTCCGGGCGGCATCGCCAGCTACCAGGTAGTGGAGAACCGGTTTGTTCCGACCTTCTATTCCGATGGCGTGATGGAGCTGACTGGCCATACACGAAAGGAGTACGAAGAGATTATCCGTGGGGATGCGCTGAACATCATATACGAGCAGGACAGGGAGCGGGTGATGAAAGCTGCAGCAGAAGCCCTTTTAAGCGGCGAGGTCCTTGATGTATCCTATCGAACGCGGCATAAGAACGGGAATCTCATATGGGTCCATCTCAATGGCAGACGGATGGGGCCGCTGGCGGATGTTACGCGGTTTTACGCCGTATTTACGGGTATGTCTGCAGAGACCCGTATCTTTCAGGAAATGGCTAATGAGACGGCGGACGGCATCTATGTCATCGCAAAAGAAAATTATGAGCTGCTCTATGTCAATGAATCAAAAGATCTTTTCGCCGGCAGCAGGGACTGTCTCGGTGAGAAATGCTACAAAGCGCTTCACTGCAGGGATGAGGTGTGCGGGTTCTGTACGCTTGGAAGCCATAGTCCGGACGGACGGGAACATGAGATGGCAGTACCGGGTACCGGGCGTTATTACAGCACACGTTTCCGGGAGACGGTCTGGAACGGGATACCGGCATATGTCAAATTTATCAGTGATATCACGCAGGAGGTTACGACCCGGAAAGAGAAAGAACGGCTGGAGCAGTATTTTCAGACGATTCTCAGCAACCTTCCCGGAGGTGTCGCCGTTGTCCACTATGAGAAAGACGGCAGTATGACGCCGGAATTCTTATCCGACGGCTTTGCGGCGATTACTGAGATGACACCAGATGAGGCGTGGCGTCTGTATAAGAAGGACGCCATGGAAGGGGTCCATCCTGACGACAGGGAACATGTGGCGGAACAGATGAATGAATATATAGCCAGCGAAGCCCGAAGCTGGAAAATCATATATCGTCTGAAGAAAGGAAGCGGCGGCTATGTCTGGGTGAAGAACAACCTGTCCCTCATAGAGAATGAAGGGGGAGAAAGGCGTATCTACGCCATGTTCCAGGACATGACAAAAGAGCGTGAGGAACAGGAGAAGCTGCGACGCCAATATCAGGATATGCTCATGCAGCATTACCATACGCACGGAGCGGATACACTTGTTCTCGGCCACTGCAATGTGACGCTGAACAGGATTCTGGAAATCAGCGATTATACAGGCTCAGGCCTTCTCGATACGTTCGGTACCGTGAGGGATGAATTCTTCACCGGAATCGGTGGGTTCATCGTAGATGAGAAGGAACGACGGCAGTTTTATGCCAGGTATCTGAACAAGCCTTCGCTGGAGGCGTTCGCGCGTGGCGAGACAGAGCAGAAGATGGAGTGTTTTATGAAGCTGCCGGAGGAAAAGAAAGGGCGGTACGTCCAGATTAAGATGAATCTTGTATCCACACCGGACAGCGGGGATGTCACAGGCGTACTCGCAGTGACGGACAGTACCCGCCAGACGGTTGCGGACCGTATCATGCATCAGCTCTCCTCTTCCGGTTATGATTTTATCGCGGACATAGATCTGGACGAGGACACTTATAACATTCTGTCATATGGCGAAAATGGAAGCGGCATGCCCCCGGAAAAAGGATGCCATTCTAAATGGGTGGATGAGATGCTTGAATCGAGGGTGGTCCCGAAAGACCGGGAACGGTTCAGGAAGAATCTGGATGCCGCAAATATACGGAGAAAACTAGAAAGCAGACGTTCTTATACTTTTGCCTATTCGGTGAGTGAAAAGGAGGGAGATATCCGCACGAAGAACCTGACCGTATCTGCTGTAGATCTGCGGATTGGCAGGGTATCCCTTTCCAGGACAGACATTACAGAGCCGATCCGTGAACAGCAGGCGCTGCTGCGTGTCATTGCGTACACGTTTGAGCTTGCCGGATTTATCGACATCAGTTCTGGCAGCTTTACGATGTACACGAGAGATACGGTACTGAATAATCTGCAGCCTTACTTTATCGAGGATTACGACGCAGGGGTCCGTGACTTTGTGAAGGATTATGGAACCGAAGAGAACCGGGATGAAGTATATCAAAGCTTTCGGACGGAGACGATGAAGAGAAGGCTGGAGGAAGAAGAGAATGGATACGACTTTTTATTTCCATACGCACGCGAGGGTGAAGAGCGGTATAAGCAGATTAATGTCATGTGGGGGGATTTCAACCACAGTACAATCTGCCTCGTGCGGGCAGATGTGACAGATATGCTGGCTGCTGAAAGGAGGAATAAGAAGGCGTTGGAGAATGCGCTTGTATTAGCCGAAGAAGCGAACCAGGCTAAAAGCGACTTCCTGTCCGCTATGAGCCATGATATACGGACACCTATGAATGCCATCATCGGGATGACGATGCTGGCCAGAGCCCATCTGGGAGAACAAGACCGCGTGGCAGACTGCCTCGATAAGATTTCCATATCTTCCAGACATCTTTTAAGCCTGATTAATGATATTCTGGACATGAGCAAGATTGAAAGTGCGCAGATTACCATGAACAATATGGTAATATATCTTCCGGAGATGCTGGAGAGGCTTTCAGCCATCATTGCTCCGCAGGCAAGGGAAGCAGGCCTCCGGTTCGAGATAAAGACCGGAAACATACGAAACAGCTATTTTTGCGGCGACACGCTGCGGATCAACCAGATTCTCATCAATATACTGAGCAATGCGGTAAAATATACGCGTGAGGGCGGGAGCGTGGAGTTTCTCATAGAAGAGATTCCGCCCGTAAGGTGCCCGGAGTCTCTGCGCTACAGGTTTACCGTGAGCGATACAGGAGTCGGGATGTCGGAAGAATTCCTTGGACATATGTTTGACCCGTTCGTGCGCAGCAACGGCACGCAGCGCATCGAGGGAACAGGACTGGGACTGAGTATCACGAAGGGGCTCGTGGACCTCATGGGAGGAGAGATATATGTGGACAGCTCACCAGGCAAGGGAAGCCGTTTCCAGGTAGAGCTGGAATTCCAACATGCAGAGATGGATCATGAAGCTGCAGGAGCTGACAGAAAACTGTCAGGATCTGGCGTGGCAGAGGCCGGCGTATTTGAAGGGATGCACTTTCTTGTCGCGGAAGACAATGAGATCAATGCAGAGATACTGTGTGAACTGCTGGCAATGTATGGAGCGGAAACGGTCGTCGAAGAAAACGGGCAGCAGGTGGTAAAGGCGTTCCGGGACGCCGGGCCGGATACATACGATGCAATCCTCATGGATATACAGATGCCGGAGATGAATGGCTATGAGGCTACACGTGCCATCCGCCGTATGGAACGTGACGATGCCGCCAGGATACCGATAATCGCCATGACTGCCAATGCGTTTGCAGAGGATGTGAAGGCGGCTGCCGATGCCGGAATGAATGCCCATGTGGCGAAACCGGTGGATGTGGACGTGCTGCGTAGAACACTTAAGGAAGTGGTAGGGGTTAAGTAAACCGGACGCCGGCGGAAAGCCGGCCGGTCGATGCCCTGATGCATCCGCAGACTAATTCGCTTATACTTTCCCCTTGTGCATCGAGAACCTATTCTTTTTACATACGATGATACCTTCCGCCTGAAGCTTGCTTATCTCATTGGACAGGGCGCTCCGATCTACGGACAGATAATCCGCCAGCTGCTGTCGGTTAAAAGGAATCTCGAAGGTGGAGCAGCCGTATTTCAGCGATTCCGCGGACAGATAGGAGAGCAGCCGTTCCCGTATCGTGCGTCTCGTCAGGTGTTCCATCTTTTTCGTGAGCGCTACATTTTTCGCTGAGATAGCTGCCAGCAGGTTCTGTATGAGCCTCGTGTGGAAGGTGCAGGCTGAAGTGCAGACCGTCAATATCCTTCTGATGTCGAAGAACATAATCTCTGCATCCGAATCTGCCACTGCACTTGCCTCAATCGGCATATCAGGCAGACAGGCATAAGCCTCCGCGAAGATAGTTCCCGGTAGTATTTCAGAGATGATAGACCGATTCCCCCAAAAATCTTCTTTTATAATCAGGACAGAGCCGGATAACACCATTCCGAGAGCATCCACCGGTTCCCCGGTGCGGATAATATAGGAACCTTTGTCGTATTTTTGAATTTTAGCTGACAGACAGCTCAGCATAGCGTCTATCTCCTGTGGATCGATTCCGCTGAACATCTTTGTATTCTGAAGCAATGGTATATATCTATTCATCATAATAATCCTCAATATGTTGTAATTACAACTGAAATGTTGGTTTTATTATAATATAATTTCCTCATAAAAGCAATAAGGCAGAGATACAAGGAGGATGAAAGATGGATAATAAGATGTTTTGTTTTCAATGCGAACAGACGGCAGGCTGCAGCGGATGTACCGGAAATGCAGGCGTATGCGGAAAGGGCTCTGTTACGGCAAGGCTGCAGGATGAGCTGACAGGGGCCTTGATCGGCCTTGCGAAAGCATGCGGGAATGACCTGCAGGGGGAAGAGACGACGAGATTTATCATCGAGGGACTGTTTACGACAGTAACGAATGTAAGCTTTCATGATGGCACATTGAAAGAAATGATTGAAAAGGTAAAAAGGGAAAAAGAACGAATCGTGCCGAATTGCGCAGCCTGTTTCGCCCAATGCGGGAATATGGATGACTATGATATGAACCGCCTGTGGAATGACCAGGAAGACATCCGGTCTTTGAAGTCGCTTATTCTATTTGGCATAAGAGGGATGGCTGCTTATGCGTACCATGCGCTTGTGCTTGGATACGAAGATGAACAGGTAAATGCATTTTTCTATAAAGCACTGTCAGTTATCAGTTATGACATGACCATGGAGCAATTGCTTCCGATAGTGCTGGAGACCGGAGAGGCCAACCTTCGTTGCATGGAGCTTCTGGACCGGGCCAATACGCAGACATATGGGACACCTGTTCCGGTTAAGGTGACGACGAAGATGGAAAAGGGTCCTTTTATCGTAATTACGGGGCATGATCTGAAGGATCTGAAGCTTCTACTCGAGCAGACAGTGGATAAAGGGATACATGTCTACACGCACGGCGAGATGCTTCCGGCCCACGCATATCCAGAACTGAAGAGGTATCCACAGCTAAAGGGTAATTTCGGCACCGCATGGCAGAACCAGCAGAAGGAATTCGACCACATACCGGGAGCTGTCCTATTTACGACGAACTGCCTCATGCCTGTAAAAGAAAGCTATGCGGACCGCATCTTTACGACAGAGGTCGTATCATATCCTGAGATGGTGCACATAGGAGAAGATAAAGATTTTACTCCGGTGATAGAAAAGGCGCTGGCACTCGGCGGGTATGCTGCGGATGTCGAGATGACAGGAATCAACGGAGGGACTGAACTGATGACGGGCTTTGGACATGGTGCAGTATTAGGACTGGCGGACAAAGTGGTCGACGCGGTGAAGAGTGGCGCAATCAGTCATTTCTTCCTGGTCGGAGGATGCGATGGCGCACGCACGGGCAGGAACTACTATACGGAATTAGTGAAGCAGACGCCTGAGGACTCTATAATCCTTACCCTGGCTTGTGGAAAATACCGTTTTAATGATTTGGATCTGGGAACGATAGGAGGCCTCCCGCGGATAATGGATATGGGCCAGTGCAATGACGCCTACGGTGCCATTAAAGTGGCGGCTGCTCTGGCAGACGCATTTGGTTGTGGAATTAACGAACTGCCGCTGTCCATGGTACTATCGTGGTATGAGCAGAAAGCAGTTTGCATCCTTCTTACGCTGCTGCATCTCGGGATTAAGAATATCTATCTGGGACCGACCTTGCCTGCCTTCCTTTCCGACAACGTGTTAGGTTATCTCGTGGACAACTACGATATCTCTTCGATAAGCACGCCGGAGCAGGATTTGAAAAAGATACTCAGCTAGATCATTACCTTCTGCTCCTGGAAGCGGATGACATTGTCTTATCGATACTGTTGGGATATAATAGTGTTTAACGTTTCAAAGGAGATAATAATATATGAAAAAGATATTTTTGGTCGAGGACGATAGAGAAATCGCGAAAAATCTTGCCCGGCTGCTGCGCTCGGAAGGCTTCCTGGTCAGCCGTGCCTCTACACAGAGAGAAGCTGCCGGAATGATTGCGGAGGACAGATTCGATCTGGCCCTGGTGGACATATCCCTGCCTGACGGCAATGGCTTTGCGGTCTGCACCGAGATCAGGCAGGCGCAGGATATACCGGTCATCTTTCTGACGGCATCCGGAGATGAGGCGAGTGTTGTGACCGGACTTAACATGGGCGCGGACGATTATATCACCAAGCCTTTCAGGCCGCGCGAACTGGTTGCCCGGATAGAAGCCGCCCTGCGCAAATCAGGGCGGGTCCCGTCTGCGTTTGAAATATGCGGGCTTTCTGTAGATACGGCGGGCGGAATCGTAAAAAAAGACGGCAAAGAGGTTTTCCTGTCCGCTTTGGAATACCGCCTGCTCCTTGTCTTTATCAACAATCCTGAGAGTATTGTCACGAGGGACAGACTGTTGGATGAATTATGGGATGCTGCAGGCGAATTTGTCAATAATAATACACTGACGGTTTATATCAAGCGGCTGAGGGAAAAGATTGAGGATAACCCTGCAGATCCGCATATCATCCTGACTGTCAGGGGCATAGGCTACAGGCTGGGAGGCAGCTATGTTTCGCAATAGAGAGATCCGACGGCTTACCGTATTGTTTTCCATCATAGCTGCCGCTACAGCTGCGATGGGATTCTTCATCAATCCGGCGGCCGGAATCATGGCCCTTGTTTCCGCCGCCGCCTTTGGTGCCGTATTTTTTACATTCACAAGGGCCCGGTACAAAAGCATCGCACAGATTTCCGACCAGATCGACCTCGTGCTCCATAATGCAGATTATCTGTATATCAGTGAGTCAGAAGAAGGAGAGCTTTCCATCCTCCAAAGTGAAATCACCAAAATGACGCTGCGTATCAGGGAACAGAACGAGGCCCTGAAAAAAGAGAAGAGCCATCTGGCGGAATCTCTTGCCGATATCGCGCACCAGCTTCGTACGCCGCTTACTTCCGCAAACCTCATCCTGTCGCTGTTGAAGAATAACCCGGTAGAACAGGAGCGGAAAGCGTTGCTCCGGGAGACGGAGGAACTGTTTATCCAGATGGAATGGCTCATCACTTCCCTGCTCAAGCTGTCCCGTCTGGACGCAGGCATCGTAGTGTTCCGTATTGGGCCGGTTGACGTGGAAAGCCTCATAGATGCTTCGCTGCGCCCGTTCCAGATATCAATGGAACTGCACGATATACAGGTGCGGACGGACGTGCCGGCAGGAACGGTGGTGTCAGGCGATTCAGGGTGGCTTTCGGAAGCTGTGCAGAACATTCTGAAAAACTGTATCGAAGGTGCGGGCGATAACGGCAAGATAGATATTGGCTGTTCCGATACCCCCCTCTATACGGAGATTACTCTCCGTGACAGCGGGAAGGGCATCGAGAAAGAAGACTTGCCCCATCTCTTTGACAGGTTTTATCGTGGAAAGAATTCTGATGCGTCAGGATATGGCATCGGGCTGGCCCTGTGCAAGACGATCATCACCCGTCAGGGCGGGACGGTAACCGCAAGAAACCATCCCCAGGGCGGGGCCTTATTTACGATTCGATTCCCTAAGTGACGAATCAGTCACCAAAAAGTCACGAAGATGTAAGGGTACTGTTCTATTATATGAGTAAGTTCAGGACCGGCCGGATTCACAGGCAGGAATTGGACAGATTTATAGAAGGAGGCTCACATAATGGAGTTTTTAAGAGTTGCAGATCTGTGCAAGGTATACGGCAAAGGTGATAGCCAGGTCACTGCATTGGACCATGTATCGCTTACTATCGGAAAAGGGGAGTTTACCGCAATCATCGGTTCCTCAGGTTCCGGCAAGTCCACACTGCTTCATGCCATTGCCGGCGTGGATGTGCCGACGGGAGGAAAGGTGTATCTGAACGGGCAGGATGTATATGCCCAGAGCAATGAGAATCTGGCTGTTTTCCGCAGGCGGCAGGTCGGGCTCATCTATCAGTTCCACAATCTCATACCTACATTGAACGTGGTCGAGAATATAACGCTGCCGGTTCTGATGGATAAGCGGAAAGTGAACAGAGAACGGCTGAACGATCTGTTGGAACTTCTCGGCCTGCAAGAAAGGAAAGCGCATCTGCCCAATCAGCTTTCCGGCGGCCAGCAGCAGCGCGTCGCCATCGGCCGTGCCCTGATGAACGCGCCCCAGGTCTGCCTGGCCGATGAACCGACAGGAAGCCTGGACAGCCGTAACGGACAGGAAATCATCCGTCTGCTGAAAGAAAGCAACCAGAAGTATGGACAGACTTTGATTCTCGTCACCCATGACGAGAACATCGCCTTACAGGCGGACCGCATCATCACCATCGCAGATGGGAGAATAGTGCGGGACGAGAGGCAGGTGTCGAGATGATGAACATCTTTCATAAAGTTGCGTTCCAGGGGCTGAAGAAAGGCCGCACACGGACCTTCGTCACAATCATCGGGGTAGCGCTGTCCGCAGCTATGATTACGGCCGTCGCCACATTTGCCGTATCTTTGCAGAGCTATGTCATAAATGGAGCGATTGCAAAATACGGGGATTGGCATGTCGCATTTACCGATTCGGATGCCTCTTTTGCGGACAGCCAGGCAGAAGACGGCAGGGCTGCCAATGTGGCTTCATTTGAGAATATAGGCTATGCCGCGCTCGAAGACGGCATAAATCCCGACAAGCCATACCTGTTTATCGCAGGTTTCGACAACAAGACCTTTGACACACTGCCCGTGTCTCTGATTACAGGCAGATTGCCGGAAAACAGCAAGGAGATTCTGGTACCGGCCCATGTTGCCTCGAACGGCGGCGTCAGGATATCGGTCGGCGATACGCTGACTCTATCTGTGGGAACGAGGCAGAACAAAGGGGGAACGCTGAACCAGCATGACGCGTATGTCCCCGGGAAAGAGACGCTGGATGTGGAAACAGAGCGGACATACACCGTCACAGGCATCTGTCAGAGGCCTGCTTTTGAAGAGATTGCAGCTCCCGGCTATACGTTGATAACAAAGGCAGATGCAGAAGCTTCGTCACACGGCTTCAGTACCTTTGTCACGCTGAAGAACCCGGCAGAGGTCCATGCATATGCAGAAGAGGTTGCAGAAGGGCATGATTATTTCCTGAATGATGATGTACTGCGTTTCATGGGTTTTTCGGATGATAAGCTGTTTAATGCGCTGCTCTATGCGGCCGGGGGCATACTGGTAGCACTTGTGATGCTCGGTTCCGTGTTCCTGATTTATAATTCGTTCCATATATCGTTAAACGAACGGACGCACCAGTTCGGTATTCTTATGTCCGCAGGGGCCACGGAAAAGCAGCTGCGTAATTCTGTTCTGTTTGAGGGGTTCTGCATCGGTGCTGTCGGTATTCCGCTTGGTATGCTCATTGGCATTCCAAGCATCTGGCTTGTTCTTTCGCTGGTATCCAAGAACTTCACAAACATTCTGTATGACAACGTACAGCTGACGTTGAAGGTATCGATTCCAGCCCTTGTGGCAGCAGCAGTTATCAGCCTGGCTACTATTTTGATATCAGCCTATATTCCGGCGAGGAAAGCAGCCGCTATGCCGGTGATGGAGTGCATCCGGCAGACGAATGAAGTGAAAGTCGAAGCGAGAGCTATCAAGACATCAAGATTCATGAGGCGCGTGTACGGCCTGGAAGGAATGCTTGCGATAAAGAACTTTAAGAGAAATAAGCGGCGTTACAGAAGCATCGTCCTGTCACTTACGTTAAGCGTCGTGCTGTTCGTGTCTGCAGGTGCATTCCGGACCTATCTGGGCCAGATAGGAGAACGGTCGTCTGTGGAAATCGACGGTGATATCTTATTCTATACGAAAGATATGAAAGAAAATGACGTGCTCCGGCTCTATGACGATCTGGAGAGAGCGGATGGAATCACCAAAAGCAATTATCAGGCGCTCGCCACTTATTCCTGCGAGGTGGACAAAAGCAGCCTTACCAGGGAATTCTGGGACAGCTGCCAGGAGACTTCCGGTATGGATGAGACTGGTGAGACAGCAGATCTTAAGATGGATGTCCAGTTCATTGAAGATGGCATCTACAAAGAATTCGTTGATAGCCTGGACCTGCCGGCGGTAAATGGCAGCGGGCAGGATGGAAATGTTATTGTCGTAGGTAAAAAGACAGCGAGCGAGGATTTATTCAAAAGCCGCTCCGCGGATCTTAAGCTTGCCGCGCCATCCGGCGGACAGTCTAAGACAATCCATGCGACATTTGCAGATACGTATCCGCTGGATCCTCCGCCGGTGGAGCCGTCTGAAGTGAAGGGATACACTTTCATGGCGGTCGTCCCTTACAGCATGAAGTCCCAGTTTGATATGCTAAGTGCCCCTGAGAAGCTGGGCCTGACATTCTGGTCAGATAATCCGGGAAAGTCTGTGGAGCAGATGAAGGCGATAATCGACGGGACAGGCGTTACCGCCGGGTATACCTTATATAATGTCCATCAGCTGCTTGAGGAAAACCGGAATATATTATTTGTCGTCAATCTGTTTACAGCCATCTTTGTCATTATGATGACGCTGATTGCAGTCGCGAATGTATTCAACACTATCGCTACCAACATCAAGCTGCGTAGACGGGAGCTTGCCATGCTGCGTTCCGTGGGCATGTCCGACCGGGATTTCAATAAGATGATGCGCTTCGAGTGTGCACTCTATGGATATCGGACCATGCTTATCGGCCTTCCTGCTGCCGGGATTCTGTCATGGCTTATCTATGTAGGGTTGGACGCTGGCGGCGGGCAGGTCAGGTATACATTTCCATGGTCCAGCATCGGAGCCAGCATTTTGGGCGTGTTCCTGGTCATCTTCATTACAATGCTGTACGCTGTCAGCAAGATAAAGAAAGAGAACATTATTGATGCACTTCGGGATGACATTATTTAAACCTCTGCAGGCAGCCGGGAAGGGATGGAGGACATGAAGAGAAAGCGAAAAACACGGCACCGTATAAGAAAAGCGGCTTTTGGACTGCTGCTTGTTCTGCTCTGTATAATGATGGGAACCGGTATATTTTACGCTGGGAAAGGTTATGGGCTGTATCGGGAAGCGATAGCGGCAAAATCGCTGGATGAAAGAATCAGGGACATCCGCGGTGTAAAAGAATATACTACATGTATGGAACTGCCGCAGTTTTATATCAAGGCGGCTATATGTACGGAAGACCACAGGTTCAAAGACCACTGCGGGATTGATCCGTTTGCAATTGCCCGTGCCGCGTGGACTGATATAAAGGCAGGAGCATTCGTGGAAGGCGGAAGCACCATCACCCAGCAGCTTGTCAAGAACCTGCTGTTTACAGAAGATAAAAAGATGGAACGGAAGTTCGCAGAAGTATTTGCAGCACTGGAGGTGGAATCCAAATATACAAAGGAGGAGATTTTTGAGCTCTATGCCAATACCGTCTATTTCGGCAGTGGCTATTATGGCATATACGAGGCGTCTATGGGCTATTTCGGAAAAGAGCCGTCAAAACTGACCGATTATGAGTCGGCTATGCTGGCAGGAGTTCCAAATGCACCATCTCTTTACTCTCCGGATACGGACAAGGAGGCGGCCAGGAGACGGGCGGGGCAGGTCCTGGACAGCATGGTGAGGCAAAGGATTATCACGAAGGCAGAGGCGGAGAGAATAAGAAGCAACGGTTTAAACCGGATATTTTCTTTTATTTCAGCAGCTCCAACAAAGCTGCGGCCTGTTCATACTCCTTCTGAACAGACTGAAACAGGGGAGAGTAATCCAGCTTTCCCCCGGCTCGCAGCGGTTCCACGATATCGCAGACCGCCTGATAAAACGGTGCCAGGCCGAGGTTGCCGGCCATACCTTTTAATGCATGGGCCGCGTCAAAAGCGGCCTGGTAGTCGCCGGCTTGTAATGCCTGGTCCAGTTTATGCAGATTTTCATCCCGCGGAAGCATGGCGAGTATTCTCAAATACATCTGTTCGCTGTCCATAAATCGGGCCATTGTGGTTTCATAGTCCGCACCGTATTTCTGAAAGACTTCTTTTAGATCTGTCATTTTCTATTCCTCCTCCTGCCCCAGAATAAAGTCATAGAGGACCTGATACAGCCGCTCCGGTTCAATGGGTTTGGCCAAATGCGCATTCATGCCGGCCGCCTTGCTCTTTTCCATGTCGTCGTCAAACGCGTTGGCGGTCATGGCGATGATGGGGATGGTTTTGGCGTCGGCGTTGCTCATGTGGCGGATATTATTGGCTGCCGCCAGCCCATCCATCTGGGGCATCCGGATATCCATCAAAATGGCGTCATAAAAGCCTGCTTCCGTTTTGCTGAACAGCTCGATTGCCCGCAGCCCGTTTTCCGCCGTGTCCACGGTAAAGCCTTTGCTCTCAAGCAGGGCCACGGCTACTTCGGTGTTGATGGCGTTGTCCTCTACCAAAAGGATCCGGCGTCCGGTAAAATCAAAGACCGCAGGCTTATTCCCTGCACTGATTTCCTCTTTTTCGCCCAGCGCCTTGGAGAAGGCGGAGATCAGGGAGGACTTGAACATGGGCTTGCTCATCAGCAGATTGACGCCTGCCAAGGTGGCCTCGTGCTCGATGGAAGCCCAGTCATAGGCTGTTATAATAATGATGGTGACCTCCGGCCCCACGATGGCCCGGATGCGCCGGGCAGTCTCAATGCCGTCGATATCCGGCATCTTCCAGTCGATGAGGATCATATCGTAATGCTTTCCTGTGTCCCACATCGATTGCACCCGTTCGATGGCCTTGCGTCCGCTGTCTACCCATTCGGCGGTGATTCCCATTTCCTTGAGTGTGTCCACGGCGCTTTCGCATACCGCCACGTCGTCGTCCACCACCAGAGTCTTCAGGGCGGAAAAATTGGGGAGCGTCTTTTTCCTGTTGTGGCGGAGCAGCTCCTCCTCCGTGATGCCAAGCTTAACGTCCACCGTGAATTCAGACCCGATGCCCTTGATGGAGCGTACGGTGATTTTGCCGCCCATCATATCGATGATGTTTTTCGAGATGGACAGTCCAAGACCGGTGCCGCCGTACTGGGCGGTGGTACCGATGGATTCCTGAGAGAAGGGCTCGAACAGGTGAAGGAGGAAGCTGTCGCTGATGCCCACGCCCGTATCGTTGACGATAAAGCGCAGCGTAGCGCCGTTCCTGCTCTTCCTGTGCAGTGCTGCCGAGAAGGTGACCTTGCCGCCCTCGCCGGTAAATTTAATGGCGTTGGACAGGATGTTGAGAAGCACCTGCTGCAGCTTCATGGCGTCCCCGGTATAAAAATCGTTCAGGGTGGGATCGACGATGCACTCGTATTCCACGCCCTTTGCCGCAGCCTGACTGTAGCAGATGGCATTGAGGCCGTTTATAAAGTCCTCCGTGGGGATTTTTTCATTTTTGAGCAGCATTTTTCCACTCTCGATCCGGCTCATGTCCAGAATATCGTTGATGAGAGAGAGCAGGAACCGGGAGGAGATGCCGATCTTTGAGATGCACTCGGCCACCCGCTCGTCGTCTCCGACGGCTTGGGCGGCGATGGCGCTCATTCCGATGATAGCGTTCATGGGAGTGCGGATCTCATGGCTCATGCGGGAGAGGAAGTCTGTTTTCGCCGCGTTGGCCTGCTCCGCTGCGGCAAGGGCAGCAGCCAGCGCCTCCTTTTGCTGCTGTTCCTGCCGGACGATGTTCGTCACATCGGCCCGGGTCATACATACCCGTCCCAGCTCCTCGCCGATGTAGAATATCTGGAATCGTTTGATCCGTTTTTGGCCGTTCTGCCGCAGCTCCAGCACGAAGGTGTAGGAGCTTTGCCGGGCAAGCTCACGCCGCATGTACGCCGGATCCAGCTTCTCCAAAAACTCCCGCTGCTCCGCCTCATCCATACAGCAGTCCGCCACCCGGCGGATTTCTTCCTGAAAATTCCCCTCCAGAGGGATGCTGGGATTCCACTCTCTGCCGCAGACCGCCAGACGGTAGGCGCCGCTCGTCAGATCAATCTCCGTAATAACGTCGTAATCCAGACTGGAAACCCGCTCCAGCATCCGTTCCAGCATCCGTTGCTCCGTCACATCAAGGGTGTAGAAAAAGGCGATGACGTCTCCGCTTTCCGGGTTGGTGTGCAGGCGGAAGCTGGTGCTGCATAAAAAGACCCCGCCGTTCTTCTTTTTGCGGAGAAATTCAAAGTGGTAATCGGCTTTTCCATTGGAAAAATCGTTTAACACACAAGTACGGTTAAGTACGGAATGAATGTAATGGCCATATTCTGGGTCCACGGCGGAGTCAGCCAGCCGTTCTACGGCAGCCCCATAGGAATCCCCCCGCCGGAAGAGTGCCAGACCTGCGGTGGACTGGTAGCTCTCCACATAGTCCAGCGTGATGTTAAGCCGCCCTTGATTACTCCCTTCCGCAGAAGCTGTCTGGGCAAAATAGGCCATCTCCTTCTCGTAGAGTTCCCTGACCCGCGCCTGTACCTGCTTTTCCTCTGTAATATCCACAAAGACGCCGTAGAAATATTGATTTCCGTCATCCTCTGTGAGCCGCTGGGCCTTAAGAGACACCCATTTGACGCTGCCGTCCCTGCAGACCAGCCGGTGCTCGTCCTGAACTGTGCCGCCGCGGTCCCGGTCCAGCTCCAGCTTAGCCTGCACAGAATTCAGGTCCTCCGGATGGACCACCTTGGACATCCGGTTTCCCAGAGCGGCGAATTCCTCTCTGGTATAGCCCAGAAACTTGTAAAGGCCGTCGTTGGCGCTGACGACGGAAAAACCTTCGTCATACCGGCAGCGGAATACCGCGCCGGGGACATTGTTGTACAGGTGCATGACCTCTGCCTGAGCCATTTTCTGTGCGGTGATGTCGATGCACACCGATATAATGGCCGGTTTGCCGTTTTCAGCCGTAATCTTGCGCCCCATGTCATGGACCCAGATGTAGGAGCCGTCCTGCTTCTTCATGCGGTATTCCACCACGTATTGGCCGCCCCCGGCCATCTGGCTGTCTACCTCGGCATCCACCATGGCCCGGTCGTCCGGGTGCATGCAGTTTGTCACCAGCCCCCTGATGTCGGCGACAAATTCCGCCTCGTCCGCATAGCCCAGATGCTCCAGCATACGATTGTTGACGAAATAAAAGGGGAAGCCCTCTTCAATATACCCGCCCATCATGCCTCCGGGCAGGGAGTCGTTAAGCAGATTCTGCCGCTGCCTGACCATGTTTTCCATCACCAGAGTTTGGGGATAGTGCTCTTCGCCTTGCTGGCTGCTGCTGGGCTCGGAAAACCACAGGGTGCGAAGCCGCCAGAACTTTTGCTGCCGGACCAGAGTAAAGAATCCCCGCAGCCGCCAGCGGTACTGCGTATTACTGAGGACCATTCCCACGGACAGGTTGCGGATGTCCGCGGCTATTTTCTGCTCCTGAAAGAGCGTAAGCTCCACCGTGAAGGGTTCAGGGATTTCCTGAATGTCCCGTTCCAGATATTCTCTCATCTCCTTGGGGCTGTGGGCGAACTCGTCCTCCCCGGTGCCTACAAAGCAGAACTCATCGCCTAAAAAGGGATAGACCTCCTCTGCGCTTCTCCGCTCGAACCAGGCGCTGCAAAAAGCCTGAAACGTCTCCCAGGCTGTCATTAATTTTTCCATTTTTTTAAAATCCTTTCCATGGCCGGCAATGGTCTTTATCATGCCGGCCGCTTGCCGGTTTGTTTTTCAAGGGCTCTCCTGTGCTTCAGAAGGAGGCTCTGTAAACGTGTAATAATTTTTGTCACTTTTTTTAATCCTGTACATGGCCTGGTCGGCGCAGGAGAGAAGCTTCTTCTCGTCCTGACCGTCTCTTGGATAGACACTGACTCCAATACTCGCGGTCATTTCCACAAACAGGTCCTCTGAGATCTGGAAAGGCTGCCTGATTTCAGAGAGAATCCGTTCGCAGACTTGCCGGATCTCTTCGTCCTCCGTGATTCGGGCCAGCAGCAGAACGAATTCGTCGCCGCCCATACGGGACACGATGTCGCTGCCGCGCGCGGCACGAATCAGCCGTCTCGCTGTCTCTTCCAATACCAGATCACCCTTATCGTGGCCGTAGGTATCGTTAATCTCTTTAAATCCATCCAAATCCATATAGAGGACGGCAAGCAGATGTCCGCTTGTTTCCGCCTCCAGAAGCAGCCGGGACAAGATCTTATGAAACAGTCTGCGGTTGGGCAGTCCGGTGAGTGCGTCATAATTTGCCATATGGGCCAGCTTTTCCTCCGCCCGTTTGCGCACCTTGATTTCCTCCTGCAGCGCCTTCGTCCGCTCGTCTACCAGAAAGCGCAGATGCTCATATAAATAGGCATTTTCCAGAGATATGGCAAGCTGTGCCGCAATGGGCATCAGGTTTTCCTTTCTCCGCTGGTCAAAGACGCCCGAAGCCAGATTATTTTCCAGATAGAGGATGCCCTTTATCTCCCCCTTGCTGAGGATGGGCATGCACAGGACCGACTTGCACCGATTCTCCTTGATATGGATGTCCTTCCCGAAGACTCTGGAGTTCTCGCCGTCATCGAGAATCACGGCCTCCAGTGTTCTCTCCACATACGATACGATGCTCAGCGGAATATCACGGTCCTTTGCCTGCCGCTTTGATACGATGCATACGTCTTTGGCTCCGGAGTGGCCCTCCGACTGAATCTCATACCCGGAATCCGTCCGGCTCAGATAATAGATATGCTGGGCTCCCGCACATTCCAGAAGACTGTGAATCAGCTTCTCCAGAATGCCTTTAAGCTCCAGTTCCTCCGAAATAGCCTGAGATGCCTTCAGTACGGAGCGCATATCCAGCGAAGCGGTGGTGTGGATAGAATCTTCAGACAGGGTATTCTGACGGCTGTCATTCTTCCATAGGCCCGCCAGCTCCGGGTAGTCCTGCCGCATCCGGGCGCACTTGCCCTCTGCCCCCCAATGGCCGTACAGCCGGTAGGTATCTGTCAGGTAATGTCTGGACGATGACTTGACCCCCAGCCTCTCATAGCGCAGCGCGGCCACATCGCAGAGGATGGCATGATGAAGGCTGCGTCCATGCTTTTCCGCGGCCTGCAGGGCCTCTTCATAGAGCTTAAGGGCCTCTCCGGTACGGCCCCGCGCCACCTTCCGCTCCGCCTCGATTACAAGATAAAGGTGGCCGTAATTGCAGAACGCATCACTGCTGCGTTGCTTCAGCCAATTCTGGTTTTCCTCCAGAACACGCAGAAGCGGCTGCCTTGCCTCAGGCTCATAGTCCCCGGTCTCCAGAATCTGGCAGATGGACAGGGAATACAGGAAATTGTGAAGCGCCACATTGTAAAAGCTGGAGACATACGGGAGCAGGGGCAGCGCATCCTGGCACAGCCGGAAGGCCGTGGGATAATCCCGGTAGATAACTGCCGACAGGGCCCGGATGACATGGTAATAGCTGATTGCCTGCAGGTTGTGGGAAAACCGTTCCAGATGTGCCTGTTCGGAAAATCCCTCCCCGTCAAAGCTTCCGGTGAGGGAGAGCTCTCCGCGGACGCTCCTGCACAGCTGCTGAAAACTCAAAAAGCTCCCCAGCGCATGGTCGCTGCCGGTCTTCTTTGCGAACTTGACTCCGGCCTGTACCTCACTCCACAGCTCCTCCACATGGGTTCCACTATCCATGACCGCCATCATGAGCCCATAATAACCGTAGCAGGCGTATTCAAAATCACCCATCTGGGCGTTGCCCCTGATGGACTCCTTCGCATATGGAATCTCATGGACCACATCTTCGAACCAATGGCCGGTATGGAGGGCGAACATACAGTAGATGGAGTGGATTACCTCCCTGTACTGGTGCTTTTCGGCCAGAGGCACCGCCGACTTGACGGCCGCGTAAGCCGTCCGGTAATCCCCTCGCAGTTCCCCCAGAGGCATCATCAGGTTGGAATACATCTGCAGGGCATGGGGAGTATAGCCATGCCGGAACATGCGCCGTACAGCCGTAAGTACCGTCCAGTAGGAGTAATCGGGATGAAAGAAAATGGTCGGGCCGCACAGGCGGCATAACAATTTACTGATTACGGCCTCCACCGGGTCTTCGGCTTCTTTGAGGCTCAGGATACCTTCCGCTCCAAGGGCCTCCTGCTCCTGATAAAAGGATGCGATTTCACGCTCCAGAGTCCGCTTGACATTTTTGCCGGGGAAGGAGACCCCCATCTGCCCAAGCAGGGCGAGCCCGATTTCAAAGGCGTCCTCATACCGGCCCCGGTTGGAGAAGCTTGAAATCTGCAGGCAGCAGCTGTCTGCAAGCTCGAAAGGCTCCGTCACCAGCTGGCAGAGCATCCCATAGATCCGGTCACATTCTTCCTCTTTGACCAGATTGCACAGCGCCGCATGATATTCTATGTAGATTTTGGTGAGGAACGGGCGGTTTTCCGGACACTTAGGCTCCGGCTGGGAGAGCAGCAGGTTAAGATACCGCTCCGCCGTATCGAAGGCGGACACGAGTCCGCACCGGTGTGCCGTACCAAGCAGGAATTCCTGAATCCGGCGCCGTTCTTTGGGGGCCTTTGCTTCCCCCAGACCTTTGGCATAGTGGTCCGCTATTTCAAATACCCGTTCGTCCAGGTCGTCCGCGGCGCGTGAGCATTCCTCATACCGCTTACCGAGCCGGTAATGGACATCTGACCGCTCCTTCTCGGACAGGACCGTATAGAACACCTGCTGGAACCGGTCGTGGGCAAACTGATACATGGTCTGCCGGCCGTTTTTCCCATCCTTTCCGACGGGATACACTGCCTCCTGTTCTACTGCCGCAATCATCCTGCGGTTGATCTCCCGCTCCGGCAGGCCGCAGACAGAGGACAGATCCTCCGCAGAAAAGCTCTGCCCGATGCAGGCGCCATAGGACAGAAGGGATGTTGTCTCCTCCGAAAACTGGTTCAGATTTTCCGTCAGGAAGTCCACAACATTTTCTTGGGCGGGGCAGGCCCGTATCTCAGCCTCCCTCCAGCTCCAGCTTCCGGTGTCCATATCCAGCTTCAGATAGCCTTTTGAATGACACAGCCTAAGAAACTGCTTGATGTAAAATGGATTTCCCTTGGTCTTCCTATATAGAATCTCTGCCAGCACGGAAATCGTGTCCGCTTCCGTTTTGAATATATCTCCCAGCATCTGTACGGTGCTCTCAGGGTCCAGTCCTTTTAAGCTGAGCTGTGTGACCCGGCCGCCCCGCTGTATAATCTTATTCAGGCTGAGGGTGAGCGGATGCCCGCTGCTTACTTCGTTGTCGCGGTAGCAGACGACAATCATTAAATCGTGGATATCTTCATTTTTGAACAGCTCCTCCAGCATTTCCAAGGAGCCCATATCCGCACGGTGTACGTCGTCCAGAAAAAGGACCAGCGGATGCTCCGGCGCTGCCAGCAGGGACAGGAACTTTTCCAACACGGATTTGAACCTGGTCCGCTCCTCCAGCGGTCCCATTTCCTCGGGGGCTGGCTGCTCGCCGGTCAGCAGGGCCAGCTCCGTCACCTTACCGGTCAGCAATGCCGTGTCGTCCCCCAAATGTTCCGACAGTGTTTCCTTCCATCTGCGAATGTCCTCTTCAGGCTCCAGAAAGACCATGCTGCAAAACTGTTTGATGGCCTCGAAAAAGGCAAAGTAGGGTACGTTGGCGTGATACTGGTCAAATTTACCCTGCAGAAACATACCGCTTGTCCGCAGAGTCTCCTCCTGTAGCTGATTGACCAGCGAGGTCTTTCCGATTCCGGAATAGCCGCTGATGGAGACGAGAATTCTGGAACCGGCCGCCACCTCCTTGAAGTCGTTCTTCAGCTGGGCGGTTTCTTCTTCCCGCCCATACAGCCTGTGGGTGAATTCAAAGCGCCGGCTGAAATCCTTTTCTCCAAGGACAAATTCCTTTTCCGTCTGGCACCGCGTCAGATCATAGAGAAGGCCCTCGCTGCTTAAATAGCGGTCTTTTGCCATCTTGGAAAGGAGCTTGTCTATGACGGCCGCGAGCATGGGCGGTATATTGGGCAAAATCACGCGAAGATCCGGCGGCGTCTTCGCAATATGAGAAAAAACCAGCTCTGTGGGGGTCTCCGCGTCAAATGGATAACGCCCCGTCAGCATCTGATACAGTGTTATGCCCAGAGAGTAAAAATCCGCGCGGTAATCCAGCTCCGTATTCATCCGTCCGGTCTGCTCCGGGGCGATGTAGCGGAGAGTCCCCTCAATATTCTCAAGTCTGGTCCCTGACATCTGTTCATGCATAAACATGGAAGAGATACCGAAGTCCAGCAGCATCACCCGGCCGGAGTTTGCGTCATACATGACATTGGCGGGGGTCACATCCTTGTGGATAACGCCTTCCTTGTGTATGTCCCGCAGGGCCATCACCAGCTGTTCTGCAATCCGGTAGAAATCCGACATCTCCAGAGCCCCCTGTTTCAGCAGTCTGCTCAGCGTGATTCCCGGACAGAATTCTTCCACCAGATAGCAGCGCCCGTCCAGCGTGACCTCGTCAAGGGCCTTTGCCACATGGGGGCTGTCTATCCGCTGCATAATCTGGTATTCCCGCCTGAGCCGCGCTGTGGCCTCCTGAGTCATATGCTCCTGGCCTCCGGTCTTAAGGACCACCTGTCTGCCGGTGCCCGCGTCTTTTCCGCGCAGCAGCCTGCTGGACGGAGAGACATAGATTACTTCTAAATTTGTATATTGACACATCACACACTCATCCCCTTCCGTAAAAGGCGCTCGTCCTCACCGCCGTTCTTTGCTGCATACATGGCCTCCCGGGCCCGGTGTATAATTTCATTCAAAGGTTCCCCTGCATTCCAGAGGGCTGTGCCGGAAAAGCAGGATATGGAATCTGAATCCACGTATCGGCTCTCGTAATAAGCCCGGCGAATAGCCGTCTCTTTCTTATGGGCATCTTCCATGGTATCTATGCGGCGCATCACTATCAGGAATTCATCCCCGCCCAGCCGGGCCAGCACATCGTCCGCCCGAGTGTGGGCGCGCAGCAGGGAGGCGAAGTGGA
This sequence comes from Extibacter sp. GGCC_0201, assembly GCF_017566055.1. NCBI lineage: Bacteria > Bacillati > Bacillota > Clostridia > Lachnospirales > Lachnospiraceae > Extibacter > Extibacter sp. GGCC_0201. Next base: position 76,083 of record NZ_JABFCH010000008.1, on the reverse strand, counting down.
AAATCAAATGATCGCCCTCCACATAGCCGTACTTCTCGTTGAACCTTTTCAAGTTGTCCAGTTCAAACAGATAAACAGCGGAGGAAAGCTCATGCCGCAGTGATTCGGCGATGGTGTACAGTCCCCTGCGGTTGAGAAGGCCGGTCATAGCATCTCTGCAGGTCTCATCCTGCAGAGACAGCATCCGTAACTGAAGGGTATGGATACTCATCGCCCGCAGGACCCGCCTGCGCAGCGATGCCTGACTGTGGGGCTTAGCCGCGTAGTCGGCGGCGCCCCGCTCCATGGCGTCCCGCTCCAGTTCCATATCCGGCGGTCCTGTGGCGATGCACTGTGTCTCCCAGGCTCCCCGTTCCTTCTCAATCGTAGTCAGGATATCAGCGCCGCCTTGAAGAGTCAGACTGAGAATCGCGACCGATATCTGATAAGGATGGCTTCCCAGCATTTTAACTGCCTCTTCATGGCCGGCCGCCTCCAGTACCTTGAAGCAGTCGGAAAAGGTCCTGCGCACTTGGGCACGGTATTCCTCGTTCTCGTCTGCCACCAGAAGAATCCTGCCCATGTGGTCTGCAGAGCCGGCAGACCGGCTTTTTTCCACCTCTGGGGAAGAGGCCTGCGCCGTCAAGACTGCAACAAAATTCTCCACAGGCATGGGTTTGGCAAAATAATAGCCCTGAGCGTAGTCGCATCCGTCGTGTTGTAGTCTCTCCAGCTGTTCCCGGGTCTCCACGCCCTCCGCTACTACGCTCAATCTCATCCAACGGGCCAGATCCACGATAAAGCGCAGGATGCCCTGGCCGGCAGGTCTTGTAATCTCTGTCTGGATAAACTTCATATCCAGCTTCAGCACGTCGATGGGCATTTCCGTGAGCATATTCAGGGATGAGTAGCCGCTGCCAAAATCGTCCATCTCAATGACGAAGCCCAGTCTGCGCAGAGCGCCCAAGGTCTCGATGAGCTGTCTTGACGTATCTGTATACGCGCTCTCCGTAATCTCCAGATGCAGACGGGAGGGAGAAAGTCCGTGCCGCCGGATGATTCCTGTGAGAAGATTCACCAGATCAGTATTGTAAATGTCCATCCGGGAGACATTGACGGAAATGTTAACACTTGGATAGCCCTTCTCATCCCACGCCTGCATCAGGGCGCAGACCTGCTCCCAGACATATTGGTCCAGCTTGGTGATAAAGCCGTTGCGCTCAAAGATGGGGATAAACTCCGCAGGCGGCTGCAAGCCCCATTCCGGGTGGTTCCAGCGGACCAGAGCCTCGGCTCCCGTAAGCTGGCCGTCCCGTATCTGGTACTTGGGCTGAAGGTATACCTCGAACTGTCCCGTAGCCAGAGCGGTCTCCATGCCGTCCGTGATGGCCTGCCGGCGCAGCAGCGTGCCCCGCAGCTTGTCGTCGTAGAGGGCAAAGTGTTTGCCATATTTCCCCTTAATACTGTGCGCCGCCAGCAGCGCCCGGTCACACATCTGCTCAACGGAGACCTCCCGGTCCTCCACCATATAGATGCCGTATTTCATGATTACATTCTGATCGCCGAAGCCGCTGTTGATTCTGCTGTCGGACTGGGTAAACATCTCGTCCGCATAGTCCTCACGGTGCTCCAAAAGGCAGGCGAACTGGTCCGCGCTCAGGCGACCGCAGATTCCGCGGTCACCCAGCCGCTGGGTGCAGAGCTTGGCCACCTGACGCAGCAGGCGGTCGCCCGCGGCCATGCCGAAGGTGTCGTTGATCAGCTTGAAGTCCTCAATGTCGGAACAGAGGATATCGTATTTCACATCCGGGTTCCGAAACAGGATGTCCCGGACCTGCTGGCAGAAATATTCCTTGCTGTACACTCCGGTAATCCGGTCATACTGGATCTGATGGATGAGGGCGGAGGTCTCCCGCAGGCGGATAATGCCGGCTGCCCGGTGTAAAATAATCTGGGCGCGGTAGGGCTTGCCGATAAAATCTGTGGCTCCGTGGGAAAGGGCGGCCACCTCATTCGCTTCACTGTCGTTGGATGTTGTGACAATGACCGGAATTGAATTCAGCCTTTGGTCTGCTTTCAGGTGTTTCAGAAAGGTGTAGCCATCCATGACCGGCATAATAATATCCAACAGAATCAAAGAGATTCCCTCTCTGTATTTCTCCAAAAGAGACAGGGCCTGTTCTCCGTTTTCCGCCTCCAGAACCGTATATTGAGAAGACAGGATGACGCGCAGCGACGCCCGGTTGATTTCATTGTCTTCAACTACTAATATTTTTCTTTCTAATAGCATGATTCACACTCAATCCTTCAGGTTATGTATTTTATTTCGATTGCAGATGACACAATGACGCAAGTTTGTCATTTTAGATGACAAAATATAAATTATAAAAATAATATATTATAGAATACTTCTTTTTTAAGCAAAATACAAGGGGTTATCAGCAATTGACAATGACATTTTAGTGTCATTTGAAATGACAAATAATGCAAATTTTGTTGCAAACTTAATTGCTTTACGGTATACTGGTATAAAAAAGGAGAATAAGACTGTGCAGTTCTATGAAAAGCTAATTTTTGTCATGAATTTGACTCAAACGACGAACCGGGAGCTGGCTTCGGCAGCGCAGGTAGACCCCTCTATCATCAGCCGTTTCCGCAGTGGGAAGAGAGGGGTCCCGCGCAATGTGGAGCCTCTGCGCAGTATGGCGGATTTCCTTGCCGAACGCTGTACCGGCGAATATCAGAGGAGAGCTCTGTCGGAGATGGCGGGGGTCAGACGAGTCCTTATGGACAAGAAGGAGCAGCTGTCGGAATTTCTGTTTTGCTGGCTGTGCGGTGACGCCGACGGAGTGGACCGCTTCATGCGCAGCTTCGAATCGCTGACCATTAAGGGAGTGGCGCCGGACTCCACCTTGGAGGCCGCAACAATCAGCCGTAAAGGGAATTTTATTCATTTTGGAAATGAGGGGAAGCGTGCCGCGGTGCGTTCCATGTACCAGCACCTGCTGGCCCGTCAGGAACCGGGCACAATCTGTATTCTTGCCGATGAGACCGACGACTGGCTGATGGAAGATTATGATTTCACCTCTCAAATGCAGGCCTGGCTGCTGGACTGTATCCGGAGGGGCTTCCAGATCTGCCATATTATACCGCCGATCTACTCGGGCGACCAGATTCTGGAATCTCTTGCCCGCTGGATTCCGCTCTACATGACCGGCAAGGTAAAAGCCTACTTTTATCCCCATATCCGCGACCGTCTCTATCGGCACACCATCATCATGGCGCCCGGGCAAATCGCGATTGCTTCCCATTCCATGGCGGGCGAGCCCACAAGCTACGCCACTATGCTGACCACAGACCCTGGGGTGCTCCGGGCGACGGAAGCGGAATTTCAGTCCTACCTCGCCCTGTGCCGGCCGATGCTGAATACCTACTCGGAACCCCAAAAGCTGTTTCAGTGCTTCATGAAATTCTTATCGCCTCAGGGCTTCCGCATACAAAAGCTGATATCCCTGTCCGCAGTGACCGCGCCCTTCGAGCTTGTCGCGGACTCCATCGAGAGAAGAGAAGATTCCGAACAGAAACGTCTGGGCGAGCTTTACCTTCAGGAGATGAAGCGGCTGGAGCAGGAGCAGGACCAGTACAATCTGATTGATATCGTACATCTGGCCAGTGCTGAACAGGTTCGTTCCGGCAGGGTTCCCATCACTGCCACCTGCGGGTCGGTCGGCGCCCTTTACTACACCCCGGAGACCTATGCCCTGCACTTGAAGAAGATTCTGCATATTCTGGAGACACACGACAATTATCACTTTGTCCCTCTGGAGGGACCTGTAGAACAGGAGAGCTCCCTTATGGTCAAGGAGAACCACAGAGCTCTTCTGGTGCATGCCTCCAAGCCATTTACCGTCTTTGAAATCTCCCAGCCTGAGATTGTGGCCCTATACCGGGAGTACCTGCTTCGTCTGGCGGAAAAAGTGGGTTTCACCGGTATTCACCGCACGAAGATTAAGTCAAGGCTCCGGGAACTGATTCGGGAGCTGGAAGCGTGATACATGAAAATCTAGTGTAAATACCGGCATACCAGCCTATATAGGCTGTATCCAACGCAGTAAGGGGAAATAATCGATATGAAATACAACGAGAATTCAATGAACGCCGGACAGGAGCATAAAGCGCGCCGCTTAGCGAGGTCTCTTTATTGAGGAAACCGTGCAGCTTCAATCGGAGGCAATCCGGCTCAATGCTTGACGAGAACGCCAGCTATACGGTAGCTTTTAATAAGAAAGGTTTTAACGATGAGATCAGACAGAGCGGAAATGTACGCGAGACAGATATCCCCATCATAGATGCCGTGCGTGGATATTTGAGCGCCCATACGCCTGTCACCCCGCTGGAGCCGTCTGTTAAAAGGCCATAAAGCAGTGGTTTTGAGGTCACTCTATTCGGCAGTATGCAGTCGGCAAAAAAGTGTTGCCTGGAATAAGTTGATCTGAAATATTATATGCAAAAGTACAGAACAAACATTCGGATTTGCTCTGTACTTTTTTTATATACTCTGATATAATGGCGAGAGACAGCATAGAATACAGCATAGTTTTATCGAACTTTATTTAAGGCTCAATTGGCTACACGTAGTGTTGCTAATTATCGTGGTCTCTCTAAGAGATATTATGCGGCTTGATTCAGAAGAACGTAATTGATGTACTGTTTATTGGGGTACCAAGGAGGTAAAAACACATTATGGAGTTCAAATTACACAGTGAATATAAACCCACCGGAGACCAGCCTCAGGCTATTGCTAATCTGGTAAAGGGATTTCAGGAAGGCAACCAATGCCAGACACTTCTCGGCGTCACCGGTTCTGGAAAGACCTTCACGATGGCCAATGTCATACAGGAATTGAACAAGCCGACATTGATCATTGCGCATAATAAGACACTGGCAGCACAGCTTTATGGAGAGTTCAAGGAATTCTTCCCGAATAATGCGGTGGAGTATTTCGTGTCTTACTACGATTATTACCAGCCGGAGGCTTATGTACCGTCATCCGACACATATATCGCAAAGGACTCTTCCATCAATGATGAGATTGACAAGCTCCGCCACTCCGCGACAGCGGCACTGTCCGAGCGCAGGGATGTGATTATCATCGCCAGCGTATCATGCATCTACGGCCTGGGAAGTCCAATCGACTATCAGGAGATGGTAATATCCCTGCGACCGGGCATGATAAAGGACAGGGACGAAATTATCAGGAAGCTGATAGATATCCAGTATGACCGCAATGAGATGGATTTTAAGCGCGGTACGTTCCGGGTACGGGGAGATGTGCTGGAAGTCATTCCGGCCATGAATGACTGTGACGTTATCCGTATAGAATTCTTCGGAGATGAAGTAGAACGTATCACGGAAGTGGATGCGCTGACAGGTGAGATAAAGAACGAACGGAACCATATCGCTATATTTCCTGCCTCCCATTACGTCGTTTCAAAAGAGAGCATGGAGCGGGCAGTGAAAGAGATAGAAGTGGAACTGGAAGAACAGATTCAGTATTTTAAAAGCAAAGGAAAGCTTCTTGAGGCACAGAGGATTTCCGAACGGACGAATTTTGACATAGAGATGATGCGGGAGACCGGATTCTGCTCCGGAATAGAGAACTATTCCAGACATCTGACAGGGCTGGCTCCGGGACAGCCGCCCCATACGCTGATTGATTATTTCCCGGACGATTTTATCATGATGATAGATGAATCCCATAAGACAGTGCCGCAGATTGGCGGCATGTACCACGGAGACCAGTCCAGGAAGTCTACGCTCGTTGAATACGGATTCCGTCTGCCCTCGGCAAAGGACAACAGGCCGCTCAGCTTTGAAGAATTTGAGGGAAAGCTGAACCAGGTGATGTTCGTCTCGGCCACACCGGGCCGCTATGAAGAAGAACATGAGCTTCTGCGGGCAGAACAGGTCATCCGTCCGACGGGGCTGCTGGATCCCGAGGTGGAAGTGCGGCCGGTGGAAGGTCAGATTGACAATCTGGTCGGTGAAGTGAATAAAGAAGTGGCGAAAAAGAACAAGATATTGATAACGACGCTGACAAAGCGTATGGCAGAAGACCTGACCGATTATATGCGTGAGCTCGGGATCCGTGTAAAATATCTGCATTCTGATATCGATACGCTGGAGCGGACCGAGATTGTAAGAGATATGCGTCTCGATGTGTTTGATGTGCTCGTAGGCATCAACTTGCTGAGAGAAGGCCTCGATATTCCGGAGATTACGCTTGTGGCGATTCTGGATGCAGACAAGGAAGGCTTCCTGCGTTCTGAAGTATCGTTAATCCAGACTATCGGCCGTGCGGCCCGTAACGCCGAAGGACATGTCATCATGTACGCAGACAAGATGACAGATTCTATGCGGCTTGCGATTGAAGAGACGAGGCGCCGGCGCCAGATTCAGATGAAGTATAATGAAGAACACGGCATCACGCCTCAGACGATTCAGAAGGCTGTCCGTGACCTTATCAGCATCTCGAAGAAAGTTGCGGCAGAAGAGATGCGCCTGGAAAAAGATCCCGAATCTATGAGCAAGAAAGAATTGGACAAGCTCATAAAAGAGATAACCAAGAGAATGAAGACCGCAGCGGCAGAACTGAACTTTGAGGCGGCAGCAGAATTGCGTGATAAATTAGTTGAATTGAAAAAGATATCAGAAGACTTATAAAATTTCCATAGGGGTCAGACCCCTCGCGCAGCAGGGGTCTGACCCCTATGGAAATTGACGGAAAGGAATGTATGATGCAGAACAAATCAGATGAGAAACAATATATCAAGATACGAGGCGCCAATGAGCATAATCTGAAAAATATCGATTTGGATATTCCCAGGAACGAGCTGGTCGTCCTGACCGGCCTTAGCGGTTCTGGGAAGTCTTCCCTGGCGTTTGATACGATTTATGCGGAAGGGCAGAGACGGTACATGGAATCGCTGTCTTCTTATGCGAGGCAGTTCCTCGGGCAGATGGAGAAGCCGGATGTGGAGAGCATCGAGGGGCTTTCGCCGGCGATTTCTATCGACCAGAAGTCTACGAACCGTAATCCGAGATCTACGGTGGGCACCGTGACGGAAATCTATGACTATTTCCGGCTGCTGTATGCGCGTGTGGGAACGCCTCACTGTCCGCAGTGCGGGAAGGAGATCAGGAAGCAGACGGTAGACCAGATGGTAGACCAGATTCTGGAGCTTCCTTCCGGTACGAAGATACAGCTCCTGGCTCCGGTTGTCAGAGGGAGAAAAGGGAGACATGAGAAGCTTCTGGAACGGGCGAAGCGAAGCGGATATGTCCGCGTACGCATTGACGGTAATCTGTATGAGCTGTCTGAGGATATCGTCCTGGATAAGAATATCAAACATAATATCGAGATTATCGTGGACCGCCTTGTCGTGAAGGAAGGCATCGAGAAGCGGCTGACGGATTCCGTGGAGAGCGTCCTGGCACTGGCGGAAGGGCTTCTCGTCGTGGACGTCATCGGCGGAGAGCCGATGAACTTCAGCCAGAGCTTTTCCTGTCCGGACTGCGGTATCAGCATAGATGAGATTGAGCCGAGAAGCTTCTCGTTCAACAATCCGTTCGGGGCCTGCCCGGAATGTCTCGGCCTCGGCTATAAGATGGAGTTCGATGAGGACCTGATGATTCCTGACAAGAATCTGAGCATAGCCGAAGGGGCAATCGCGGTTATGGGATGGCAGTCATGCACGGACAAGGGAAGCTTCACGAGGGCAATACTTGACGCCCTGGCAGATACGTACAAATTCTCGCTGGAAACACCGTTTAAGAAGTATCCGAAGAAGATACACGATGTCCTCATCTACGGCACCGGCGGAAAAGAAGTTAAGGTACACTACAAGGGGCAGCGCGGCGAAGGTGTATACGATGTGGCGTTTGAAGGCCTGATCAAAAATGTGGAGCGGCGTTACAGGGAGACGGGTTCCGAATCATCCAAGGCGGAATACGAGACTTTCATGCGCATCACGCCGTGTCATGAGTGTGGCGGACAGCGATTGAAGCCAGGTGCGCTCGCTGTTACGATAGGCGGCAGGAACATAGCGGAAGTGACCGCCCTTTCTATAGGAAGGCTTCAGAAATTCCTGGACAGTCTGAAACTGAATAAGCAGCAGATGCTTATCGGCGGACAGATACTAAAAGAGATAAAAGCGAGAATCAAATTCCTCATGGATGTAGGACTGGATTACCTGACTTTGTCCAGAGCGACAGGTTCCCTGTCAGGCGGGGAAGCTCAGCGTATCCGTCTGGCGACCCAGATTGGCTCCGGTCTTGTCGGCGTGGCGTATATACTGGATGAACCGAGCATAGGGCTGCACCAGCGGGATAATGACAAGCTGCTGCATACGCTGAAGCATCTGAGAGATCTTGGGAATTCTGTCATCGTGGTCGAGCATGACGAGGACACGATGCGCGAGGCGGACAATATCGTGGATATCGGACCGGGCGCCGGAGAACACGGTGGGGCTGTCGTGGCCCAGGGCACGGCAGAAGAGATTATGATGAAGGAAGATTCTATTACCGGCGCATATCTGAGCGGCAGGCTGGCAATCCCTGTCCCGGACAGAAGAGCCAAGCCGTCAGGATGGCTGAAAATCAAAGGGGCAAGAGAGAATAACCTGAAGAATATCGATGTGAAGATACCGCTTGGAATCATGACGTGTGTGACCGGAGTGTCCGGTTCCGGCAAGAGCTCGCTTATCAACGAGATTCTGTACAAGCGGCTGGCGAGGGATTTGAACCGTGCCAGGACCATACCCGGCAGACACAAAGATATCGAAGGCATCGACCAGCTCGACAAAGTGATAGATATCGACCAGTCCCCGATAGGCAGGACACCCCGATCCAACCCCGCTACTTATACAGGAGTGTTTGACCTGATACGGGACTTATTTGCGGCGACGCCGGATGCAAAGGCCAAAGGATATAAAAAGGGAAGGTTCAGCTTCAATGTAAAAGGAGGCCGCTGCGAAGCGTGCAGCGGAGACGGCATCATCAAGATTGAGATGCACTTCCTTCCGGATGTATACGTCCCCTGTGAGGTGTGCGGGGGAAAACGCTACAACAGAGAGACATTGGATGTAAAGTATAAAGGAAAGAGCATATATGATGTGCTGGACATGACAGTGGAAGAAGCACTGGAATTTTTTGAGAATGTGCCCAGCATTCGCAGAAAGATGGAAACGCTTTATGATGTCGGACTGTCTTATATCCGCCTCGGCCAGCCGTCCACGCAGCTCTCCGGCGGTGAGGCGCAGCGTATTAAGCTCGCGACGGAACTCAGCAAGCGGAGCACAGGAAAGACGGTATACATCCTGGATGAACCAACGACAGGCCTCCATTTTGCAGACGTGCATAAGCTGACCGAGATTCTGAGACGTCTGGCGTCTGACGGCAATACGGTCATCGTCATCGAGCATAATCTGGATGTGATTAAGACGGCTGACTATATCATTGATATCGGACCTGAAGGAGGGGACAAAGGAGGGACGGTAATCGCCGAAGGCACGCCGGAAGAGATTGCTGCGAATCCTGTCTCATATACAGGGAAATATATCGATGCCATGCTCCGCAAAACAAATGATGCATAAATCCGGCCCGATTGTTGCATATTATTAGAAAAACGCCTGCAGTTCCTGGTCTTACGCATTGATTCACAAATAATTAAGGAAAAAGGGGTTTCCATTTTTTGAAAATTTGATTATAATGATACATGCACGTTCCCAGGATTATCCAGATGCGTGCTGTGGATGATAAACAAATGATAATCATATAGATAGCATAATGAAAGGGGAAGAAGAATGTCAGTAGATATTGGAATCGATTTAGGGACTGCCAGTATCCTCGTATATGTGAAGGGCAAGGGCGTAATACTGAAGGAGCCCTCCGTCGTCGCATTTGACAGGGATACGAATGCAATCAAGGCGATAGGAGAAGAGGCCCGTCTTATGCTCGGCAGGACGCCGGGCAATATAGTGGCTATCCGGCCGCTCAGGCAGGGCGTTATCTCTGATTACACGGTGACAGAGAAGATGATCAAGTATTTTGTCCAGAAGGCGATGGGAAAACGCACGTTCAAAAAGCCGCGTATCAGCATCTGCGTGCCGAGCGGCGTGACAGAGGTAGAGAAGAAAGCGGTAGAAGAAGCGACATACGCGGCAGGGGCAAGGGAAGTAAACCTTATTGAAGAACCGGTAGCGGCGGCTATCGGCGCGGGAATAGACATATCCAAGCCGTGCGGGAACATGATTGTGGATATCGGCGGCGGAACTGCTGATATTGCTGTGATTTCTCTTGGCGGGACAGTAGTGAATACTTCTATCAAGATAGCGGGGGATGACTTTGACGAGGCAATCGTCCGGTATATGCGCAAGAAGCATAATCTGTTGATTGGAGAGCGTACTGCTGAAGATATAAAGATTAAGATTGGAACGACCTACCCTTTGATTGAGGATGAGGCGATAGAAGTCAGAGGCAGGAATCTGGTGACGGGGCTTCCGAAGACGGTCACGGTTACCTCTTCTGAGACGGAAGAGGCGCTCAGAGAGACTACGGGACAGATAGTGGAAGCTGTCATAGGCGTGCTGGAGCGGACTCCGCCGGAACTGTCTGCCGACATTCTGGACCGGGGCATCGTACTGACCGGGGGCGGAGCCATGCTGCGCGGACTGGAAGAGCTTATCGAGGAAAAGACAGGAATCAACACGATGACAGCGGAAGATCCGATGAAAGTGGTCGCGATTGGGACAGGCCAGTTCGTCGAATTTATGAGTGGGCGAAAAGATATTTGATGGAAACGATAAAAGGATATGTAGAACACATCGTGTACCGGAACGAAGACAATGGCTACACGGTATTTAACCTGAACAATGAAGGCGGGGAGCTGACGTGCGTCGGCAACTTCCTGTTTATTGAGGAAGGGGAGCTTCTGAACCTCAGCGGCGGTTACACGACGCATAAGCTGTACGGTATGCAGTTTTCTGTAGAATCCTCGGAAGTGTGCGAGCCGGAAGACCTGGTATCGATAGAGCGTTATCTCGGATCAGGAGCTGTAAAGGGGCTCGGGGCGGCACTGGCGGGACGCATTGTGAGACGGTTCAAGGAAGATACGTTCCGCATTATAGAAGAAGAGCCGGAACGGCTTGCGGAAGTCAAAGGAATCAGCGAGCGCAAGGCGAGAGAGATTGCGCTTCAGGTAGAAGAGAAGAAGGACATGCGCCAGGCCATGATATTCCTCCAGAAGTATGGGATATCCACGGCCCTGGCTGCAAAGATCTACCAGCATTACGGACAGAACGTATACAGGGTAATAGAAGAGAACCCATACCAGATTGCGGACCATGTATCTGGGGTGGGCTTTAAAACCGCTGATGAGATTGCGGCTAAGGTTGGAATTCATACCGATTCTGACTACCGCATACGCAGCGGTATTTTCTATACCCTTCTTCAGAGCATCAACGAGGGCCATATCTACCTGCTCCAGGAAGTCCTCCTGTACCGTTCAGGGCAGCTGCTCGGCGTAGAGATAAAGCACGTCGAGAAGTATCTCATGGATCTGGCGATGGAGAAGAAGATTATCATGAAGGGCGCTGAGGACGGTGTACGTGTATATGCGTCACACTATTATTATATGGAGCTGAACGTTGCAAGAATGCTGCATGATCTGAATATTACCTTTGATTTGTCGGAAAGTGTTCTGAGACACAGGCTTCATGCCATTGAAGAGAACACGCAGCTTCTGCTCGATGATATGCAGCGGAATGCGGTCATGGAAGCTGCCGCACACGGTATCACCGTGCTGACCGGAGGGCCGGGAACTGGTAAGACCACGACCATCAACGCGATGATACATTTCTTTGAAAGTGAAGGAATGGATATTTTCCTGGCTGCACCGACAGGGAGAGCAGCCAAGCGTATGACAGAAGCCACAGGATATGAGGCACAGACGGTACACCGTCTTCTGGAAGTAAACGGGAATCCGGAAGAAGAAGGAAAGACAGGCTTCCTGCGGAATGAGGAGAATCCGCTGGAGGCGGACGTGGTCATTATAGACGAGATGTCAATGGTGGATCTGCCTCTTATGGCGGCCCTGCTTTATGCTGTAAGTCCGGGGACCAGGCTTGTGCTTGTCGGCGACAGAAACCAGCTGCCATCCGTAGGTCCCGGAAGCGTGCTGAAGGATATCATTGACGCACAGTGCTTTCCGGTCGTCATGCTTACGAAGATCTTCCGCCAGGCGGGGGAAAGCGATATCGTAGTCAATGCCCATAAGATCAACAGAGGGGAAGAGGTCATGCTCGACAACAAAAGCCGGGATTTCTTCTTTCTGAAAAGGCAGGATGCGAATGTTATTATCAGCGTGCTCATACAGCTCATACAGAAGAAGCTTCCTAAATATGTGGACGCAAAGCCTTATGATATCCAGGTGCTCACTCCGATGCGCAAAGGCCTGCTTGGAGTGGAACGTCTGAACCGGATTCTGCAGGAATACTTAAACCCTGCGGCAGAGTCCAAGAAGGAAAAGGAATATGGAGACCGGATATTCCGCACCGGGGACAAGGTGATGCAGATTAAGAACAATTACCAGCTTGAATGGGAAGTGTCTACAAAATATGGGATGACGATAGATAAAGGGCTTGGGATATTCAATGGTGACATGGGTATTATAAAGGATATCAATACATATGAAGAAACTATATCGGTAGAATACGATGAACACAGAGTAGTAAAGTATCCTTTTAGCTTATTAGACGAGCTGGAACTTGCATATGCTATTACTATACACAAGTCTCAGGGAAGCGAGTACCCCGCGGTAGTGATACCGCTGCTGCAGGGGCCAAGACAGCTGTATCACAGGAACCTTCTATATACGGCGGTGACGAGGGCGAGACAATGCGTAACACTTGTGGGGAGTGACACGGTATTCAGGGAGATGATTCAGAACACGAATGAGCAGAACCGGAATACGAGTCTGGCGGAACGAATCCAGGAATTAAAATGAGAGATGTAAAAGTGCTGTCGCTTTTCTGGCCGGATACATGCCCTTTCTGTGGAAAGGTGTGGAGAGGCGGCGCATGTCCGGCCTGTCTGGCTGCAGTGAAGCGGCTGGAAGTGAAAGAACCAAGATGCATGCAGTGCGGCAAACCTGTCCGGCGGGCAGAAGAGGAATATTGCCGCGACTGTTCGCATACATATCATCATTATGACAGGGGTAGAAGCATATGGCTGCATAAATCACCTGTCAGCAATTCTATCTATCGGTTTAAATACCAGAATCAGAGAAATTATGGAAGCTACTATGCTAACAAAATGACAGAGTGCTGCAATACATTTATACGAGCATGTAATCCGTATCTAATCGTTCCCATCCCGTTACATCCGGCCAGAAGACGCAAGAGAGGGTATAACCAGGCAGAAGTGCTGGCAGACTGCCTCGGGAAGCTGACGGACATCCGCGTGGACAGCAAGGGGCTGGCCAGGATACGCAGCTCTAGTCCGCAGAAGCTGCTTGGCAGCAGGGAGAGGAAGCGGAATATGCAGGGAGCTTTCGCAGTCACAGAAAGATTCGTACCGGTTCCGTCCATCCTGCTTGTCGATGATATCTATACGACAGGAAATACGATAGATGCGGCTGCCGAAATACTGAAAAAGTCCGGAGTTCAAAATGTCTATTTTTTGACTATAAGTATTGGACAAGGATACTGATATTTGTTATACTAAAAATGATGTTTAATTATATGTGACAGGAATTTGAGGTGGATTATGTTAGATGAGCGGAGAATAAAACTGATGACTCAGCTTGCCTTCTATGAACAGACGCAGGGGAAGCAGGATTTTAAGATAAGTGAATACTATAGAAAGGATTATGCGGGGATGCATACGATCTGCTCCATCCTATGGGTGACGGTCGGTTATGTATGCGCGCTCGCACTCATTTTTCTGGCCGGCATGGAGAACCTGATGGCCAAGATGTCCAATGGTCTGATACTCACGCTGGGCCTGGCCGTGATTATAGGATATATCGTACTGGTCATTGCTTATGCGGTCATAACGAGCCACCTTTATAATCTGAGGCATAAGAAAGCAAGACAGCGTGTTAAGAAGTATAATCATAATCTGACGAGACTGCTTAAGATGTATGAAAAGGAGAATAAGTAAATGGAAAGTTTATTCGTACTTCGGGGACGGCTGCAGGAAGTGTATGCCAGAAATTCTAAGATTATAGATAAGGCAATCCAGTTTGTTCTTGCACTTGTAACATTTTATCTGATCAATCATAACATAGGATTTATGAAGATGGCAGCATCACCGGCCGCTACGGTCGCTCTGGCGGTCATATGTACATTTCTTCCCATGGTCATGATAGTCATCGCCGCTACGGTTCTTATACTGGCACATACATTTTCTGTTTCACTTGCAACGCTTGCAGTGACAGCAATTGTATTTCTCGTCATGTATATCTTCTATTTCCGCCTGACACCGAAGATGACGCTGATCGTGCTGCTTACGCCGATTGCGTTCGCCTTTAAGATACCATATGTCATTCCGGTAGCTTTCGGCCTTGTGAGCGCCCCGGTATCTCTTGTGGCAGTTGCTTGCGGTACGGTCGTATTCTATATGCTGAAATATGTAAAGAGTACGGCGGCAGTCATAGAAGGCAGCGGAGCCAAAGGGCTCATGACACAGATCAGCGCATATGCCAAACAGGTATTTCAAAGCAAAGAGATGTGGATAGTAATCGTAGCATTCATCATCTGCTTCTTTGTCGTATACACGCTTCGCAGGCAGTCCATGGACCATGCCTGGAAGATAGCGGTCGTGGCAGGAGCTGTCGCAGACGTAGTCGTCATAGCGGCAGGGGATATTGCTCTTGGAGTACATACTTCATATGGAACTCTGATAGTGGGAAGTATAGCCGCGGTCATAATCGGACTCGTGCTGGAATTTTTCTTCTTCTCGGTAGATTATGCCAGAAGCGAGAACCTGCAGTATGAGGATGACGAATACTATTATTTCGTGAAGGCGATTCCGAAGATATCTGTGGCCACGCCTGAAAAGACGGTAAAGCGCATCAATGAACGACAGGAGACAGAGATTATAGATACGGAAGAAGTAAGAAGGAAGGCGAGACGCGGCGGAGCCGAATCAAAAAGGGCGCATTCCGGTAAAGAAGCAGCCCCAAAAGCACCGGCAGCGGACAGGAAAAAACCTGCTCCTAAGAGAGGGCCTTCTGCAAAGGGCCGCGTGATAGGCAACACGGAACAGATTCTGCTGACACAGAGCATGAAAAAAGATCTGAACCTGGATAAAGAATAATATGGTGGGGAAGTATGGATAGTTAAGAAGGAGGTGACAAGATGGAACAGCGGATTACACAAATGATGGAACGTTATCTGAGTATCGTGGACGTCTATTTTCCAGAGATACATCTGACAGATATCATCGAAGTGATGATTCTGACTTTTCTGATTTATCAGATAATGATATGGATCAAGAATACAAAAGCGTGGATGCTTCTGAAGGGAATCATCGTGCTTGCTGTTTTTATTCTTGTTGCTGCCATATTTAAGATGCACACGATTCTGTTTGTGGCAAGAAATTCGGTTACGGTCATGGCAACGGCGGCTATCGTCGTATTCCAGCCGGAGCTGCGCCGGGCGCTCGAGAAATTGGGAGAACGGAAATTTCTTACGTCCGTCGTGCCCTTTGAGACGAACCGGGAGCGGGTAAGGTTCAGTGAAGAGACGATGGACAGCATGATTGATGCGGCTTACAGCATGGGAGCCGTCAAAACAGGAGCGTTGATAGTTGTTGAGCAGGCCATCCGCCTGACAGAATATGAAAGTACCGGCATCCGTCTGGACTGTATCGTGTCCAGGCAGATGCTCATTAATATATTTGAACATAATACGCCGCTGCATGACGGGGCCATCATCGTCCGGGGAGACCGGATTGTCTCTGCCACATGCTATCTGCCGCTTTCTGACAATATGGGACTCAGCAAAGATCTGGGGACGAGGCACCGGGCGGCAGTGGGCATGAGCGAGGTCAGCGATGCGCTCGTTATAGCGGTTTCCGAGGAGACCGGCGCAGTATCCGTGGCTTCGGGCGGACAGCTGTACCGGAATATCAGCCGTGAGGAGCTTAGGGATAAGCTTGCCGCTATCCAGAATAAAAAGACGGATACGAACAAATTAATAGCAATGTGGAAAGGAAGGCACAGCCATGAAGAGAAGACTGATGAATAATATTGGTCTCAAGATATTAGCCTTCTTTGCGGCACTGCTATTGTGGCTCATAGTGGTTAATATCGACAATCCGGTTGTTGACAAGACATTTACCAATATACCGGTAACCGTGACCAATGAGGAAGTATTGACGGCGGATCCTAAGAATCCGCAGACCTATCAGATTGTAGACGGGACCCAGACGGTGAGCGTAACCGTGGTTGGAAAGAGGAAGCTGCTGAATGAAATCAAGGCGGAGGACATCCTTGCTACGGCTGATATGAAGGAATTGACGTTGAAGACCCAGATTCCGATAGATATCACGGTAAATGGATACGAGGGGCGATACAGCAGCGCCTATGCCACGCCGAGGAATCTGCAGGTGAAGCTTGAGAAGGAGCAGGGCAAGAAATTCCCGATTACTCCGATGACGACCGGCACGGTAAGAGACGGCTATGTGCTCGGAGAGATAGCGTCAGATCCGGAGTCCGTATTCATAAGAGGACCGGAATCTGTCATAAGCAAAATCAGCAGAGTGGCAGCGGAAGTCGATGTATCGGGCATGTCGTCTGATGCGGTGCTGAAGTCCCAGCTGACACTGTACGATGAAGACAACAACGAGATAGACCAGTCACTGCTCACAAATAACCTGGGCAGCAAAGGAGTAGGAGTCAGCATACAGCTGCTGCACACGAAGAAGGTTGGGCTCGAATTTGACACTTCTGGGATATCTGCTGCAGACGGCTACTCATTTTCCGAGATTACTTATGAACCTCAGGAGATACAGATATCAGGGGAGGCAGACGCACTGGAGGAGATTACGAGCATCCAGATTCCTGCAAGTGCGCTGGAGGTGTCTGATGTAAGTGAAAAGACCGAAAAGATAGTCGATATCACCCTGTACCTTCCGGATAATATCAATCTGGCAGACGAAAATGCCGGTTCCATAGTCGTATCCATCAGCGTGGAAAAGAACGGTGCGAAATCTTTTGAGCTGCCGCTCGGCTCTATAACAGTCAACAATCTGTCGGAAGACCTGAAGCTGACATACGCAATGGCGGAGAATATAGAGATTCAGATACGCGGACCGAGAGAAATTCTGGATAAGCTTGAAACAGGCGTGGATATCACAGCGGGCATAGACTTGAAAAACTATAAAGAAGCAGGAACATATGAGATACCGGTCAATATACAATTTCCGGCCAGCTGTTCACTTGAGCAGAGCATCAAAGTGAAAGTTGTACTGGAGGACAAGGAATAGGAGGATATTATGGTTAGCCAGAAGGTAAAGATTACCAACCCGACAGGACTGCATCTGAGGCCGGCAGGAATATTCTGCAACGAGGCTCTTAAGTATGAATGTAAAGTGATGTTCCAGATAAGGAACACGACGGCAAATGCAAAGAGCATCCTGAGCATTCTCGGAGCATGTGTCAAAGAAGGTGATGAGATTGAGCTTATGTGCGAAGGAGAAGGGGAAGAAGAGGCACTCAAGGCTATGACGGCAATTGTAGAACACGGGCTGGAGGATTAGTCAGGAGTGATAAAGTGGACGCCGGGCGGAAGCCGGATGACATCTGCTCCGATGTGTCCGAGGCTCCGATTAGCCCGCCCGGCGATTAAAAAGACATGAAGAACGTGAATTGCTTGAAAAGACCTCCGGGGAAAGAAATCTTGAAAATTTCTTTCCCCGGAGGTCTTTTTGTAAGTCATGTAAGATTACAGGAAAATCTGCGTGATAGTCGGAGTTCCCGTACGCATCGGAGCATCTGCCCCATACCTTCCCATTGGCGTCCACTTTACTATCCCCACCATAATATGACAAAAAACGACAAAATATGAATTTTATAAACATGGCTGGACTTTCTGTAGTAATTTATATGTAATACAGTTTTTCTCAATGTAAGTGGACCAAAGGAGTGAATCATTACGGAAGACAAGGAGTACATCTACATTCAAGACAGCGAGCATATCTGGAGGAAAGTAATGTTGTCCGATATCTACTATATCGAGACGATTAAATCCACTCATTACTGCGAGATTGTCTATAAAAACGGGGTGGGCAAGATACGCGCAGATATTACGCCGCTGCAGGAGGAGTTCGCTCCATATTTGTTTCGGACAAAAGCGTCCACACTTGTAAATCTGGATCTGGTTGAAAAGGTAGATACGAAGAACCGGATTCTTTATTTCAATGACAGTATATATTGTACCTATGCACAGCGTCTGTCACCTGAGGTAAAAAAGCGCCTCAGGCTTTATAATTACAGAAGTTACAGGGGGAGAGAGGATGAGTGACCGGCCGTATCCATTCGAAAAGAACAGATACTATTATGGAAAGATGCTGACATCGGCAGACTTTCAGGCAGAACAGAGATACCATGACTCCAGAAGGATGTTCCTGAACCAGCTGGTTCTTGGAACAGGTGTCCTGTGCGGCCTCGGTGTCCGTGCATTGGACGAACGGACGCTGCTGATAGAAAGCGGGGCGGCGGTCGACGGTGCCGGCAGAGATATCGTCGTTCCGGGAGAAACGGTGAAGAAGCTGGCTGCGTTTGAAGGATATGACAGTCTGACAAAATCTACGGCAATGCTGTACCTTAAGCACAAGGAGGAGGCCGTACAGCCTGTCTGTGTCGTGAACAGAAGAGCAGAACAGGAAGAATATGAAGACAACAGGATACGGGAGACTTATGAATTCTTTCTGGCAGATTGCCCGGAAGAAGAGAAGAAGGGGGAGACAGAGGAGTTTTTTGCAGAGATGGTGCTCCTTGACGGATCCGATTATAAAGTAAGCCTAAAGATGCCGGCTGTCGTGTGCAAAGGTCGTCACGTAAGGCTCACTTTGCATATAAAAAACCTGTCCGGCAGCGAAGGGGCAGTCACTGTCAAAGGGCGTCTCAGGCTGCCTGCATTCCTTACGGCGGACGGAGCCCAGGAGCTTTGGATCAGGCAGGAGGAGGTCGTACTGCAAAGCGGGGAAACGAAAAGGCAGGATTACTGGCTGTATACGAACGAGGTCGAATATGGCACTACCAGTATCTTGTGGGATGAAGAGGCGTCCGGCATATTCCTTGACGGGGATGAGGCAAAGTGCCAACCGAAGCCTGAATTGGCGCTGCAGCTTACCGAGCGCGCGCCGCTTGAGCTTGTTAGGTGGAATGTAGGACGCAGAAATCTGGAGGAGAAGTCACAGGGAACGGGTGAAACAGCCGTCTGCCTTGCCAGGATTGCCATCGCAGACGCAGTGCATGACCATATACTGGAAGAGGTGGAGGAATCAGATGTCAAACGGTATATACCGCTGCCCCAGACAGAAGACATATGCAGTGAGTATCTGGACTGCTTTTCCTATGACGGAAGAGATATTGTGCAGCCTGCATATGCACAGAGGCGGGAAGAAGAGGTGGTCCCGGTTCAGGAAGAACCGGTCCTGGTCCGGGGAGGGACATTGGAGATACCGTTGGGGCTGAAGCAGAAAAAAGGAAAAGTATACTGTTCAGAAGAAGTGCTCCATGGGCTTGGTCCCGGTCCCGTATATGTGGACGTCGGTATCTTGAACGTAGGAGACGGTGCCGGCAGAGGCAGCACAGGAGATACCGTCATCTATGGAGAATCCGGGCTCTTTGAAGGCGGATCCGCGCGCGGCATATCGGCCCAGACGTCAGTGAAGGTATACGAGTCAAGAGGAAGCTTCCAGGTAGCCGCAAGGCTTACGGGAGAGCAGAATACGATTGTACTTCCCCTCAGGTGGACGGCGGTGCGGATTCCAGCAAGGCCAGAGCAAGGGGAGGAGAACAAAGCCATGCAGATTATACCGGATACACCAACTGTCAGGCTGCCCCCCGGAGAAAAGCATTATTTTTCCGTCAGATTCAAGAATATGGAACCTTGTACCCTTACGTATGAGCTGATGGATGAAGGCGGCGGAGAAGTTGGACCTGACGGTATATACACAGCACCTGCCAGATGCGGCATATACGAGATACGGATATGCTGCAGAGAATATAAGAAAGTATGTACTTATGTGTATGCGGTTGTGGGAGGAAAGGAATGAGCCTAAAGAAGATAGGGACTTTGAAGGAGGGCAGAGTAAACACGGTCTGCGTGTGTACAGATAGTGAAAGCGATGAGTGGCATACCCTGTGGGAAGTCAAGAAACATAAGACGGCAAGGATGTTGATGGATATGCAGGGAGCATTACCCTTTGCAGAGTGCGGCATGGACGGCGAGCGATTGTGCGTCCTGCTTGCATATGAGGAGCCGAGGCCGCTTGGAAGGTTCTACCAGGGGGGCCTGTATACATGGGAGGAGCGGCGCGGAATCTACGAGAACATCGTCCAGGCATGCGTGAATGCGGCCGTACCATACCCTCTGCTGTACCTGCTTCTTAGAGAGAGGTGTATCAATATACGTCAGGACGGCAGCATGTACTTTACGTATTACATACTGCTTGATGATCTGGATATCGATAAAGCGGAAAAGGACTGTGCAGGGCTTGCCGCGGACCTGCTGACAGAGCTTATGGAACTCCATGGCAAGAAGGAGGAAAGGTCGTGCCTCGCACTTATACGTAAGAAGCGGAAGCGGAACGCATATAACAGCTTCGCGGAACTGGCTCATGATATAAAGCTTATTGACGGAAGGAAGAGGCTGAGCCTTGTCTGGGGCAGGATTCCATATCCGGAACAGAACACGAAAGACAAGCTGTTCAGAATTCTGCTGATGGTTACGGTGGTACTCGTGGCAGTGGCCGTCATCCTCGTCGCTTCACAGCTTATGTTCGGTGACATTCCACTTCTGCGGGCGTTTTCTGCCGCAGTCAGAAAGATTGGCACAGAATCGCTGCTTAAGTAAGAGGGAGGAGAAGGCGTACGAAAAAAGGAATTGATTTGACCCCAAGGGATGAACAGGACTATTACCGTATCGGTTTCTGGCTTGTGAGCAAGAGGCTGGCGTTCCTGATTACCATCGTCGTTTGCGTGGCAAGCCTGTGGTGCATCTTTCAGTCATTTCCGGTATCCCTGGGAGGTGCAGAAAAAGGGGTTCCGGTCTTCCGCTATAATTCACTGCCGCTCAAGTTCTATAAGGGAGAAGCGGAAGTGCTGGCAAAGTCGGGATATACTGCATATATCGGACATGTGGACAGAGGAGCGGCACAGGGGAACGGCACTTTATATACGAAGGAGGGGAGCGTCCTGTACAAAGGGCAGTTCTCCGGTAATAAATACCACGGCAAAGGGACGCTCTACCGGGCCAATGGGACGAAGGAATATGCTGGTGCATTTGACTACGGCGTGAGGCAGGGCAGAGGGAAGCTCTATAACGCTGGCGAAGAGCTGATATATGCAGGCAATTTCCGCAATAACGAGATTGCGTATGAAGAGCTGGCGGGGACGGCGACCGAAAAGGTGGCGGAAAGGTATACCGGACAACAGATTTTATATGAGATGGATGATGCGGTATGTGTGGCCATGCCGGAGATACATGCGCTCTACAGTGCCCGAAGCGGTGAAGACAGTGTCGACGGCCTGTGGGAGACGACAGGAGTCTATGTCATGTCAGAAGCGTTTGCGGCAGAAGATGTTAAGCTCAGGACAGTAAAAGAGCTGAAGGAATATTTTGAGACGCTGCAGTACGAAGGAGAGACGATACTCCAGTTTGAAGACGCGGCGGCGATGCAGCAGCTTGCCGTACCGGTGAAAAAGAAGTACGGCATTGAGATTGCCATCGAGACGGAAGGGGAACTTGCAGATGCCAGGAAAGTAACCGGCTACACCCGTAATATAGAATGCTATATCTATACGTTCGAAAAAGATGGCTTCCGGTATACGTTCTTCAGTTATGCGAAGAACAGCGGATTTGGCCTGTATCTGATTGAGAAGGATGACCGGGCAGGAAAAGGAGCCAGATGAGAAAGAGTGGATGGAAGAAGTGCCTGTGCTTGCTCTGTTCTGCCTGTATATGTGCAGGAATATTTACCGGTTCTGCAGGGACAGCCGAAGCCGGACAGAAGGTACTGACGCTTGAACAGGCGAAAAAGCTGGCATATTTAAGCAGCACGGAATATGCAAAAGTAAAGAGTAAGATAAATCTGCAGAAAATAAAATATACGGAAGCCGTAAAGTCCATTGCGTTGAAACAGAAGAACATGCTGACCTTCCGCTGGTCTCCGCTGTTGAATTTTAAGTTTCCTGAAAAGCCTGATATGGCGACGCTGTATGACTGGCTATATAAGCCTGTGCAGATACAGACACAATTGTCTTCGCTTATGCATCAGTTTGACGATGTAACATACAGCGTGGATGAGAAAGTGTCTAACCTCTATGTGGCCGCATACTGCGCTCAAGAAAAAATCACATTTACCGGACAGAGGCTGGACAGCTTAAATGAGACGCTTGAAAGGAACATGTGGAGGGTAAAGACGGGGGAAGGCGCCCAGGCCGACGTGGATAAGATTCAGGCACAGGTGAAGAAACTGACAACGGATGTCTGCCTCCTGACGCGGCAGTACGAGACTGCCAAGAAAAAGCTTGGCACAGCGATAGGCCTCGACCTTTCGTGGGGATTCCGATTTGAGAATCCGTATGTAAAGGGAAAGCTGAAGCGCAGCATGGCAGGAGAGCTGACCGAACATACGCTTGCCCACGACCAGGGATATTATGAGGCAAAGCTAGGTACCCGGGCAGGCCTCGTGAGCCTGGAACTGAATGAACGGCTTCTGAAGAGCAGATACGGCAAATATATGTCCTATATCCAGCCTTATATCAATCAGGCGCGTCAGGGGCAGAAGATTGATACCGACGCTTTCAAGACGGCATACGACCAGTTCTTATATGCCCTGGACAGCCGCTGGCAGGGGCATATCAGGATATTGTTCATCAAGATACCAAAAGAATGGTTCAAAGGCGCGCTTGACGGAGTGAGATATATAGAAGACGATCCTTATGCCGCATATACGCAGACACTGGAATATGTGGATCTGAAACTGGAACAAGATCAAAGGCAAAAGGAGATAGAAGAGGCAGTGTCAGATCAGTTCGAGGCGCTCGTTACGGCAGGAAACGCTTTGGATGCCCTACAGGAGACCGTAGCGGATATGGAGATGAAGCTAGAGAAGCAGGCAGCCTTGAACAAGCAGGGAAAGCTGTCTTTCGAGGAACTGAGCGCACAGCAGGATGAGTATGAAGAGTGCCAGATACAGATGCTGGATTCCATGGCAGACTACAGCAGCCAGCTCTATTCCTTCGACCGTCTGACGTGTGGAGGGATAACAAAGTATCTCCGGGAGGGCAGCCTGTCTGTAAATGCATCAGGAACGGGTGACAGCTATCTCGTCCAGGAAGAGGGAAAGGGCGCTTTTTATACCCTGGAATCCAGGATTGAAGACAATATGTTTCAGCTTGGCGTCCGCATACCGGACGGGTACCAGATTAAGGTGACGGACTATGAGCTCTGGGTTGACGGAACTCAGATCGGGGCAAGGACGAAGATCGAAGAGCCGCTGAAGCATCTTGCGCTTACTCTGGATGACGTTCGAAGAGCCGCCATCCGATTTTATAATAAGGACGCGTTCGTGGATGAATGTGAGATTGACCCCATGGTTATGCAGGGACCGCTTGATATAAAAGGGGCGTACGAAGCGAAGGCAAGGGAGAAGAGAAAAAAGGTGGCGGATTATACCTATACATACCGTGCGTCTACAGGCATGGCGGAATTTAAGTTTACGCCCGTGACAGGGGAAGGAATCGCATATTATCAGGTGGCCGGCAATGACGGACAGGCCATCTATGACAAAGCGCTTGTCCGGGCAGACCAGCCGTTCTGCTATCTGGCCTTGGCCGCCAGAGACCAGAAGAATCTGCGGATAAAGCTGTATGATGCGGACAAGAAGGAGCTGTATGTCGGTTCGCTTAATCCTGATACACTGGAAGTTACCATACAGGAGGAATGACGGATGAGGATAAAGAGACGGATAATAGCGGCAGTCCTTGCAGTCCTTCTCATTACCGCAGGGCTGCTTGCGTGGCAGTTCCCGAAAAGGAGCGGCGCCGCCTTTTGGGAAGACGACGCTGTGCACATAGACCCGGACAAGATAGAGGAGTCCACGCTTATCATAGGTACGCACCTGATATATCTTGGGGCACTTACTGATAAGCTCTATGAGACAGCAATCCAGTCGTCAGAAGAGTCCGGACAGACTGCGATGTATTATAAGTCGGAGATTGGTGAAGGAAGATGGTACGCTATCGATGATGCCGGCTCCATAAAAGATATCAGTGATAAGGGAAAAGAAACCGACAAGTCGAAGATAAAGGAACTGTACTTCACGCACCATACAAAATCCGACGGCTATACGTACAAGCTGAAGGATAACAAGATGGTAAATGTCTACGATATCAATTCCCCCTATGACCTGGAGGGTATGAAGGAGCTTTCTGCACTTGCGAATGAAAAAAAGCTGAGCGGAAAGGGCGGGGAAGTATTCGGGACAAAGACTAAAGACAAGATTACAACGTGGTGTGATAAGGGACTGGATATGCTGAACAAAGAATATATCAGGCTTAAGACCGCAGGGGCGGATGCAGAGTGGCTGGATATGCTGGATAAAGCGATGGGCAAGGTGGACGACTTGAGGCGGCACGAAGTATATCAGAAAGTAGAAACACAAGTCAGGAAGCTCATAGATGCAGCTGACAGCGCTGATGCGGGTTATGTGGATGCACTCTCTGACGCGGCGGCACAGCTGAATGACAGCATAACAGAGACGGCAGGAAATATGCTGGACATCGATTCGAAGACAGACATACCCGACGAGCCGGGCGGGGAACCGGATGAACCAGATGAGCCGTCAGAGGAAGAGGAGCGGCCGCTGACGGTCATGACCGCCATAGAGTCAGACCTTATCCGGCAGTACATCGAGGAGCCGAAGGATGATATCCTTGAGAATATGACGACACTGTCGCATATCATGGAAGGGATAAGCGTGTATCCGGAGAAGGAGGCACAATTTCTAAAAGAAAAGCTCATTCCGGCAGCGGAGGCTGCTTATGCTGAGGATTCCACAGAAGTCAGGAATAATGAACTGGCCTATTACAAAAATGAACTTTCATCACGGGAAGGCGGCGCCCCTGCGTCTGACAATGAGCTGGCCGGGCTGTATGACAAGAAGGCAAAGCTTTGGCAGGACAGGATGATGGCTCTGGATGAGGAGAACCTGACCGAGGCCAAGCGGCTGGAAGCGCTTATCGATGTGACGTCCAGAGAGATCAAGGACAAGGAGGATGCCATCGAGAAGGAAGCGGCTTCGCTTACGAGACAGAAGACGAAACTGGAGAAAGAGCGTGACGACGCAAAGACAGAGGAAGAAAAAACAAAGCTTGCAAATGCAATCCAAAAACTGGATAATCAAATCTCAGTCCTTGGCGCAAATGTCGATGATGGCTCCGCATCCAGAAAAATAGAAGAGATGTCAGAGGCAGCCCGGGAGGCGCTTGGCGAAGGAGAAGACGGAATGGCACGGCTTACGGAGGCAGTGGAGGGCATAGGAGCGCTGTGCGGCACGAACCCGGCGCTCGCCGGAAGCAGCCTGGAGAGCCTGTATGAGAAGATGTCCTCCAGAAAATATATGGACGAAACGGACATCTACGACGGGCTGATCGAAGATATTGAGGGGATACTGGCGGACAACATATCCGTACTCGGCCAGGAGCTGGGAGAAGAGGAGGCAGTGCAGGTGATGGAAGAGGCGGCAGGTAAAGATAAGACGGCAGCAGTAATGGGCCTTTCCATGTTCCTGGAACAGACGTCAGGAAGCGGGCTTAAGAACCTGCTTGAGGGAAAAGTGAAAGCGTACGCCCAGGAAGAAGAAGCCTACGCGTTTCCAAAGCTATCCGGTACGGCCGGTACCGGGTATGCTCCGGCAGATGTGGTGGCGGACTATGCATCGTTCCGCTATGTATGGAATGACAATAAGAAGAGGGCCGTGCTGGCCTCCAGAAAGACATATTATAAGTTCACCGCTTTTGACACGACCGTTATCAAAGGGCCGGAGGAAGAAGAGGAGAAGCTTGGCGCGGCGGCAGGATTCAAGGGGACCGTCTATATACCGGAGGATTATGTGAAGAAAGAATTCGGGTGTGAAGTCTACGATATACCGGCTACCGGGTATTGTATTCTTATAGATCAAGATATAGCAGATAAGGCAGCGGAAGTATGCGATGCACTGTTAGAGAAAGGAGAGTAAAGAGATGGCAGATTATTTATCACCGGGAGTATATGTGGAGGAATACGACAATTCTCCCAGAGGAATGGAAGGAGTCGGCACAAGTACGGCGGGATTCGTCGGCATGGCAGAAAAAGGCCCCACGGCAGGATCTCCTGTACTTGTAACAGACTTCGGCGACTTTACGAGGAATTACGGCGGGTATTTGAGTGAGTTCACGCATGGAGAATACCGCTATCTTGCAGGCGCGGTGGAGCAGTTTTTTGCAAATGGCGGCACACGCTGCTATATCGCCCGTGTCATTCCCGAAGATGCGAAGGCCGCAGAAGGGACGGCAGGGAGCGTGACGGTTACGGCAAAGAATGAGGGGGCCTGGGGCAACAAGATTACGATGGCTGTCCGGTCGTATGAAAGATTTAAGATGCAGCTGCTGGAAAAGACAGGAGATAAAAAATACCGGGCCAAATCCGCAGTTGGATTTGAAGAAGGCTGTATTGTAAAGGCGGGAGAGACGTATAACCGTATTACGGCAATCCAGGGGACAGAAGTTACATTCGAGGAAGAGCTTAAAGAAGATATGGTAGATGCCGGCCTTGTACCAGAAAAGGTGCTCTATCTGTCAGAATTTCAGGCAGATATCCGCTGCGGGGATGAAGCAGAATCGTTCGAAGGGCTCAACATGAATCCACAGTCCGGCAATTATGCGCCGTCCAAGCTGGAGAAGAGCCGGCTCGTGAGTGTTACATGCGCCCCTGCGGAAGGCATCCGCAATCCCGCAGAACTGTTCGCCGGATCCGAAGAGGCAGTGATAACGCTGGAGGGTGGGTCAGACGGATCGATGGAACAGGTCGGTGACGGAACATTCATCGGCAAGAATGAACAGGCAGGAAAACGAACCGGCATCCAGGCATTTCTGGAGAACCCGGTCGTAAGCATACTGGCGGTTCCCGGGATTACAAGCCCGGAGGTGGTCGTATCTCTCGTGAATCACTGTGAGAACACGAAGAGCCGTTTTGCGGTCATAGATATGCCAAGAGACATGTCCGATACGGCGGAGCTGCTCGGATACAGAGATATGCTCGACAGTACATATGCGGCCATGTACCATCCGTGGATACAGGCGTATGACCGCTCATGCCAGAAGCCTTCTTACTTCCCGCCTTCCGGTGCGGTGGCAGGGGTGTATGCAAGGACAGATACGACAAGAGGAGTACACAAGGCACCAGCTAACGAGACGGTCTCTTGTACGGGGCTGAGCGTCAACTATTCAAAAGGAGAACAGGATATATTGAATCCGGCAGGCGTGAACCTGATTCGGGCGTTTCCTGGACAGGGGATACGAATATGGGGAGCCAGGACAGCAAGCAGCAACGCGACTTTCAAGTATGTGAATATACGCAGGCTTTTCATCTATGTGGAAGAAAGCATCAAGGCCAACACGAACTGGGTTGTCTTCGAACCGAATGATGAGGCGCTCTGGAACAGGGTACGTGTAACCATCTCCTCCTTCCTTGAGACATTATGGAGAAACGGCATGCTTGCAGGAGCATCCGCGGGAGAGAGCTTCTTCGTAGATATCGGACCGTCCACCATGAGCCAGGACGATATCCAGAACGGCAGGCTTATCTGTAATATAGGAATTGCGCCGGTACGCCCGGCAGAGTTTGTCATATTCCGTGTAACACAGAATACGGCGGAGTCAGGAGCATAGAGAGAGTAAAGGAGGAGAAGAATTATGCCAGGAGAAGAAAACGGAGGATACAGCTATCCTTTGACGAACATGAATTTCCTCGTGACGTTCGGGGAGAATCTGACAGCAGCCTTCACAGAGATCAGTGGAGTGGAAGCTACCGTGGAGGAAATAGAATTCCGGCAGGGTAATTCCACGAGCCTTGCGCCGGTAAAAATACCTGGACTTGTGAAGCACGGCAGCGTGACGATGAAGATGGGATACACGACGGATAACGGGCTGGTCACATGGATCTACAACTGTATCAAAGAACAGAGGAGCGGGTTCGAACGCAAAGACGTGACGATAGAGCTCATCGATATCAGGACCGAATCGCCGGCACAGCCGGTGCAGTCCGCCGGCGACCGTCCGGCGTGGAAGCTAAGGAACGCCTGGGTGACGAAGTATTCGGCCCCTGACCTGAATGCATCCGGCAAGGAAGTAGCCATTGAATCCATAGATCTGGCTTATGAGGAGCTCGTCACGCCAGGCGGCGCAGCCGGCGGAGGCGAATAGCAATTACGGTATAAACGGACAGAAAGGAGGAACTTAAGATGCAGACGATATATGAATTTACCCTGCCTAGGGGGTATGTGGATGCCCAGGGCGGCATACATAAGAGGGGAAAGATGCGGCTTGCTACAGCCGGTGATGAGATTCGCTCGACGAGAGACCCAAGAGTGTTGTCGAATCCCTCTTATCTCACGCTCGTCGTTCTGTCCTATGTCATCACGGAACTGGAAGGCGTAGAGATTATGACGGCAGGGGTCATCGAACAGCTTTTTACAGCAGATCTGGCTTTCCTGCAGGATATGTATGAGAAGATCAATGAGGCGGAACCTCCCCGGATGAAAGTCGTGTGTCCGTCCTGCGGCCATACGCAGGAAGTGCCTGTAAATTTTACACGGGAGGGATAACCCTCTACCCGGAAGAAGAATTGTACAGGGAGATGTCTTTTATCGCATATTATTACCACTGGAGCCAGGAAGAAGTGATGGCGCTCGGACACGCCGAACGGCGGCGGTGGTGCGATGAGATATCTGCTGTCAACAGAGGGCAGAGCCTGTCTGCCCAAAGAGAGAAAAGCATACTGGAGTGGAAACTTTCATGAGCGATATGGTAAGCAACGATATGGTAATGAACATGAACTTTCTGCTGACGCTTGACCGGGAAGTGGTTCCATGTAAGAGCATCCATGGATTCCACCGGGAGTGTGCGCAGGAATATATACAGGAGGGCGGTCTGAACGGCTATGTGCATATACGCCCCAAACCGGCTTCTGAGCCTTCGACGCTGGAGATTGAACGTTATGTGACGGGCAGATACAGGGACTGCTTCCCTGAGGGAGGACATCTGGACCATGACCTTGTACTTGAAGTCGGGAAATGTTCGGACAAGGATAAGAGCCCTTCTGTGAAGCTTACCTTCAAAGGCTGTGTCGTGACCCGGAAAAGTTACGGAGCGCTTGACGCAGAGAGGGGAGGCATCCTGGTGGAGACGATAACGATAAGCTATCAGGAGCTGAAAGCAGGTGACGGACCGTGAGCAGAACAGAAGAATTCAACAGCAGGATTACACGTCTCTATGAGCGTGGCATATGCACGGACAGGCCGAAGAAGCTGTCCCATATGGAGAGGCTTTGCCCTGTCGTGCAGATACGGGAGGGGGATGTACGATACTCCCATCAGATGAACTTGAAGATTGACGGGCAGCCCCGCATCACGTTGAAGCTGATCAACGGGCTCACTTATCAGGAAGAACTGGCACAGAGGACATTCATACGGCAGATGAAGAAGGCAGAGCTTGTCTATAAGAATATGGAACAGACTGCCGACGCAACGCAGCTTGTGAGAGAACTGGACGAACGAAGCCGGCGTCCAAACAGGCTGGATGAGATGAAGAAAGAGATTATTCGGGAGAGCCAGGAAGAGGTACATCATATCGTACGCAGACAGATGCGGGAGCAGACGGGGGCGCTGACGGAGAAGGTATACCGGCGCCTGGAGCAGAAGCTTCAGGATGAAAGACGGCGGCGGGGACTATAGGAGAAGGAGGTGCCGGAATTGATCGAAAAGGCCTGCATACAATTCATGGATAACGTGGCGGACAGCGGAGACGGCACGATGTTCCAGGTACCTTTTAACCCGGCACAGCTTTACTTCGAGGCAGGGCAGGGGAAGGAAGAAAGGCGGGAACCGGGCATCCGGGGCATGAAGGTCCGGCTGAAGATGAAGCTCATATTTGACAAGAGCCTGGAGATGGGAAGCGTACAGGAGGAGACAGAGCGGTTTCTGGAAGCTGCAAGAGACCCGCTAAAGAGGCGGGTCGTCTTCCAGTGGGACGAGCTGTGTTTCGACGGCCTTCTGGAGCAGATGTCCGCCGTCTACGAGATGTTCGCTGAGGATGGGAAGCCGGTACGTGCCAGGATTGACCTCGCCATCGGCAGCAGGAACAAAAGCATGGTTTCCCAGGAATGGTACAGAGACTATAGAGACTTATTTTCAATCAAAGGATAGGCTGATGTTAAAAAAAGCAGTATTGACCGTGCCCGGAGAGACAGGAGATCTGTATCCGATTGAGGTGCAGTATAACCCATCTACGCTGAACCTGTCGGTATCGGCAGGGGCAGTGTCCTATGAGAACCCTCAGACCCACAGGATGAACAATCAGGTAGACCAGAATACGGACAGCGGAGAGCTCACCCTGTCTTTTGACCTGGTCATCGATGATGCGGGCGGCCGTGACGTGAGAAAGACAATCCAGGGCTTTCTCGGCATGCTGTTTCAGGAAAGTTCAAGGAAGATTATCTTCAGCTGGGGAGATGTTGATTTTGAAGGAGAAGCAGAACGGATGAATGCTTCTTTCGATATGTTCAGCAGCGAAGGAAGGCCGGTCCGTGGGAAGGTACACATGGAAATCGTCCAGCATGATTTCAAAGGGGTGGTAAACAGTGAATTATAGCAGCCTGAAGGAGACATATGGAGGCTTTCAACTGCCGAAGGCCGAAGTAGAAGTAGAAGGAAGAGCCTTTGACGGCAGGAGTGCAGGAATGCTGATTGAGAGAGTATATGTAGAACTGAGCAGCGGATATGAAGCGTCCAAAGCAGAATATCTGATAAGCGGCTGTGTGGACAGGAAGACAGGCGAATATAGAATGAAGGAGCTGAAGCCATATATACTGCTCGGTTCTTATGTCCTTGTCAGGATGGGATACAGCTCCGGTACAAAAGAAGTATTCCGCGGCTTTATCTCCCGTACGGAGTTTCTGAATGAGGACGGAGATTCCTACGTGAAGGTGACCGCGGTAGATGTAAAAGGCATCATGATGGCGAATTCTCACGCAAGACAGCTGAAGGCGAGATATGTAAGCGATGCGGTGCGGGAATTGTTTGACAAGCCGGCCTATCAGGAGATGACGGCGAGGGAGATCATTAAAAAGCTTGCCATAGAAGCTACGCCGGACAAGACAAGGGGGAATGCCGACAAGAACCTTGTGTCGATGGAAATGGTAACGGAAAGCGATTATGAGTTCACCGTCAGGTGGGCAAAACGGTGTGGGTTTGAATTCTTTACGACGCTTGGCACGGTTCATTTCCGGAAGGCATGGTCCGATGATAAGGTGCATTACAGGCTCGGCCCGGAGGAAGGCATGACCAGGTACCAGATTTCATATGATCTGGGCGGACTCGCGGGGAAGGCCGAAATACGCTGCATGGAAGACGGCAAAGGGGAACTTGTAAAGGCTAAGAAGACGATGGATAATAAGCTGTCGCTCGGCCATTATGCCGGCAAGCTGGTCAAACAGTCGGAGAAGGTCTATATAGACAGCACCATCCGATCGAGAGAAGAGGCATCGGAACGGCTTGCGTATCTGGCGGGAAGAGCTGCATACAGGTTCGCGACGCTGGATTGCGAATGCGTAGGGATACCAGAACTGCTGCCGGGACAGTTCATGGAAATCGGGGGTCTGGGAAGCCCGGCGGACAACTGCTTCTATGTGGAGGAAGTGCAGCACAGCATGGACCGTTCGGAAGGCTACCGGTGCCGGATAAAAGGAAGAGCAGACAAGATCAAAGGCTGACGGAGGATGAAGAGATGTCACTGTATGATGAAGTGGAAGAGATAAGCGGCCGGCAGATAAAGACGACAGAGAACGGCGGAGAGCGAATCTACGGCGTCATCCTGGCGGTTGTAGTTGAAAACTATAAAAAGGAGCTTCCCGGCATGGTACAGGTGCAGATACCTGTTCGGGACGAGGAGAATTCCATCTACCGCTGGGCAAAGGTAGCCCACATGTACAGCGGAAGGGAGTGGGGACAGTACTTCCAGCCGGAAGCCGGCGACCAGGTGCTGCTTGCCTTTGAACATGGCAACATCGAACGCCCCTTTATCGTCGGTTCCGTGCCGAGGAACAATGATAAGTTTATCAGCCAGTCGGCAAAAGAGCAGAACGAGGTAAAGAGAATCGTATCGCGGCATGGCAACGAGATTGCCATGCTGGATGCAAAGGACAGTGACGGAGAGAAAGACAGCATACAGATATGTACGGCCGGCAAGGGGCAGAGCATCTCACTGGACAACGGGAAGAAGCAGATTGTCATAAAGGCGGAGGAGAAGCTGACGATCAAGGTGGGAGACACGATTACGGTAACTCTGAACGGAAACAGCGGAAAGGTCTCGATAGAAGCGAAGCAAGTGAATATCCATGCCAGCGATTCCATGCGGTACGAGACGGACGGGAAGGCGGCGCTTTCCGGCCAGAACATGACGGTAGAGGCATCCACTTCGCTGAAGCTCGAGAGCAATGGCATGGCCGCGGTTAAGGGCAGCGTCATAAATCTTGGCTAAGCCGGCAGGAGGCAAAGCGGCAGTGAGGACTTAAAAAGAGGAGGCAGAAGATGGAGGAAAGAGAGAGACTTGGGTGCGGTATGAAGTTCCCTCCCCAGATAGACCGGACGACCGGACGTTTCGTATTGGCAGATGAAAACGAAAGTATCAGAGACTCGGTCTATCTGATTCTGATGACGCAGAAAGGGGAACGTCCGGCAAGGCCGGAATTTGGCAGCAGAATACTGACTTATCCTTTTACAGATACGAATCCGACCACGCTGCATGTGCTGGAACGGCAGGTAAAAGAGACGATATTGACACAGGAGCCGCGTATATCAGAGGTGGATGTAGAGGCGAAGTTTGAGGCCCAGGAAGCCTGCATGTACATCCATGTCCGTTATACCGTGGCCCGGACAGGAAAGGACGACAGACTTACGATTCCGGTGGAAACGGCATAGGAGGACGGCAATGCTTGATAAGAGAACAATAGAAGACATCTGTTCGGAGATAAAGACGCTGGCCGGCTCCTATACGCCGGAGTGGAATTTTTCGCTTGAAAGGCCCGACACCGGTTCCGTACTGGCGTATATATTTGCAAAGCAGCTGGAAGATGTAATACGAACATATAATACGCTTCCGGACAGATATGAAGACGAGCTTGTGCGGCTGCTTGGGATTACACCGCGAAAACCGGAACCTGCAAGGGCAGTCATCGTGATGGAGCCATCCACGGGAATGCAGGAAGGGATATTCGTCAAGGAAGGGAGCCGCTTTTATGCGGAGCTTCCGGAGCGTGACACGCCGGTCGTGTTCGAATCGGCTCATGACGTGTACCTGACCGATGCCAGGATAACGGCGGCCTTTGCCATATCAGAAAAAGACAGGACGGTCATTCCCCTCTGTAAGGATGGAGGGGAGCTTGCCTGCCCGATTTCTCTCTTTCGCTTTGTACCGTTCATTCCATATAAGAATGAACTATATATCAGACATCCGTGGCTGTTCCGGGGAGAGGTGTCTGAATTATCCATCGGATTTGGAAGCGCGGATGTGGCAGAGAGGCTCATGGATGACAGCCGGTATGCCTTTTCGCTTCTTGCGGGGGAAGAGAGGGTTCCGATAACGAAGAAAGTAAGGCAGGGAGAATATATCGTAATAGGCCAGGGCGCGGACAGCGATACGCTTGTGATTGAGCGCAAAGGTGTACCGGACGATGACCTCTGTCTTCCGGCCATATGCTTTATTGCGGGCAGGAAGTCGGCACCGCCGTCGTATCTGTATGACGGTGCACAGGAGATTGCAGGGAATACGGCGGCGGTATTTGGAGAAGAGATCAGCTTGTACAAAGAATGCTATATTGGCTTCGACAGCAGCCTTATCCGGGAAGGGACAGAGATTACAGTGGACTTCGGGCTTATATTTAAATCGCGCGAAGTGAGGGACGCTGTGCCGATAGAAGAGGAGCTGAAGCTGATCAAGCGCAGGCCGAACGCACTGGAAGGAGAGCGGGCGGCAGAAGTATACATACAGGAAGTGTCACTGTCCTACTATAACGGGCAGGGGTTCCGCAGGCTTCCGGTTCAGGAATGCCTGTCCCATATGTTTTCACAGCACGGTGGCGAAGGGAAGAGGAGCATATCGTTCCTCTGTCCGGACGACTGGGAAGAAATGGAGCAGGAAGGATACAGAGGGCATCTTATCCGCCTACAGATTGTCAAGGCAGACTACTGCTATCACCGTCCCGCAAGACATCATTACCCATATCTCACGAACATAGAGGTGGCGTATTCTCAGCAAGAGACACAGCTTGGCCCGGAACAGACGGTAAGAAGACAGGGAAATATGGAGACGGACCTGACCGGTTATATCAAGAGGAAGAAACCGGTGCCTGCTTTCCTTAGGTTCCCATACAGAGGAGAGAGCATGCTGCTTGGCTTCGACAAGAAGCCGGCAGGAGGTCCTGTCAGCCTCTATTTTGTCATAAAGAAGAACATCAATTCCAGCGGCGTCCAGACAGTCATAGAATACTCCTCCCCTAAAGGATTCCAGCCCCTTAAGGTATTGAACAATACAGAGGAGCTGAAGAACTCCGGAACCATCCTTTTTGTACCTCCGGCCAACATGTCTCCCATGGATGTGGAAGGTGAGAAGAGATACTGGATACGGTTTACGGCAAGGAAAACGGCTGCAGAAGAAGTGGCGTATCCTGTGGCAGAGCATATCTATATCAATGGGGCGGAGGTCTGGAACGTAGAGCACGGCCCTGTGAGGGCCCAATATACAGAACGGGCAGTTCCTGGCATGTCCTTTTCCGCACCGGCAGCACAGCTGCTTGATGTAAACATATGGGCAAGAGAAGGGGAGAGAACCGTCCGTTATAAGGAGATTCCCTCTTTTGACATTTCCGATGCAAAAGGCAGACATTATGTGGTAGACAGAGCCGGACAGGAAGTTAGATTTGGAGATGGGCGCACCGCCAGGATTCCGTGGAATGCCGGCGGAGCCGCATTTATGATGGAAATCGTAAGTTGTGACGGAGCAGAAGGAAATGTTCCGGAGAATGCCATACAATACGCCGCTTTCTCATTGCCCAATGTGGAGCGTATCTACAATCCCCTGGCGGCATCCGGTGGCAGCAATCTGGAGGCAGAAGACAGTGTGAAGCGGCGGGGCCGTATGATGCTTGGAACAGGGGGGAGGCTTGTATCAGAACAGGATTACGTCAACGCTGCCAAGGCATTCTCCGGTACGATTGCAAATGCATGGTGCGAGGTGAAAGGGCGGCAGATTATCCTTGCAGTGCTCATGCAGGACTATGAGGCCGGGCCACATTCTTTCCGGCAGATGAAAGACGAGCTTACGGCATATCTGCTGCAGATGGCACCGGCGTCAGTGAAGAAGAAGGATCTGCTGGTCCGGGAGCCTATATTCGTAAATGTGTCTGTAGAGCTGTGGGTTACCGTGGAGGAATGGAAACGTGCACTGGAAGAACGCAGCCGTATACTGGAAGGACTGTACGGCCTCTTTGGGCCGGTCAGGAGAAGGGGGCGTACGGAACCACGGGCGGGTTATGTGCCGAAGGAATCTCAGATACTAATGGCGGTGCGGTCTTTTTCCCCCATAACAAAGATTGAACATGCCAATATCACTGTAAGCTATGTGGATGAACACGGCGGGCATACAATGGAGCTTGGAAGACTTTCCCGGACCCCGTTCATGGTGTGCACGAACGGGACACATGAGGTGCATGTATGATGGAAGAACTAGAAAAACTGATGGAAGAGGCGGCATCTCTGGCCGGTATCTATTCGCAAGAGTGGACGAACAGGAATCCGTCTGATCCGGGCATGACGATATTGGAGAACCTGTCTGCGCTTCATCTCGTACAAAGAGAATCCGCCGCACAGGTGACGGAGCACGCCAGGATCAGCCTTCTGAAGCTGGCGGGATTTGTGCCGCTGGAGCCGGAAAATGCAAGGCTGGCTGTGGAGCTGGCCCAGAAAGGTCCGTTCAGCTTTCCGAGACATCAGAAGTTCTATGTGAATAACGTCTGTTTTGAGACAGAGGAGGAGGTGCGCGCTATGCAGGGCCGCCTTCTCGGCGTATATGTGAAGGGGCAGGACGAATTCCGGGAGATAAAGGAGCTGAAGGAAGGTGTGCCGATGAATGCCCGTCCTTTCGGCAGCGAGCCCTTAACAGGTGACGAGGTATATTTTCTTTTTGATGAGCTTCCCTGTGGAAGGAAAGTTGGCGTGCAGCTGTATGCAGAGGTCAAAACATCTGGAACAAGGAATCCGTTTTCCGAGGAAGAGCCGGTGGATTTTGCCAGGATGCGGTGGAGCTGCCTGACCTCCTGTGGATATGAGGATATCGTATGTCAGGATGAGACGCATGGTTTCCTGCAGAGCGGGAAGATTATCCTTTGGATAGACACCGACCGGCTTGTGAAGGAACAGGTTGGCGCAAGGAAAGGGTATATGCTCTGCTGCCGCATCGTTGAGACGGCATATGACAGGGCGCCTGAGCTGGTGGCAGTACATGGCCCCCTGTTCTCACTCATACAGAGGGATACCCAGTCCTTTTCCATGAGCTTCGGAGGAAGAGAAGACATCCGGATCCAGCCGGTCTTTCCGGAAGAGAATTTCTTCTTCGTGTATGTAAGGGAACAAGGATGCGGAGATTATATCAGATATGCAGAGCATGCCGGACCGGGCAGTGAGGAAGTACAAGGCAGATATTATGAGAAACGCTTGATGGAGGACGGCAGGCTGCAGATCTGCTTTCTGGACAGGCAACGCAGATACCTGCCTGCAGAAGAAGAGAATGCGGTTATCGTCATCTGCTGCAACAGAGAGATGATGCTGCACCGGGAGATGGGGGTATTGGGGGGATGGGAGAACCAGAAGTTTGACCTGCCTCCCGGTGGCTGTGCGGATGCGAAAGTGCTCTGCATCGGCGTGAGGTATGCGAAAGCGGAGGGAAGCACCTGCTGTACCTTCTTCCGTCCCGGGACAGAAAAGAGGGACGGCGTGTTCTACACATACGAGGAAGACAGCGGCCAGATCTGCATCCATGATGCAGGACCGTATACAGGCTGCAATATCTTCCTCTCGGACTATGCGCTGTCAGTATGGGACGCGGGAAATATACGCTTTGGCAATGTACTGACCTCTGCCGGAGGGAATGCAGGCGTCCGGGTACGCAATCCTGTGAGAGGGAGAAAAGGACGCGCGAAGGAATCCTTCCAGGATATCAGAAAGCGTTTTCTGCAGGATATGATGCAGCCGGTCCTGGCTGTGACAGAAAAAGATTATAAAGAGCTGGCACTACAGACGCCAGGGCTGTGTATCCGCAAGGTGTCGGCTTATTTTGAGGAAAAAAGGAACCAGATATGCGTAGCCGTCATGGCGGGGACCGAAGCTGCCTTTCCACGGCTGCCCCTTCTGTATCGGCGCCAGATAGAGCGGTATCTTGACAAAAGAAAGATACTGACGGCTAAGGTGTCGATTAAGGATCCTACATACATACGGGTGGACGTGTATGTGACCGTTTCTGTGATAGACAGGGAAAAATGGGACATCAAGAAGGTAAGGCAAGAGATTGCCGAGGAGCTGGACGACAGGAGGAACGAAAGGGAAATCGGACAGATCATATCTTTTGACAGCCTTTCCGGCCGGATACGCGCCTGCCCGGGGACAGGCCATATACTGGAACTTAAGACCATTCCTGCCGGTGTTCCGGGCAGATTCATCCGGCCGGGTACAGACATCCCCATCCCTCCGGACGCGGCCTGCTATCCAGGGGATATCGTAATACGTGAGGAGTAGCTGCGCTTATGAAAAGGTATACAGTTGACGGGATATTTTCGGTAAAGCCAGGAGCGGGGACAGGACGCGTCTTTCTTCCGCCTGCAGACAGTATGGAGAAGGACACGATGTGGGGGAGGCTCCATATCCGGATGCGTCTGCCGGAACATGGCCTGTGCCATATCTATACGCTGTCCGGCAATGATAAGGAATTGCCGGAACAGCTGCCAGACAGCGCTGGTGCAGATTCGAATAAAAAAGCAGGGATATTCCATACATACGGCAGAAAAGCCGGAACAAACAGCGAGAACGTCCTGTTAAACGGTATGAGAGGACGTTATCTCTGGATATATATTGAAGCAGCGGGTCCGGGGAAAGCAGTATTTGATGAGATTTTCATCGAGAATCCGGGAGATGAATTTATGCAGATGTTTCCGGAAGTATACCGGGAACCGGGCGGCTTCTTAGAGCGCTATCTCTGTGTACTGTCCACCTTATACCGGGACATGCAGAGGAAGATTGATGAGAGCGCCAGTCTGCTTGACGCAGAGAGT
This sequence comes from Extibacter sp. GGCC_0201, assembly GCF_017566055.1. Classification (NCBI taxonomy): domain Bacteria; kingdom Bacillati; phylum Bacillota; class Clostridia; order Lachnospirales; family Lachnospiraceae; genus Extibacter; species Extibacter sp. GGCC_0201. Next base: position 37,174 of record NZ_JABFCH010000008.1, on the reverse strand, counting down.
GCGGACCGGGAACTTGTCCGGCTGTACACAAGGTGGATGGGGTTTGGCGGTGTCCGTCTGGGACTGACGGAAAAGGAAGAGAGGACGCTGCTTTTGAACCTGTATTGGCTGAACCGGAGAAAGGGTACGAAAGCCGCTGTCCTGCGGCTGTGCGATATCTTTATGGAAGCCGGACCGAACGTCATGGACGTGGCAAAAGAGGAACTCTTCCTTGCGTTCGAACAGCAGTCCGACCCAGTCAGGAGCGAAAAGCTCTCACGCATTCTCAAGCGCTTTCTTCCGGCCGGCTTACGTATACGCATCGTGTGCGGTCAGGAAAGTGCCCGTTGCGACGGACATATCTATATGGATATCAATGGCGTGTTAGCGCCTCTCCCGGAAGGGAGCCTGGATACGGGGGCACAGTGTGGGAGATGTACAGTATTGTAAAGGGGGTCAGTCCCTGTGGGAGGTGTTGATGATGGGAGCTTATACGACGATTGCTAAGATCAGTGAATCTATGATGAACAACTTAAAAGAGCAGCTCGTGCCGGAGCTTATCCGGTTTCCGGGACAAATCGTGCTGTGCAGCCCCACGCAGCGGGAGCATGCAAGCCTCGGCATCTTTCTGTACGATATCCAGGAGAGCGAGGCCGTACGTCCCCAGACGATGCTCGACATATCTGTGAGCAGGCAGCAGTATCCGCCTGTCTGCCTGTCTCTCTATTATATGATAACGGCATACTCCGACGGGGACGTGCGGTTTTGCTCTATTCAGGAGGAGCAGATCCTGGGTAAGATTATTCAGTATTTTCACGATTACCCGTTCCTGCTGCCCGGGGATACCATGGCACGGATTGAGCTGCAGAGGGTTTCTACAGAGGACAAGCTGAAGCTGTGGCCCTTTCAGGAGGAACCATATAAAGTCTCCCTCTTTTATAAAGTGACACCGGTTGTTATAGATTCAGCAGTAACTAAGGAAGTCACAAGGGTGAGAGAACGCAGGGTCAATATGAAACCGATGGGACGTTAGTGACAGTGCGCATAGAGGCAGTGGAGAATAAGATGATGGATATGACAAGACAGTTAGAAGAAAAGCTCAGATATGTTCTCTGGCAGGCAGACCCGGAAGAAGAGAGGGGGTCGATAAAACCGGATGTATATGGGGAGCAGGAAGCATGGATACGCCACATGGAAGAGCGGAGCAGGCAGGGATGTCCGAGAATCATCGTTGTCCGCGGGGCAGGTGGCTGCGGCAGGAGGACCCTGATGCGTAAGGCGGCTGCGCGGCTGAGAAAGCCGCTTGTATGTGCAGATATGGAAATGCTGTATCAGTGCTGCCTTGAGAACGGAAATGCCGTCTTTGGCGTACTGTCCCGGATGTTGGCAGAGAAGAGACCGATGTTCTGCCTGATCGCCGGACGAAAGGAAGATGACGAGGGGCGGTGGGGCGAGCTGCTGTATGGCCTTATAAATGAAGGAATCTCCTGTTATGTGGTAACGGACAGAAGCATTGCACTGCCCCAGGAAGGGAGCTATGAGCAGGCGGAAATCAGGCTTCCTCCTCCCGATATTGCCCAGCGGGTACTGCTCTGGGAATATCATCTTGGACAGGCCAGGGTCTCAGATACAGTAAAGGCCCCAGTCCTGGCGGGGCGGTATACGCTGAACGCAGGAGCTGTAGCGCGTGTGGTGCGTTCTGCCGGCCTTTACCGTGACGGCGAAGGCAGAGACCTGGTTGAGGAGCAGGATTTTGTGAAGGCTGTGGACATGTATCAAAATGAAAATTTCAGCGAATTTGCGGTGCGGATACCCACGGCATATTCCTGGGAGGACCTGATCGTATGTGCGGATACAGGGGCGCGGCTAAAGGAACTGTGCAGCCAGGTCAGGTACAGAAGCCTCGTAGGAAGTGATTGGGGCTTTTATGAAGGCAAGCCATACGGGCGGGGAATCAGCGCCCTGTTCTACGGCCCTTCCGGCACAGGCAAGACGATGGCAGCCCAGATAATTGCAGGAGAGCTCGGGCTGTCGCTATACCGGGTGGATATGTCCCAGATGATGAGCAAATACATCGGTGAGACGCAGAAGAATATAAGCAGCCTGTTCGACAAGGCAAAGGATATGGATATCGTGCTGCTCTTTGATGAGGCGGATGCGTTCTTTACGAAGCGGACCGGTGTAAAGGATTCCCATGACCGTCACTCGAACGGAGAGATTGCCCATCTGCTTCAAAGGATGGAGGATTATGAGGGGATTACGATATTGACGACGAACCTGAAGGACAATATGGACGAAGCATTCCGGCGGCGTATTAAGATGATGATTGAATTCCAGCTGCCGGATGAACAGGAACGCAGGTGCCTATGGCAGAAAGCTCTGCCTGCAAAGGCTCCCGCCGAAGACGACGTGAATCTTAACTTCTATGCCCGGCAGTTTGAACTCTCAGGCAGCGAGATAAAAGAGACGATGCAAAACGCGGCATTTCTTGCAGCGGCAGAGGGAGGAGCAATAGCAGACCGGCATGTCAAGGCCGCGGTGAAGCAGTGCTATCTGAAGTACGGCAAACTGATGCTGCCAGAAGAGCTGGAAGGCAGATAGATGAGCAGGAACCGAAAAGGTGAATGAAAAGGAGGTGTAAGAGATGGCACAGGCAGCAGTTGACGGCGCGTTGCTGACATGCAGCTTTGGCACGGCACCGTGTACGCTCCGGGTAACATCACAGCAGATGTGCCGGGCGGGCGGAAAACCGGTGGCAACGATACAGGATATGGCAGGGAAGACCAATATATCCGGATTCGCCATGTGTACATCGCTGGCCAACCCGCAGGTGGCGTCCGCCACAGCGGCGGCGCTCGGCGTGCTCACCCCGCAGCCGTGCAATTGTATGGCAGCAGCACCATGGATAAATCCGGGAAAGGCACCCCTCGTCAAAAAAGTGCCGTGTCTTAGAAGCGATGCAAAGCTGATGTGCATGAACGGTATGGGTGTCATAACGATAACAGCCCCCGGACAGTTAAAAGTAAATGTGTAACACCGTTCAGACAGGAGGTGCCCTATGTACCAGTACGAAGAAAAAAAGAGGACACAGGTCAACAAGACCGGAATACCGGACCGTGTAAAAGAAAAGTTCGAAGACCGTTCGGGCTGTTCCTTTGATGATGTGAAAGTGCATTATAATTCTGACAGGCCTGCACAGTTCCAGGCGCTTGCGTATACGCAGGGGCAGGACGTGTATATAGGTCCGGGACAGGAACGGCATCTCGGTCATGAACTGGGACATGTCGTACAGCAGATGGAAGGAAGAGTAGCCCCTACGGCAAAGGTAAACGGGCAGCCGGTGAATGATGATTCAGCGCTTGAGAGGGAGGCAGATCGTATGTAACCTTCCGAATCTGAGCATAAAAGGATGGTGCGTTATACGACGGCTTTGCTATAGCAAGGAGGGGAGATGTAGGTGATGGTATGATTTTAGACAGGGAGGAAACCAGATGTATGAGTATGAGCAGAAAAAGAAGACAACCGATAAAAGAGCGGGTGGAATCATACAGAGATATTTGATTATAAAGACGGATGATTATACAGACAGATATTATTGTGCGAAGCGTACACATTCGGCAACTGCAGGAAAAGTAATGGAGGATACGATTACAGGTATAGCAGTGAAGATGCTGGATGAACTGGATGCAAAGCGCCGCACTTTGATAAGTGGGTCAGAGGAAGATACTTATCTTAAAGAAATAGAAGAACAGATCATTCAGGATCCAGGCGGAAAGCTTCGTTCCCAGATCAGGGCATGGATAGCAGACGAGGCCGGAAGCGACAGCAAAAACCTGGATTTTGGAAAGAAGTTTCAACCCAGAGCCTATAAAAATTACTATGAAGCAGCGCTTGCCCTGACCGGATGGGTAAATGCAAAGCCGGGCAGACAGGAGGAAAAAGAAAAGGCAGAAGAGATATTAAAAGATCCGGCGGTCAGCTACCATCTGGATTCTGTATTTATGAAATTAAAGCATTACATTGACACTAACACCAATAAAAGTACAATTACAAGTGAAATTCAGGCGAAGAGCGCTGTCACGCACAAAATGGACGGGACACCTCTGGCAAAACCGGCAGTGTGGACGCTGTATAAGTCCTATTTCAGCGGAAAAGGAAACAGACATGAACTGCCGGACTACTGGGCGGTTTTGAATGATCCAAAGGCATATGATATTCGGCAGAAGACAGGCGTACTCCATGATTTGATGCATTACTTTTTTGAAAAATCAGGAGATGAGCTTCTCTTTAAAGGACTGCATTTTGATGCAACTACATTAGCCGGAAGAAGACCGTATGACCGTCCGGATAATTCGCAGATTCGCGGGGACCGTAAGCTGGTAAAAGGCGGAGGTGGACATCTGAATCTTTGTGATCCAAACGTGGTGAAGTTTAGTGCGGAGGAAACGTCTCCAAGTTACGAGTATGCGCGCAGAAAGCACCTGCCCATGTATGCAAGACATTCCTTTTCAGCCGCCAGGATGATGGGGCTTGCACGTGAAGCGGGAGCCAAAAAGGAAGAAATTGCCGCTGTGGGATGGGCAATCATGGCATATTGGCGCAGGCACTATGACCATACACAGATTCCTTATCATACGGCTCATGAGATAATGGATTTTGCCCCGGCATTTGGAATTGCATATAATCCCGACGACCGATTTGCAGGTTACAAGGTTTTATCCGACGACTTCCCGCGATTCTTGTATATGCAGGTGAAAGCAGGGGATACAAGAGCTGCCAGGGCAATAATAGCTTATCATAAGAGTCCGTTTAATGCGGCGAAATATCTTTTGCAGAACAAGGAATTGTGGACGAATGAGGAGATTATGAAATTTCTTTCAACGACCTTTCTTCCACTTGGAGAATTTCTGCAGCTTCTGCCATACAGATTACGTGAGTTTTTCCAATATAATGAAAACACGCAAGAATTGTTTAACAGATTACCCAAGGAAAGGCAGGAACACGTAAGGAAACCATAAGAACGACAGCCTCTCCATAGCAGGAACAAAAAGAACATAAGTTCACGTAATGTTGACAAAAAATACTATGGCTGTTAATATGAAACAAAAAGTACCATATACGGGTGATACGTATAGAATGAAAGAATGGCAGGAAAATTTGATGGGAAATAACAGGAACAAGGATATGCAAAGAACGGAATTGCTTGTACAGGTGGCAAGATTATATTATGAACATGATCTGAGCCAGAACGAAATCGCTAAAAAGATTAATCTGTCCAGGCCGTATATCTCCAAGCTGCTGCATGAGGCTAAGCAGGCAGGGATTGTCAAAATCAACATCGAGGACCCTGTCATGTCTGAAAACTGGCTGGAACGTAAGCTGAGAGTATATTATGGACTGAATAAAGTGATTGTCGTTCCCAAGGTAGAGGATATAAATCCTTTGCAGCAAGTGGGAGAAGCAGCGGCGAGATATCTGAACAGTATTTTGAAAAATGGAGATGTCATCGGTTTTTCCTGGGGAGAGACTGTATATGAGTGTGCTAAAGCGCTGCCGAAACGGGATGACCTGAAAGATATGATAGCGGTCCAGATGTGTGGCGGCGTCAGCAATATCAAGAGAAACGTCTATGTATCCGAGATAACAAAAGCTTTTTCTGCCATGCTGAACAGTGCGGGGTATGTGCTGCCTTTCCCGGCCATTGTCGATGATAAGAAGATAAAGGAAGCCATAGATAAGGAACATACGATGACAGACGTGCTGCGCTATGCGCAGCGGGTGAATATCGCCATCGTTACGATGGGAAAGTTCGGGGAACAGTGTGCCCTTGCCCGTGCAGGCTACTTAAGGCCGGATGAGATCAGCAAGTTAAGACAGAGAGGCGCTGTCGGAGATATCTGTACACATGTGATAGACTCCGGCGGCGACATCTGCGACCCGGACCTGGATGTAAGGACGGTGGCGGTCCCCTATGAGCAGATCAAGAGGATCGACACAAGGATAGGCGTTGCTGTCGGGGAGAGCAAGGTTGAGAGCATATTAGGCGCTCTGAAAGGTAATGTGGTAAATGTATTCGTGACAAATGAAAATACGGTGGATGCAATCAGGGATGCCAAGCCTGAGATATTCGAATAGAATGATAAATATGAATGGATAAAAGCCGGCGTGCGGTTATGGATAATCGTACGCCGGCTTTTGTTATGCATAAAATGCACAAAAAATATTAAGCCCGATAAAATGTTTTGTTAATGTTGACAATGAAATGTTTCTGTGATAGTATTGGTTTACAAAAGTGTTTCATATATGAACAAATGATACTACGGTTTACTTTTGACGAAATGATAGTATCAAACGCATGCGGAAAAAACAAATGATTAGGAGGAAAGATGGATGAAAGGAAAAATGAAAAAGTTGCTCAGTATTCTCGTTATGGCAGCGATGGTGTTGGCACTGGCAGGATGTTCCAAAGGAGGAGACAGTAAAGACGACAGCGCGGACAAGGAGACGAAGAAAAGCTTCAAAGTAGGCTACGCTAATAAAACTTTGAACAACCCGTACTTTGTTGCCCTGGACGCGGCATTAAAGGAAGATGTAGAGGCACTTGGATGGGAATATGCAAGCTTGAATGCAGATGAAAATATCGACAAGGAAATGGAAAATATGGAGACGTTCGTAAGTCAGGGTTATGACCTGATTATCATCAATCCGATTGATTCCGAGGCATGTCTCCAGTCTATCTCCAATGCAGCCAATGCCGGAATCCCAGTTATCGCAGTCGATAACGCGCCGGATTCTTCCGCAGAGTGTGTGACGATCGTATGTTCCGACAATGAGAGAAATGGACGGGCGGTCGGCTTATATGTAGGCGAGTCATTTGCCGAGGAACCTATCATCTCCGTTCTGCTGTCGGGCGTGAAAGGTGCTGTCGTTTCTCAGGAAAGACGTACCGGTCTGATATGTGGAATCATAGAGCAGAGAACAGGATGCTCCGAGGATGATGCATGGAAGCAGGCAAGAGAGATGGAGCAGACCTTGATCGATACGGGCAAGGCCTACCATGAAGAAGCGGATTTTGCAATCAATGGACAGGGATGGGGCAACTGGACAGCAGATGAAGGACTTCCGGCCATGGAAGACCTGCTCGTCGCCAACAAGAACATCAACCTCGTTCTCGGCGAAAATGACAATATGCTGTTAGGCGCTATGACGGCCATTGAAAATGCAGGCATGTCAGGCATCAAGCTGGCTGCTGCGGCAGACGGCCAGAAGGAAGCGCTGAAGCTGATTGCAGACGGGACAGATTATCTTGCGACAGGCGACAACAGCCCGACGACCGTCTCTGCAATGACACTGGAAATCGCAGTGGATGTACTGGAAAATGGCAAGACTGCTGATGATTATGAAGAAGTGACACGAACACCGCCGTTATGCTATACCGTCGATAATGCGGGAGAGTATTACAACGCAGACGCAGCATTTTAAATGGAAGGCTTGAAAAACGAATGAGCTTAGGGAGGATATTTCTTTTTGAAATATCCTCTTTACAAAAATAGCATGAAATGTATAAGGAGTTGAAGGGATGGCGGACAATTACAGGGTTGAGATGAAAAACATCGTCAAAAGATTTGGCGGGGTTTTGGCGTTAAATGATGTGTCGCTGAAGATTAAACCGGGGGAAGTACACGCGTTAGTAGGAGAGAACGGCGCTGGGAAATCAACTTTGATGAAGATTCTATCCGGAGCTTTTCAAAAAGATGAAGGCGTCATATTCATAGATGGAAAAGAAGTGAAGATTTCTTCTCCAAAAGATGCGAAGCAATTAGGCGTGGCTACGATTTACCAGGAATTTATGCTCGCTCCGCATCTGACGGTTGCCGAAAATATATTCATCGACAGACTGTCGTCAAAGAATAAATTTATCAACTGGAGAGAGCTGAACGAGAAAGCCACAGAGATTCTGGCAGAGCTGGGATTTTCAGAAATCAATGCGAAGCAGAGGGTCGAGACGTTGACAGTGGCATACCAGCAGGTGGTAGAAATATGCAAGAATCTGACGAGGAACGCGAAGATCCTCGTCCTGGATGAACCTACCGCGGTGTTGACATTTACTGAGATTGAAAAGCTCTTTCTGCTGATTGACAAGCTGAAGAAAAGCGGGGTCAGCATCATCTATATCTCACACAGATTAGAAGAGATATTCCGTATCTGCGATTCGATTACTGTTCTGAAAGACGGGACATTCGTGAGGCAGGTGGACGCGAAAGACATTGACAAAGGGAAGCTTGTCAACCTGATGGTAGGAAGAGACATGTCCACCCTGTTCCCACCGAGAGATGCCAGGATAGGAGATGTAGTATTAGAAGTCAGAAATCTGAACAGGGGCAAGATGGTGCGCGATGTATCCTTTTCTGTTCGTGCCGGAGAGGTGCTCGGCTTCAGCGGCCTGGTTGGAGTCGGAAGGACGGAGACGATGCGGGTCATATTCGGAGCCGACAAAAGAGATTCAGGAGAAGTCCTGTTCCTTGGGAATAAGGTGAACTTCAAGTCTCCGAGACAGGCTGTGAAAAACGGGCTCGGGCTGCTGCCGGAAGACAGGAAACAACAGGGTGTGCTGCTGCAGCAAAGTATCCGCGTCAACACGACCATGTCCTCGCTGAAAAAGGTGACCCGTCTGCTCGGCCTGATTAATATGAGAAAAGACAAGACGGTGACGACAGATGTCCTGCGCCAGCTTGCGACAAAATATAATTCTATCGAAGATGCAACTGCCAGTCTGTCAGGCGGCAACCAGCAGAAGGTAGCACTGGCAAAATGGCTCGTTGCAGACTGCAAATGTATTATTTTAGATGAGCCTACGCGAGGTGTCGATGTAGGTGCAAAGGTTGAGATATATAAAAATATCAATGACCTGGCGGAACAGGGCGTGGCTATCATTATGGTTTCCTCGGAAATGACAGAGATTATCGGCATGTGTGACAGGGCGGTCATCATGCGCCAGGGTACGATAGTGGGAGAACTTCAGAAGGATGAGCTGGGCGAAGACAGACTAATAAGATATTCGATGGGAGTAAACGATCATGAAGAATAGTGGAAGTAAAATCGGAAAAATATTAATCAATAATAATACATATATCATGCTGCTGTTATTGCTTATCATATGCGCAGTTATTTCACCTGATTTTTTTACCTTGCAGAATATAACAAATCTGTTGAGACAATATTCAGGAACTACGATTGTGTGCATGGGGATGCTCTTTGTCATCCTGACAGGAGGAATCGACCTGTCGGTCGGTTCTATCGTGGCGCTCGGAAGTGTTATGGTAGCCTATGCGCTCACCACGAAAGGTCTTGGAATGTTCGGGGCGATTGCCCTTCCACTGCTGTGCGGGCTGGCCTGCGGGCTGCTGACCGGATTCTTCGTGGCGATTACGAATATGGCCTCGTTCGTGGCATCGCTTGCCATGATGACCATAGCCAGAGGCGTCGCGTACGTCATCTCGAACGGACAGCCGGTACAGACGCCGCAGAATACGATCGGACGTCTCGGTGTCGCCAATTTTGCGGGGGCGGTACCGTGGCTTGCTATCATCGCGCTACTTTTTGTCGTACTGTTCTGGATCGTGTTGAAATACACTTCGTTCGGTCGGATTGTAATCGCAATCGGCAGCAACGAGATGGCAGTACGGCTGGCGGGTATCCGGACAAGGTGGTACAAGCTGGCGGTCTATGCGATATCGGGTGTCTGTTCCGGTATGGCGGGAATTATCGCATCCTCCAGAACCGCTATCGGGACCCCGATTATCGGACAGGGGCTGGAACTGGATGCCATTGCGGCGTGTGTCATCGGAGGCGCGAGCTTAAGCGGGGGGCGCGGCTCGGTCCTCAAGACGGTTGTCGGTGTGTTCGTGCTTGCCTTCATCAGCAATATCATGAACCTGCTGGCAGTGCCGGCCTACCCACAGGATATCATCAAAGGGGCAATCATCATAGCATCAGTTCTGCTGCAGGAATTTACAGCAAATAAATCAGAAACTATTTGACAGAGGGATAAACAGCGGTTTGACGGAGGTGTAGAAATGGCAAAAACAGTAAAGACGATGAAAGCATTAGTCGTATATGAAAAAGGGAAATATGTGCTCGAGGAAAACTATCCTGTTCCTGAACTAAAACGCGGAGAGGTTCTCATAAAAGTAGAGGCATGCGGAGTATGTGCCAGCGATATCAAGAACTGGCATGGTGCAGAAGGGTACTGGGGAGATGGTACTTCAGAACCGTGGGTAAAGACCCCGTTCATACCAGGGCATGAATTTGTCGGCGAGGTAGTGGAAGTAAGCGAAGGATATGAAGGCGATGTAAAGATTGGGGACAGGGTTACGGGTGAACAGATCGTACCGTGCGGGGAGTGCATGTTCTGCCAGACAGGCAAGTACTGGATGTGCGATAAAGCGGATATATTCGGGTTCCGGGAACATGTCAACGGAGCTATGGCCGAGTATATGGTGCTGCCTGCGAAGACGAGAATCTACCAGATTCCAAAAGACCTGGAACTTGAAAAAGCGGTGCTGATCGAGCCATACAGCTGTGCAAAGCACGCGGTCGACAGGGCAGACATATCCAATACGGATGTCGTCGTGCTGTCGGGTGTCGGGACGCTTGGGCTTGCAATGGTCAATTACGCCCGTCTGAGAAATCCAAAGACATTAGTGGCGATAGACATGATGGATGACAGGCTTGAGATAGCAAAACGGTTTGGGGCGGACATCGTGCTGAATCCGGCGAAATGTAATATAGAGGAAGAGATAAAGTCGCTGACGAAGGGGTATGGATGCGACATCTATATCGAAGCGACAGGCCATCCGTCAAGTGTACAGCAAGGTCTGGACTCCATAAGGAAGCTCGGCCGGTTCATCGAGTTCAGCGTATTCGGGCAGAAGGTGTCTGTAGACTGGTCAGTCATAGGTGACGGCAAAGAGCTGGATATTCTGGGTTCTCATCTCGGTCCATATTGTTTTGATGTTGTGACAGAGTGGATTGCAGACGATACGATCTATACGGATGGAGTCGTGACACATTCTTTTAGCTTGGATCAGTGGCAGGACGCATTCGAGCAGAACGCTAAAGGAGAAGGCTCGCTAAAAGTCATCATAAAACCGTAAAGAGAGGATGGGCAGGAAGATGAAAGCAAAAGAAATATCAAAGGATAACTTTACTGAATATGGGCAGGTACATAATATGCTGGATAAAGAAGCGGCCGGCTTTGGGAATGGATTGTTTACCTTCTACAGGGATTCGGTCAGATACTGCGCGGCGTCTCCAAACATGGGCCTGTCCACTCTATCGGTTGCCAGAGATGGCAAGTTTCAGATCATGGCGCTGGAGCACCACAATTATACTGCGGAGATTATGATGCCGATGGATGATGATATGGTGCTGTGCCTGGCGAAGGCAGGCTCGGAAGCAGAACCATGCCGGGAGGACCTGGAGGCATTTATCGTACCCCGGTACACGATGGTCCACCTGAATCCGGGGGTATGGCATTACATGCCGCTTCCTATGCATAAGACAGAAGTAAACGTGCTGGTCGTGCTGCCGGAGAGAGCATATCACAATGACTTGTCCTCTGTAGATATGTCTGAAAAAGAACTTTTCATTGAGATTTAGCAGAGGAAGGAGCGGAGTGGCAATCTCTGCTCCTTCCATATTTATGACAGGAGGCATATATGGGGAATTTGTTTGTTGGTATCGACACAGGTACGCAAGGCGTGCGGATAGGCATTGCAGATGAAACGGGTAATATCGTCACCATCCACGAGACAAAATGGGAGACAGAGTACCCGCGTCCTGGGTGGGCGGAACAAGACCCGATGATGTGGTGGAAGAGTATAGAGGAGACGTTCGGCAGATGCTGTGCTGACCTGACGGATGAACAGAAGCAGGCTATCGTGGCAGGTACGGTGTGTGCAACATCATCGACAGCAGTACCTGTCGACGATAGAGGGACACCCATCACGAATGCGATGATGTGGATGGATGTCAGAAGCAGAGGGGTAGCGGAAGAAATCAACGCGACAAAGCACGATAGATTAAAGCATTGCGGATATGAAGTGTCACCTGAGTGGCTCATTCCAAAAGTTGTCTGGATCAAACGCAACGAAAGAGAAATCTATGACGAGAGCTATAGGATTATAGAACAGCTGGACTGGATTAACTTCAAGCTGACCGGCTGCATGGCCGCGTCCATCTGCAATGCCACGTGTAAATGGAACTATGTGCTGTCGGAAGGCGGGTTCAGCCGGGACTATTTTACAAGAATAGGGCTGGAAGACTACGAAGAAAAGCTGATAACGAAAGTACTAAAAATTGGCGAAGAGGTAGGTACCATATCAGAGGACTTTGCCAAAAAGTATGGTATCAATCCGAATATGAAGATCGTGCAGGGATGTATCGACGCGCATATGGCAATGTTCGGTACGAATGCAATCACTGCCAGCAAACTGGCGGTGACGATGGGGACAAGCTTTGTCCACCTGTGCCTCACCCCGGAACGAATCGATGTGAAAGGGATATGGGGGCCATATGACAGCGCGATCATAGACGGCAGCTGGCTGCTGGAAGGCGGGCAGATATCTGCCGCGGGCCTGGTGAACTGGTTTAGGAAGAACTTCCACATAGAAGGCAGCAAGGACAACGTGTATGCCAGGCTGATGGAGAGCGTGAAGGATACGGACATCGGAGCCGAGGGTGTCGTCGTACTCGATTTCTTCCAGGGGAACCGGACCCCTTATAAAGATTCGTTTGCCAAGGGTGTCATATATGGGCTGACCATGAAGCATACGTGGAAGCACATTTACCGGGCGGTGCTGGAGTCGGTTGCATTTGGTACGCGCAATATTGTAGAAAATTTTGAGGAGCAGGGATGCAGGATCGATAAGATCGTCGCCTGCGGAGGCGTGACAAAAGACAGGTCATGGCTGCAGATCATCGCAGATGTCACAGGCAGGCCGATCGTGGTGAACAAAGAAAGCCAGGCAGGAGTGCTCGGCTGCTGTGTCGTCGCCGCGGCACAGGGGAGGTACTATAAGACTTTTGAAGAGGCGGCTGACGCCATGGTCACGACTAGCGAGGTGATAGAGCCGGACATGACGGCAAATGAGAAGTACAAGGCAGTGTTTGAAACGTATCTGAAGCTGTATGATAACCTGAAAAAAATGATGAGAGATGAGGTGTAGCAATGTCAGGAAGGAAAGATACATTGTTGATGGCAATCGACTTGGGAACGAGCTTTATCAAGGTCGGCGTATACGATGCCAAGAGCAGTTGCGTAGCAGTAGAGACAGAGCCGGTGAAGGACTACCGGCCGGCTCCCGGCATCTTTATCCAAAAAGGAGAAGAACTGCTCGGGTCTGTCGTGGAGTGTATGAAGAAAGCGGCTGCAACGCTCGGAGACAGAAGCAGCCAGGTGGAAGCGATTGCATTTACCGGGCAGATGTCTGGCTTTATGGGAGTGGACAGAGATTGGAATGACGTTACCACCTGGTCCTGCTCTCTGGACAGCAGGTACATGCCGTATGCAGAGCGGCAGATGAAGGAGCTGAAGGACAAGTTCTTATGTATCGGCGGCACGAACTTCCCGCAGATGGCGCCAAAGTACGAGTGGTTCCGGACCGAATATCCGGGGGAAAGCAAGAAGATTGCAAAATATCTGATGATCAGCGGATATGTGATAGGAAAGCTCGGAGATATCCCGGCAGATGAAGCAGTCATTGACCGATCCTTTACACAGTGGACGGGCCTGGCGGATGTCCAGAATGACAGATGGTCCGATGAGATATGTGACGCGATACACCTGGATCAGAGGTATCTGCCTGAGATAGTGAACTCTAACCACATCTGCGCACACTTGAATAAGCAAATGGCGTCACTTACAGGACTGAAGGCAGGGATTCCGCTCGTGTCAGGGGCAGGTGACAAGGCGGCAGGATGTCTAGGTGCGGGAATCGTCGATTACGGAGATATGATTTTTGAAGCCTCCTCCTATGGAGAGGTGAGCTGCTGTGTGAAGGAATACCGTCCGGACATGGAGGCAAGACGGCTGGATGTCATTCCCTCTGCTATCCCGGGAGACTTCTTTGCCACTCATTTTGTCGCCGGTTCGGGAATTACGCTGGACTGGTTCATGAATACCTTTGTAAAGCACGAAGGCATAACGACGAGAGAGATGTTCGCACAGATGGAGCAGATGATATCCGGCATAAAGCCGGGCTGTGACGGCGTCATGGCAGTCGGGCTGCTAGGCGGCAGCTCTATGCCGCTTGACGGGGCGCTCAGAGGGATGTGGATGGGGTTCGACTGGAGCCATTCCCGGGAACATTTTTATAAAGCGCTTCTGGAGAGCTTTACCTATGATTTTTCTCTTTCGGTAAAAAGTATCGAAAGGCTGTACCCGGAGTATGCCATGGACAGCGTCAAGATCATCGGGGGAGGCGCCAAATCTCCGGTATGGAGCCAAATGTGTGCAGATGTACAGGGTAAGACTTACGCCGCACTCAACCGAGAAGATGTGGCGATGTGGGGAGCGGCGCTTCTGGCTGGAAACGCGGTCGGTATCTTCGGGGATCTGAAGCAGACGGCAAGAGAGCATGTCAGAGTCATCAAGGAATATAAGCCCGATGCAAAGACGGGCAGAACATACAGGAAATATATGGACTTGTACGACAAGTACACGGTCGAACTGCATGATTTTTACAAACGCCTGCAGGATATTGCGCATGAGGCAGAACAGGAAGGTGATGGATTGAGATGAAGGCTTATGTGATGGATGAAAGTAGAAATATGAAGGTACAGGATGTGCCGGAGCCGATTGCGACAGAAAACAACGCAATCATACAGATAACGTATGCGTCCATCTGTGGAACAGATTTCCGGACATTTATGAAAGGGAATGAAAAGATTACCCCTCCGCGTATCCTGGGACATGAATCTGTGGGGGTGCTTACTCATGCAGGGGCATATGCAAAGGCGTACGGGCTTAAAGAAGGAGACCGGGTGACGGTGGCGCCGGCTGTCGGCTGCGGGCAATGCTGGCCATGCCAGACAGGACATACGAACATGTGTGACCACCTGGAGACCTTCGGTTTCCAATATGAAGGTGCATTTGCAGAGAAGATGGAAGTGACGAAGCAGGCAATCAAGATGGGAAATGTGATAAAAGTGCCGGATAACGTTCCAGACATGTCGGCTGTGCTGGCAGAGCCGACGGCATGTGCATTAAACGCGCAGCATTATCTGAATATACAGCCGGAGGATACTGTCGTCATATACGGCTCCGGGTACATCGGATGCATCCATGCAGAGCTGGCAAGACTTGCCGGGGCCACGATGATTATCATGGTGGAAATCGCCGAGGTGAGGGCAGAGATAGCAAAGAAGATGATACCGGGCATTATCATGATCAATCCGAAGGAACAGAATACGGTGGAAGAGGTGGAGCGGATAACCGGGGGGCGTGGCGCCAATGTGGTTATCACTGCACTCTCGGTGCCGTCCGTCCATACAGAGGCACAGATGATAGCTTCCAAGATGGGGAGAATCAGCCTGTTCGGAGGACTGGCAGGTGACGGGAAAGGATATATTGACAGCAACCTGATTCACTATAAGGAGCTGTCCGTCCATGGCGTCCATGCGACGACTCCGGCGATGATGCGGCAGATTCTGGCATATGTAGAAGAAGGAAGGCTTGACTTGGAGAAATATGTCACGCAAGTATGTAAGCTTGAAGACATCCAGGACGGGTTTGTCTCCATCAGAGACAAGAATGCACTGAAAGTTCTCGTAAAACCATAAGTAACATATGTTACAATATGTGTAGAATTTGTTATTGACATTTGGCAGACACGGTGATACTATCAAAAAGAGGAACAAAATATACTAAGTAATGAACGAATGTTCATTAAGGAGGGATAAGATATGCCACAGAAAATGAGAGCAGTACGCCTGTTTGCACCAAAAGACATTCGATGTGTGGAAGTGGATGTTCCGGAGATCGAGAAGGACACGCAGGTGCTGATTAAAGTAAAGAGCTGTGGAGTGTGCGGCTCCGATATACCACGTGTTATGGTAAAGGGTACGTATCACTTCCCCACCACGATTGGACATGAATTTGCCGGACAGATTGTAGAGTGCGGGACAAAAGCACAGGGTGGCTTAAAAACCGGGGACAGAGTATCGGTCATGCCGCTGCTTCCATGCGGGACATGCCAGTATTGTAAAGTGGGGCAGTCACATCTGTGCGATACATATGATTATTATGGCTCCAGACGTGACGGCGCGATGGCAGAATATATCGTGGTCGAGTCCGGGAACTGCCTGAAGCTTCCCCAGAACGTAAGCTACGACATGGGGGCGATGACAGACCCGGTATCCGTAGGGCTTCATGCCGTGCGCAAGGTGAGGATGGAGGCCGGAAAAAGTGCCGCCGTGTTTGGTCTTGGGGCTATCGGATATATCACCGTACAGTGGTTAAAAGAGCTGGGATGCACGAAGGTATTCGCCGTAGACGTGGCGGATGAAAAGCTGGAGCTGGCTAAGAAGCTCGGGGCTACCTATGGAATCAACGGAAAAGATACGGATGCGGTGAAAGCTATCAAAGAGTTGACCGGCGGCGAAGGTGTAGACATCGCAATCGAATTTGCAGGAAGCAGGTTCACGCATGTCCAGGCCGTCGCGTCGTGCAAAAAGAATGGGGAAGTCGTATATGGAGGCATTACGTATGATGACGTCACATATCCGAACAGCACGATAGCTGCCATATTGCGGGGAGAGCTCACGATACACGGAAGCTGGAATTCATCCATCAACCCGCTCCCGATCAATGAGTGGATGAGCGCTCTTGAGTATATGAATCTTGGCAAGATAAATGTAGAACCATTGATAACACACAAGGTCCGCCTGGAAGACTGTAAAGCAGTGTTTGACATGATGTTCAACCGGACGGAAGTCTTTACAAAAGTGCTGTTTGCACCTGAGATGCAGTAGCAGCTTGGCAGAGAGGAAGACAAGGTGGAGAGAAGAGAGATTGAACAACTGGTCCGCGCGCATATGGGGCAGAAGCTGGAGGCAGAAGGAAAGAGAGCATACATTGTCGCGGCGAACTGGAAGATGAATATGAGCGCAAAAGAGACAAGAGCGTTTCTAAGAGAGCTGTGCGATACGAAAGTGCCGGAATACCTGGACATAATCATATTCCCCCCGTTTCCTTACCTGCCGGACGCTCAGAAGATGCTTCGGTATGAGACAGTGACCTATGGGGCGCAGGACGTCGCGGAACAGGACAAGGGCGCGTATACGGGAGAGGTAAGCGCCGCGATGCTGGCCGACTGTGGCTGCTCTTACGTTCTGGCCGGACATTCGGAGCGCAGGGCATATTACGGTGAGACTTCAGATATCGTGGCACGGAAGGCGTCAAAGGCGCTGGAGTACGGTGTCGTTCCGGTCATCTGCATCGGCGAGACGTTAGAAGAGCGCCGAAGCGGCGCTTATAAAGAAGTATTGAAGGGGCAGATAGAAGCTGCTGCAAAGGTATGCAAGGAGAAGCCCGCACAGTGCATCATCGCGTATGAGCCGGTGTGGGCTATCGGAACAGGCGTCATCCCGACGATAAAAGAGATTGAAGAAACCCACCGTTACATTCATGATGTCCTGGCGGCGGGCAGAGATGCCGGGGACTGTTCCCGGATCTTGTATGGCGGGAGCGTCAATGCAAATAATGTGAAAGAGATTGCTTCCGTACCACATGTAGACGGCTTTCTGATAGGCGGGGCGGGCCTGAAGGTGGAGAGCTTTAAAAACATAATCAAACAATTGAGTCTGGATGGATGCCTATGAAGATCAGCAAGGAAGAGATCAGCTCCGTCATACACCGGGTGCTCCTGTATTACATGAAGAAAAGAGATATGTCAGAAGATTCCGATAAGATATTGTTCATGATTCCGGGCTATCCAATCGCACCAGAGGAACTGGTTGCAGAGTATGAGCTATATAATGAATTAAAACGAATGGAATTCTTTCTGGAGGAGGCATGCCCTGCAATATGTGCATCCGGTACGGCAGGGGTTCTGTATAAGAGCAACAGAGAAGATGTGAGAAAGGTGTTCGGAGCAATCAAAACTTATGAGAGACTGGAGATTTACGCCCCTTCCGTCGGCTTCTTAAGGAACTTAAGGGAAGGAAAAGAGGAAGATATATTCGTAAAGGCTGCCCTCTGCTTCCTGATGATGAAAAAGACCGTGAAAGTACGGCTTCCGTATGCCCCCGGAGAGCTGCCGGATGGCAGGTTTGCAAAACAGATCAGGGATCTGGCGTCAGATCTCTGGGATATGGGAGTCTCCTTTGCGGGGCTCGTACCGGGATTTGAAGTCCTTGGGGCGGAAGCGTCAGAGACGGACAGCCTTATCACAGAAGAGCTGGTGGAGACGTATTATGAAAGAGGATACCGGGAATTAACGGTCAGGGAAGGCGCTGTCGTGACACCACTCGCGCTTGAGAGGGCGAAAGAGCTGAACATACATATTGCAGCAACATAATAATTTAAAATACGAAAAAGAACGGAGGTCAGAGGCATGGAAATATCTACCTCGCAGATATCCCGGTACATCCTGGATCTGCAAAACGAGTTAAAGGGAGATAGTCCTTCGCCGGCACATATGACGGCAGGAGAGCATGGCATATTCAAAGATGCGGAATGTGCGATTATGGCGGCGTCTAATGCACAGAAAAGGCTGATGGAATATTCCCTCAAGGACCGGGGAAGGTTCATCGAAGCCATGCGTGCCGCGGCGAGAGAGAACGCGCGCAGGCTGGCGGAAACCGCACATGATGAGACGGGATATGGGCATGTGGAGGACAAGGTGGCCAAGAATCTATTGGCAGCAGATAAGACGCCGGGGATAGAAGACCTGAAGACGATGGCCGCAAGTGGCGACGACGGGCTGATGCTGACAGAGATGGCCCCATATGGGGTGATTGGCGCAATTACGCCGTCGACGAATCCTACGGCAACCGTAATCAATAACGGAATCGGCATGGTCGCAGGTGGTAATGCTGTCGTATTTAATCCGCACCCGGGGGCGAAAAAGTCGTCCCTACTGGCAATTAGAATCATGAATGAGGCAATCGTAGGAGCGGGCGGGCCGGATAACCTCCTGTGCGCGCCAGAAGAGCCGACTCTGGATACGAGTTCTGTAATCATGTCCCATCCGCTCGTCAAGCTTCTCGTGGTAACGGGGGGAGAAGCGGTCGTTCGGACGGCGATGAAGACAGGGAAGAAATGCATAGCGGCAGGCCCCGGTAACCCGCCGGTCGTCGTAGACGGTACGGCCGACATCAAGAAGGCGGCAGCGGATATCGTTAAGGGCGCCCACTATGAAAACTGTATCCTGTGCATCGCAGAAAAAGAAATCCTGGTGGAGTCGTGCGTAGCGGATGAACTGATTCGGGAGATGGTAAAGGAAGGCGCCTATCTGGCCGATGAAAAGGAGCTGTCTGCAATCGTCGAGAAAGTAATGATTACAGCAAAAGACGGATCATACGCGCCAAATAAGAAATATGTAGGAAGAGATGCCTCGTACATACTGAAAGAGGCAGGAATCCGTACAGACAGGGAGGCGAAGATTATCATCGCAGAAGTGCCTTTTGAGCATCCCCTCGTCATGACGGAAATGCTCATGCCGGTGATTCCTGTGACGAGAGTCGCGACGGTGGAGGAGGCGATAGAAAAGGCGGTGATTGCCGAGAACGGATGCCACCATACGGCCATGATGCATTCGGAGAATGTAAATAATCTCACGAAGATGGCGCGCGCAGCCGATACGACAATCTTTGTGAAAAATGCCCCATCCTACGCGGGACTTGGGATAGACGGGGAAGGATATACGACGCTTACGATTGCGACACCGACAGGTGAAGGCCTGACCTCTGCCAAAAATTTTACAAGATCCAGACGGTGTACGCTTCACGGATCGTTCCGCATCGTGTAGAGAGGTGGCCTATGAAAGAACAGTTGTTAGATAAAATCAGGAAGGCCGGTGTTATCGGTGCCGGAGGTGCAGGCTTTCCTACACATGTCAAGCTGGACTGCAGCCCGGATACCGTCATAGCCAATTGTGCCGAATGCGAACCGATTATCAAATCAGACAAGTATCTGATGGAAGAATATGCTGACGAGATCGTGAGCGGTATGGAGAGTGTTCTCTTTATCACTGGAGCTTCCAGAGCTGTCATCGCAGTGAAGCATAAGAACGAGAAGGCAGTTGAAAAGTTAAAGCGGGCCATAGGAGGCAAGAAAAAGATATCGCTGCATCTGCTTGACAACTACTATCCGGCGGGGGATGAACAGCAGATTATCTATGAAGTCACGAAAAGAGTCATTCCCGTCGGAGATATTCCGATAAAGGCAGGGTGCGTGGTGCTCAATGCGCAGACCTTGTACCAGATTTCGCAGGCGGTAGAAAAGCAGCCGGTGACAGGCAGGATGGTGACGGTGGCAGGGGAGGTGCACTCTCCGTTTACGGCGATGGTGCCAATCGGCACGCCAATCCCGTATCTTCTTGCGCTGGCGGGAGGTACGACTGTGGATGAGTATGCCATGATTCTGGGCGGGCCTCTGATGGGACGGGTATCTGATTATCCCGAACAGGAAGTGGTGACGAAGACGACGAACGGTATCATCATCCTTCCGTCAGAGCATATGCTCGTGCAGAAGAAGACAGACGACTTTGACCATCAGTTAAAGATAGCAAAAGCAGCCTGCTGCCAGTGTAACTATTGTACGCTTATCTGCCCGAGAAGCAATCTGGGCCTTGGGGTACAGCCGCACAAGATTATGCAGGCGCTGACACTTCACAACGCAGGACTGCTGGCAGACGGCCAGGCAGCCCTCGGCTGCTGCAACTGCGGCCTGTGCACTTATGTGGGCTGCAATATGGGTCTGTCGCCCGGCCGGTTCGTCACGGCGGTCAGGCAGGAGCTTCTGGCGAAAAAGGTAAAGAGCAGCCAAAAACCGGGGGCGGTCAACGCCTTCCGGGATGAGTCGAAAGTTCCTTCCAAACGGCTGGTCCAGCGGATGGGATTGACGCCATACGATGTGGATATCCGCTATGCAGGCGTCATGGAGACGCCCGGTACGGTGAGAATCCTTCTGAAGCAGCATATCGGGGCGCCATGCGTGCCTGTGGTGGAAGAAGGAGACATGGTGGAAGCGGGACAGTGTATCGGCAGCATGAAGGACGGTTCCTTAGGTGCAGACATTCATGCATCCTTGAAGGGGACAGTGACGGCGGTAAATGCAGAGTACATAGAGATCAGCAAGGGATAGGGGTGTAAACATGGGATTGTCTATAGGAACAGTAGAATTAAACAGTATCGCGTCAGGAGTGGCTGCCGGCGACGAGATGTTAAAAGCGGCAGATGTTAAACTTGTCATGGCCCAGCCTGTCTGCCCGGGCAAATATGTGCTGCTTGTGGCAGGAGATACTTCAAGTGTCGAGACTGCTGTAGAGGCAGGAAAAAGAGCCGGCAGGGACAAGGTTGTAGACTCTATCATAATATCCAGCATAGATCCTGACGTGATACCTGCGGTTATGAGGACCACGGCGCCTGAGCAGAAAGAGGCGGTGGGGGTGATTGAGACCTTCTCCCTTGCCAGTGCCATACTGGCTGCGGACCATGCGGTCAAAAGCGCGGCAATCGACCTGATTGAAGTACGGCTTGGCCGAGGGCTCGGAGGCAAAGCCTTCGTCATAGTGACCGGCAGCGTCAGCGATGTGACGACCGCTGCAGAGACTGCCCGGAGACAGTTGCGTGCAGAAGGGATGCTATTGAATATCGAAGTGATTCCATCTCTGCACGGGGACATGTATCAGTCACTTCTGTAATTGTAATGAGGTAACTATTAAATGACATATAAAAATATTATGAGGTGAGACATATGGAAAAAGAAGCATTGGGAATGGTAGAGACAAAAGGACTGGTAGGATCAATCGAAGCAGCGGATGCAATGGTTAAGGCAGCCAATGTACATCTGATCGGGAAAGAAAAGATAGGCTCCGGGCTCGTGACCGTCATGGTGCGCGGAGGTGTGGGCGCTGTGAAGGCATCTGTGGAGGCCGGCGCCTCGGCGGCAAAACGTGTCGGAGAGCTCGTGTCGGTACACGTGATTCCGAGACCGCACGCCGATGTGGAGGGAATCCTTCCCCAGTAATCAAGAGCGCCGGTGTAAGCCGGCGCCCGAAGAAGTATAGCATAATACGTATTTGGAGGTAAAGCAATGGGAAATGAAGCATTGGGAATGGTAGAGACAAAAGGACTGATAGGGGCAATCGAAGCGGCTGATTCCATGGTAAAGGCAGCCAATGTAAAGCTGATCGGGAAAGAGAAGATAGGTTCCGGGCTTGTGACTGTCATGGTACGCGGAGATGTAGGAGCGGTAAAAGCTTCTGTAGAAGCTGGAGCGTCTGCGGCAAAACGCGTGGGCGAGCTCGTAAGCGTACACGTCATTGCAAGTCCGCATGCCGATGTAGAAGGTATCCTTCCCAGGCCGGAAGAAAAGAAAGAGAAGGAAGCTGTAAAAAAATAGTGAAGCGAGAGGTGTAAGTACATATGGATATCGAGAAATTAATAGCTGAAATTACAGACCAGGTCTATAACAAAGTCTCGTCAGATATAAGCAGCGGCGCAGGACAGAGACAAGAAGGGGCAGACCTGGCAAAGTATATAGATCACACGCTTTTGAAGGCAGACGCGACGAAAGAGCAGATTATTAAGATATGTGATGAGGCAAAAGAGTATAAATTTGCTTCTGTCTGTGTAAATTCGTCGTATGTACCACTTGTGGCAGAGCAGTTGTCCGCCTCAGGGGTAAAAACATGCTGCGTCGTCGGTTTCCCTCTGGGAGCCGCCAGCACGGAAGCAAAAGTGCAGGAGACGATAGACAGCATCAAAAAAGGCGCGGATGAAGTGGATATGGTTATCAATATCGGCGCTGTCAAATCAAAGGACTGGGCATTTGTCAAAGATGATATCGAGAATGTCGTGCTTGCGGCACGCGGCAAAGCGCTGGTGAAGGTAATCATCGAAGCCTGCCTGCTGACAGATGAAGAAAAGGTGAAAGTCTGTGCCATCGCAAAAATGGCGGGCGCGGATTTTGTAAAGACATCCACGGGATTCTCGACGGGAGGAGCCACGGTTTCCGATGTGAAGCTCATGCGTCAGACGGTAGGAGAAGATATGGGCGTAAAGGCATCTGGAGGAGTGAAAGACTATAAGACTGCAAAGGCGATGATTGAAGCGGGAGCCACCCGCATCGGAACGAGCAACGGCATCTCTATCGCCGGAGGCGCTGTAAGCGGACAGGATGAAACGGGACATGCCTGTGTCGGCTGCGGTAACTGTACGAAAAAGTGTCCGTCAGGAAGAGTGGATATCGTTGTAACTGATAAGTATTAGAACAGGCTGAAAGAAGGTGTTGCCTTGTATGCGGCAAAGATAGTTGGAAACGCAGTATGCACCTGCAAGGAAGAGAGGCTTATAGGCCTGAAGCTGCTGGTCGTGCAGCCAATAAGCCTGCTGACGCTTCAGGACGAAGGAAGGCCGGTGGTGGCCGTCGATGCGGTGGGAGCCGGAGAATCGGAAGTCGTTCTCGTCGTAGCCGGAAGCTCTGCCAGGCAGACGGAAGTGACGGCAAATATGCCGGTGGATGCTACGATTATGGCCGTGGTGGATCATATAGATATCAACGGGAAGAAGATATTTGAAAAATATGAGGGCAGTGACAGGGACCCGGAATAAGACGGTGCAGACATGGAGGCGGGAAGATGCAGATTGCAAAGGTAATCGGAACAGTTGTGGCAACAGAAAAAGACAGGTTATTGGAAGGCGTGCGGCTGATGGTGATACAGCCTGTGGATTCCAGAGGTGAATGCACCGGGAGCCCGCTTGTGGCAGGAGACGCTGTCGGAAGCGGCATCGGCGAGACCGTCATCTATGCAAAAAGTAAAGAAGGAGCCTTCTGTCTTCCCAATCCTCAGGCGTGCTGCGATGCAGGAATCACAGCTATCATAGATGATATGTATACAGGATAGGCCGTGTACGTCTTAAGGGCAGGAGGGCCGGGGCATGATGATAGCAAGAGTGGTCGGAAATATCGTATCCACACAAAAACACGGAGACTATAAGGGGAAGAAACTGCTGATTATAAGAGCCGCCAGTCTGTCAGGAGAACTGTACGGGCCGGAGATGGTGGCTGTCGACGGGGCGGACACCGATTCCGGCATCGGGGATCTGGTGCTTGTCATACAGGAGGGCGGTTCTGCCAGGCAGGCGGCGAGATGCGGCCACAACGGCCCAATCGATGCAAGCGTAATTGCAGTGGCAGACAGTATCGAGACGAATTATGGGAATCTATATGAGTAGGCAAGGGGCATATCGTCCTCTTGCCTGCTGTGCATAAACGAGGTGAAATGATAAGATGGAATTGATAGAACAGATTAAAAAGAGAGCGGCAGAGAAAAACTGTACACTTGTCCTGCCGGAGAGCTATGATAAAAGAGTTGCACAGGCGGCAGTCGAGATAGCCCGGCAGCACCTGGCGAAAGTCGTACTGCTGTCAGACGGGACGAGCCCGCTGCCGGACCAGGACAGGATAGAAGCAGCCGGCATAAGCATCCTTAACTACAGACACGATGGAAGATATGAAGGCTATGTGCAGAGGCTGTATGAGCTGCGTAAGTCGAAAGGCCTGTCCAAAGAGCAGGCTGCGAAGCTGTTGGAAAATCCGCTGTACTATGGCGCGATGCTTGTTGAGGATGGCAGCGTGGACGGCATGGTGGCAGGGGCATGCCACTCCACCGGAGACACGCTGCGCCCCGCACTGCAGATTGTAAAGACCGCGCCGGGAATCCGGACCGTATCCGCCTACTTCCTCATGGCAGTACCTGACTGTACATATGGAAGCGGCGGGGTGTTCCTGTTTGCAGATTCCGGGCTAGTAGAGTATCCGGATGAGGAACAGCTGGCAGATATAGCGGTGGCATCTGCAAGAAGCTTTGAACAGATTACAGAAGAAGAGCCTGTCGTGGCAATGCTTTCTTATTCGACAAAGGGGAGTGCCAGTAACTTAAGGCTTGCGCCGGTCATCGCAGCGAAAGAGCGGGTGAAGAAACGATATCCGAATCTTAAGATTGACGGAGAGCTGCAGCTTGACGCCGCAATCGACGAGAGCGTAGCAGAGATGAAGTGCAGAGGCAGCCGTGTGGCGGGCAAGGCGAACGTGCTCATATTCCCGGACCTGAACAGCGGCAATATCGGCTATAAGCTCGTGCAGCGGCTCGCTAAGGCAGAAGCGTACGGGCCTATTACGCAGGGGCTGAAGCGGCCGGTCAACGACCTGTCCAGAGGCTGCGGCGTCCAGGATATCGTAGGGGTTGCCGCAATTACGTGCCTGCAGGCGGATGTCCCCATCTGACCGAATGACGGGGCGGTCTTGCGCATATGGCAGAAACATTCTATAATAGATACACAGACGAAAGATAAGACGGGAGGAAGCCATGCGTAACAGGCTGACAGGATGGCCAAAGCGCAGACCTGATGTAAGGGATGCCTACTTCATCTTTGCAGATGATGTTTTTACAGGCCATATGACCTACGGACAATTTACTACTATTTTAAAATTCTATCTGCTGATTTACCGGAGGGTTCTGATTGCAGATTCCTTTCTTCTCAACAATGCCCATCTGCACAGGTTCCTTCTGGAAGAAGGCCGGGAGCTGCTGGAAAAAGGGCTGATCGTATTGACCGCACGTTCGGATATATCAGAAATGAACGATCTGCTGCATCATTTCAAGCAGAGCGATACGCTGAATGATGGTCTTGAGGCGGATAAATTGAAACGTATTCTGGATCTCTATGATTTTAAGAAGACGATTCAGTGGGATAAAGAGAAGATATCGCAGAACTTTGGTGATAAAATCTACGCTTCTATGGATATGCTTCCTATATCCGATGAAGAGGCGAAGAAATTTGCAGGTGAGCTGGATGCAATGAAGGCGCGGCATTCGCTGACAAGGCAGTCTGTCTATCATTATCTTGAGAAGCAGTACGCCCCGGCAGATCCGGCGAGACAGGTGATAAAGAAGTATACAGATATCATATACAGCTTCAATATTCCTAATTCTCTCAATGTCGCCTCCGCATATCCAGAGCGTCTGCTGTCCAGTGAACTGCTCAGCCCGGAGAAGGTGTTTTTCCACCTTGCAGATGATACAGATATCGAAGCACAGCTTCTGCACGAGATTTGTTACCAGTCAGAAGATCTGATAAACGAGGATACCATATCGTGCGACCATCCGCTGATGTTCTATACAGCGGTGCTGGAGCGGCTCGGCGCCGGCGAGATACTGGCAATCAGAGAGATTGACAGTTTTGCCAGATACCTGGACGCTTTAAAGAAGAATGACCCGAAGGAGATGACGTGGTATTTTTACAACTACTGCCAGGAGAGCAATAAGCTGGCAGCAGCGATGATTTCTCGGGATTATACCAGTCTGAAGGAGAAGGGTCATAAGCTTACTATCCGCTCGAAAGTCGAGAACGCGGCAAAGGGGATTATCAGCTTTGGGCTTAACTTCGTCCCTTCTCCTCATGAACTGCTTGCACCGCTGGCGGATACCGTCATTACGGGCGGAATCTCTCTCATCAGCCAGAAGATATCCCATCCGCTGGAGAAAGAATATAACATCGGACTCATCGATGCATCGCGTGAGGCACATAAGCTGACGAATCAGAAGAAACATACGATACTTCACGAGACGGAAGACGCTTTCCAAATAAACAAAATCAGGGAGAATAGAAATGAAAGAAGTGTATAACAACGGATTCTACCAGGTGTTTGACGAGAAGGGCAGAATCAGAATCGAATCGGTAAATGGCGGTGCAGTAGTCGTTCCGGTCACCGCGGAAGGCAGATATATCATTCTGAAAATATACCGCCCTAACCTGCAGAAGACCATGCTGGAATTCCCAAGGGGATTTCTTGAGCCGGGAGAGGAGCCGGAAGAAGGCGCCCGGCGGGAGCTCCTCGAAGAGATTGCCGGAACTGGAGAAGTGTTCCACTCTCTCGGGACAGCGACGTTAGACAGCGGCATCTCTGGTACGGCCAATCATTTCTTCCTCAGCAGGAATACGTCATGTGATGCCACCCGTCTGCAGGAAGAAGAGGGGATAAAGGAACTGCTGTTCCTTGAGGAAGAAGAGGTCAAGGCCTGTATCCGGGATGGAGAGATTATCGATTCCTTTACCATCGTCGGCTTTGCGAAAGCGCTCGCCTTCATGCAGTGAGCGCCCGTTTAAACAAGAGTATCATATACCCGCCTCCCATAATAAATGGGGAATGGCGGGTTTTTATTTTCGTTCGTAAATAGAAAAAAATGTCGAAAAATGATGAAAAGTGTCAGAATATATGATAAAATTATATTGAATTATGACAAAATGGGAGGCATTCTAAGTATTTTTAAATGAGGAGGGTAAGATATGTGGTGTACAAAATGTGGTAAAGAATTGGATGAGAATGCGGTAACATGCGATGCCTGTGGTACGGAGGTACGCTCTGGTAACGTTACGGCGCAGGAGCCTGAGAAAGCATCCGAGGAAAAGCTTGAGGAAGTGGAAGTAACTGAGGAAATACCGGAGGAAGCATCAGAAGAAGCAAGTGAGGAAGTACCAGACGAGGCAAAAGAAGAGGCGAAAGTGTCAGATGAGGAAACAGAAGCACGAAAAACCGGTGATGAGAGCGGAAAGCCAGAAGAAGAGGGGGACAGTAAGCCGGCCGAGAGTGGGGAAAAGCGGTTTGACATGAGCGTTTTGAAAAAACATCGGCTGAAGCTGGCGTTGGGTATTGTGGTCATCATTCTGGCTGTTTACGCGGTCAAATATTATCAGGTAAAAGGTGAGCTTGCCAAGACAAATAGCAGATATAGTGAAGTGACTTCAGAATATAATTCTGTCTGCACGGAAAATACAACCTTGAAGGATAAGATCAATACGCTTGAACTTGAAAACGAAGAACTGAAAAATGGAGCTGCTTCCATGCTTGTGTCAATTAAGAACTCATACGAAGCGCAGAAATGGGATGAAGTTATAACCGCGGCTGCAGAACTGCATGAGAAATACAACGGCACGCAAGAGGATAAAGAAGCCCAGGAGCTTGCGAAACAGAGCCAGAGCCAGATAGATGCGGCGAAGGCGGCCGAAGAGGCGAAGAAAGCACAGGGATATGAAACTGGTATTACGTATGAGCAGCTCGCCAGGACGCCGGATGACTTTGAAGGGGAAAAGGTCAAATTCAGCGGTAAAGTGGTGCAGGTAATGGAGGGTGGATCCGATATCCAGATCAGGCTGGCGGTGAATGACAGTTATGATACGATCGTATATGGTTCCTATTCTCCTGATACGGTATCAAGCAGAGTGCTGGAGGATGACCATGTCACTATATATGGTACATCTGTGGGAACGATAAGCTACAAGTCCACAATGGGTGGGACGATAACAATTCCCGGCGTTTTGATAGAAAAAATAGACCAATAGCAAAATATGGTATTTACTTGAAAAATTTGTAAAATAATGATATGTTTAATCTGTATCAGTATCTACAAAACGAATTAATAAGGGTTTTAAGGAGGGAGAATATTGACGAAAAAACGAAAGTTGCTGATACTTTCGCTTTTCCTGTGCTTGAGTACCACGATGGTGTTCGGCATGGAAAGCAATGCAGAAGGAACGTCAGGGGAGCAGACGTCTGCAGTATCGGGAATGAAAGATGAGAACGCACAGCGTCTCGAGAAAGTTACCGGAATGGATGAGAACGGTAACGTCTTTGAAGTGGACGATTCAGACGGAACGTTTGAAAACGGCGGAAATGCACAGTATTTCAGGTCGGCGTCCAATGAGCTTGTTGTAAATTTCAATACGAAAGGTAATGCGGTCACAAATTATACAGAGGCAGCGTCCGGCAACGCCGGCTATACGAACGGCGCCTATGGAGCAGATGGGGCATACCTTGGTATGGAGAACGGCAAAGTAAAATTTATGATGTCAGGTGTCATAGGGCTTGTCTCGGCAAATGAAGTACAGGTGGTGAGACTTTCTGACACAGCAGTCGTCAGCGGCTACTATGTATCAGGAGGCAGGCTGATTCACGGCGTTGTGGGTGATATGACGACACCGGGATATGCATCCACGCTGGACAACGGGCCGGCACCGTCGTATCTGAGTGGCGGCACTACATATTACAGCTATGACGGACATTATTTTTACACGAATTATGGAACGATGATTACGGATTATCAGAAGAATACACGCTCCCATTCCGTAAATGCGAATAATCCATATTATAATTATTTCCAGTACCTGCCGCTCAGAAGCAGGACAGGATACAGCGCAGCGCAATTGAGCAGCGCTATCAATGGAAAGGCAACTTCTTCCTCGTCGAAGATGAGGAATACAGGAACACAGTTCATCAACCAGCAGAATACATATGGCATAAATGCACTCGTCATGGCCGGCATCGCGGCCAATGAAAGCGGATGGGGGACAAGCCCAATCTGTCAGAGCAAGAATAACTTGTTCGGGCTCAACGCAGTTGACAGTTCACCCGGGACAAGTGCCGATACATACGCCAGTGTGGATGAGTGCATCCGCCAGTTTGCCAACGGCTGGATGTCCAGAGGATATGTGTATCCGAATGATTCCAGATATAGAGGAGG
This sequence comes from Extibacter sp. GGCC_0201, assembly GCF_017566055.1. Lineage (NCBI taxonomy): Bacteria > Bacillati > Bacillota > Clostridia > Lachnospirales > Lachnospiraceae > Extibacter > Extibacter sp. GGCC_0201. Next base: position 7,385 of record NZ_JABFCH010000008.1, on the reverse strand, counting down.
ATTCCTTGGCAATAAGGGCAGCGGCATGAACGTGAAGTACGCGTCAGATCCATTCTGGGGTGAGAAAGCTGCCGCTGTCATGTATACGCTGGATGCATCCGGCGGCGGCAAGGATTCCGGGAAATATACGATAGGAATCAAGGATACACTATATGGAAGCGGCAATAATGTGGATGTGAGAAGTTCCAACAGTACATCTTCTAATGTACTTTATAAGACAGGAACCCACACAAGCTATGCGGTATTGCTGAAGGAATCACAGGCGTCGGGCTCTTTTTACAAGATTCAGAGCGACGCGGTGCTGAATTCCGGCAGGACTGCTGTGAGCGCGGGTGTCGGAGAATATAACTTTGACAATATGTATGCATTCATTTCCTCAGATTATATCACTGTCGTGAACAAGGGAAGCGATACGGCTGTGCCAAAGACGCTTAGCTCAATCAGCATAAGCACGCCTCCGGCAAAGACGGTATATACGGAAGGAGAGAAGTTCGACGTCTCCGGTATGGCTGTCAAGGCAAAGTGGAGCGACGGTACGGAGTCCGATGTGACGAAGAACATTACCTTCCCGACAGAGGCTCTCACAAAAGGAACGACAAGTGTCACAATACAGTATACTGCCGATGGAGTGACGAAGACAGCTGCACAGAAGATTACGGTAAACGAGAAGACTACAGTGACAGAAGTCAGCATCAATCCGGCCTCAGTCGAATTGAAGGCAGGCAGTTCAAGGACATTTGGCGTGGCGGTTGCCGGAACAGGAAGTCCGGCCCAGACCGTGTCCTGGAGCGTTGCAGGTGCCAAGAGTACTGATACGAAGATAGACGGCACCGGGAAACTCCAGATAGGCACGGATGAGACGGCAGAGAGCCTGACAGTCAGGGCCGCATCGACGGTCGATACGTCCAAGTATGCGGAGGCGACGGTGAAGGTGTTGAAAGACGAAGCACCAGGCCCGGATACAGAGACACCGGACATTGAAAAGCCAGACACGCAGACGCCGGATACGGAGAAACCAGACGTAGATGAACCAGATAATGGGCAGCCGGACAACGGTAAGCCAGACGCGGATATCCCGGATGCGGATGCTCCGGACGGAGAGGGACCAGAAGCAGAACCAGGTCCGGATTCGTCGCAGAACAACGGTTCTGGAAACGATGCTGACAAGACGGTCGAGGTGAAAAATGAGCAGAATGGCATCAAGGTGAGCGGAACCATCCCTGCCGATGCATCTCTTAAGGTAGAGGTCATTGATAAAGGCAGTGATACTTACAGCACGCTGACAGAGCCTGTAAAGACCCATACCATCCTCGGCGTCTATGATATCAGTCTTGACAAAGATTTGGGCAAAGACGAAGCGGTACAGCTCAGCTTCAGCGTCGATGCAGGGCACAATGGTAAGGAAGCAGTGGTGCTGCATTATGCAGAGAGGGACGGTAAGACATATCTTGAAACGTATCATTCAACCGTAACGGATGGTACCGTGGCAATTGAGGTCACCGGCTTCTCGCCGTATGTTATCGCATTGAATGATGCAGGGACAAATACGGCTGATGACGGGAACCAGCAGGAGGCACCTGATGGCGGGCCCGGCAACGATGTGCTGCCCCCTGGCAATGACGTAGGAGTGCAGGATGGAAGCGGCAATCTGCTTGGCAGCTCGAATCCATCTTCTGGTACAGTAAGTACACCGTCAACAGGGAGTCCGGAAGGTTCCGGGCCTGTATCGGGCCAGAATGGAGGCAGCCCGTCGACGCAAAGTTCAGACGCAGATGGAAAAGCAGCCTCTGGTGGGACGGTTGATAAGACATCAAAAGCGTCCGTCCAGGTAAAAGTGTCGGACAAAGAAGATAAGACAAAGGCATCCAAGACGGCAGACGAATCCCGAATTATAGTTTGGGGGTTACTGTTGGTTCTTTCGGCTATAGTTGTATTTTCTAATAAGAAATATAAAAAGACAAGCAGATAAGTAAGACGGGGTTGACGCAATAAGTACGTCAACCCCATTCTTATACTTGTTATACATGTAAAGTGCTATAAGCAAATATATTATTGCAAATAGATATAATCAGTTTATAATAAAAAGGATTGATTCATTTATTTTAGGTATTATGGAGGTGGTGGAAATGTTCAGAAGAATATGGAACACTGCAATTGTGCTTCTTTTAACAGTGATTATCTGTTGTGAGATTCTTTACGAAAATAAAAGAATGAGGGATATTTCAAACTCAATTCTTTACCAAAGTTCTGTATCACAAAATAAAATTAATCAGATAGAATCCAGAGTGATTAAAGGTGATATGCCGGACCTGTATATTAATGGAAGACCGATGACAAATAATGAAATGGGAATTGAATATACTCCCCAAATTAATGACAAAGGAGATTATGCTTACGCTTATTTTGAAGAATCTAATTCAAAATCAGAGATAGTATTAAACAAGTCTAAAATATACGAGGGGGGGTATATGCTATGTATTGGCTCTTACAAACTCTTTTCTGGTATTCAGCAATCTGGATTTAGAGAAGAATGTCAGTACGCTATATAAATATAATTTGGATAAAAAGGAATTGACACCAATTTTTGATAAGACGGGGATATATTTTAAGGAAGCAGGTATCTTAAATGATGAAGAGATTCTCTTGCAAAGCTGGGGGGACAGTAATAAAACTGGCGTTAGCCTGATAGATTTGGTTTCGGGAATAGAAAAGATATTGGATATAAAAGAAAATGATGATTTACTGGAAGCCTATGCAAATGTGGATGGTTATACCTTAATCACTGCAAGTGGAAATAGAAATGGTAAATATTTATTGAATGCAATCTATAATTATTATAAATTCCAGTATGGAGAACCATTTTCGGCTGCCAATGATTTTGCCGGACGTATATCCTGGAATGAGTCTGCCCGCCTTGAAGGGTTAATAGAAATATATAAGAAGACCGGGAATAAAGAGGTAGAGGCAACTATTGTCGCGGCTGTTGAAAACATATTAAGTGTAAGGAATGAATACTTGGGCATAAATACTGTCGATGCCCCAAAGTTTCTTTGGTCTACCAAAAAATATTCTTTGGATCAACGGACACCACGCTCAGATTTAGTGGACAATGGACAAATATTATATTCATTACTTAAAGCAGCTAACTATAATATTGTATCAGATGAAACAAAGGATAAAATTGTTCACATTGCTGAACAAGCATATGACTATTTTAATGAGCAGTATGATGGAAAAGGACATTACACATGGAGAAAAGGTAGTTGTTTCTATCTTGATGGAATAGAACTTCCGTGGAATCAACAAAATGATTATGCATTGTCATTAATAGAATTATATAAATTAACCTCAAACGATAAATATTATAAGCGAATCAAAGATCTCATGAGTTCATTTAAAGAGGAGTGGATAATAAATCAGGATAATACTATTATGTGGCATTATTGGCCGATGGTATTTTACGAAGGATGGGATGAGAAAGATAATAAAAGCATTAATACGCCTAAAAGAGAAGAACAAATAGATAAAGTACTTGAGGATACAGTTCATGCAGCTATTAACGCTAAATTTATAATGGAATATCATAATACATTTGATGATGGGCTCATAACTTCCTCAGATTTAGATGGCGTAAAAAAGGCGATGGATTATTTTTGTTCAAAAGACGGGTTTAATGCTAATATTTCCGGACTCGGAAAAGAGGGGAGCAAGTCTTATCTATCTTTGCCAGGGGTCTGGTGGGTGGAATATGAAAATCAATATTTGGCTGATTTGTATTCGAACCTGGGGCATTTTGCGTATCCAGATTTTGATTATTCTATTTTATATAGGTATGCATATTTGTACGATGAAAATGAAGAAATTAGTCTCACTATAACAAAAGATGTTTATAGTCTAAACGGAACATTGCGCTCTTCTTCATCAGAGCAAATATATAGTATAGACGCAGTTTTTGATTACGTTGAGGAAATTATCAGAAGAGAATAGTTGTTTGTTGCCAGAAATAGTAGATTAGTTTATAATAAATAATAAGTTGTATAAATAGAATTAATGCATTGGAGTTGTTATGTCTTATGGAATACAGGGAACAGCTTAAGATAATCAAATCACATAAATGGAACGAAGACCCTGAGCAGATGAAAAGGCCCACTAAAAAAAAACATAAAAAAAGAAAAGCAGGAGCAGTGGACAAGGCTGTATGGCTCATACAGCTTGTGGCTTCTGCGTTTTTGCTTGCGGCGCTTTGTATTCTTAACATCATACCGTACAAATTTATGATATTGCTTGCTGTTATACTGCTGATATTACTGCTTTTGACCCGGCTTATGTCAAGCCGTGGATATAAAAGAAGCAAGAAGAAAAGAAGCGGAAAAGGGCTGGGCATATGTTTTAGCATACTCTTTGCTTTTCTGGGAGTGTATGCATTAAAGGCAAATGCAGCATTGGATAGAATTGCTATTGGAGAAGAGAGTGGACGGTACACGGAACAACATGGAATAGCGGTTAAGGATAGGCCATTTAATGTCTATATAAGCGGGATTGATGTTTACGGTGATATCACACAGAACAGCAGGAGTGATGTAAACCTGATTGCCACCGTAAATCCGGGTACACACAAAGTGTTGATAACCACAACACCCAGGGATTATTATGTGACGATACCTGGTGTATCAGGAGCGGAGGGTGACAAGTTAACGCATGCGGGGATATATGGAATTGACACTTCTATTGCTACGCTGGAAAATTTGTATGACACAACGATACCATTTTTTGTAAGGGTAAACTTTACTTCTGTTGAGGAGATTGTTGATGTAATGGGTGGTGTAGATGTAGAATCGGAACTTGCTTTTACAACAAGTAATGATTCTGGTCTGGTTATGGATGTAAAGAAAGGGGAGAATCACTTTAACGGGAAGGAAGCATTGGCCTTTGTGCGGGAAAGGCAGAATCTTCCCACAGGGGATAATCAAAGAGGGAAAAACCAGCAAGCTCTGCTGACTTCTCTGATAAAGAAAGCGATGTCGCCTATGATATTATTCCGCGCTAATGGAATGATTAACAGTGTGGCAGGAAACTCAGAAACTAACATGTCTGAGAAGCAGATAAAATCTTTAATTCGTATGCAGTTAAGTGACGGTAAAAGATGGGACATAGAGTCTGTGGCCGCAACGGGAGATGATACAGGAAAGCAGTGGTGCTATTCTTACAAGGAGGCTCCTCTGTATGTAACAGTTCCAGATTGGAGCAAAGTGGAAGAAATTAAAAATAAGATTGACGCTATATTAGAGTAGCATGGCAGGAGGAAGCATTCAGATGGGGAAAGCAACATTAATAATTATGGCAGCGGGTATTGGGAGCCGTTTCGGAGGAGGAATCAAGCAACTGGAGCCAATTGGACCGGGTGGAGAGATTATTATGGATTATTCTATCTACGATGCACTGAAGGCCGGATTTGATAAAATTGTATTTGTTATCAGAAGGGACTTGGAGAAAGACTTCAAGGACATTATTGGAAATAGAATAGAAAAGGTAGTTGATGTTGATTATGCTTACCAGGAAGTGAATGATATTCCTGTGGCATACAAAAATAAATTGAAAAACAGAAAGAAACCATGGGGGACAGGGCAGGCCGTATTATGCTGCAAAGGTATTTCTGATGGGCCATTTGTAGTTATTAATGCGGATGATTATTATGGAAAAGAAGCATTTATAAAGGCAAATGATTATTTGACTAATGCCTATAAAGAAAATCCTAAGAAAAAAATGTGTATGGTTGGTTTTATACTTAAAAACACATTAAGTGACAATGGAGGTGTAACAAGAGGAATATGTACTGTGGGGGAGGAGGACCTTCTCGAGAGCATCGTAGAGACACATAATATAGAAAGAAAAGGAGATAAGGCGGTAGTTATTGGGTGTGATAACGAAAGGGAAATTGATTTGGAATCAATAGTATCAATGAACATGTGGGGAGGCTTCCCGGATTTCTTTGAGATACTTGAGGCTGGATTCGAGAAATTTCTGAATACTCTTGATGAGAATGATTTGAAAAGCGAGTACCTACTTCCTACAATCATCGGTGAACAGGTGAAGAATAATAAAATGGAAGTGAAGGTCTTGCAATCATCAGATGTATGGTTTGGAGTAACATACAAAGAAGATAAAGAAGCTGTGGTGGCTGCAATACATAAGTTGATTGCGGACAATGCTTATCCGGAGAGGCTTTATGTTTAAAAGTGCTTCATTATATTGCCTGGAACAAAATCATAGAGGTATGAGGAGGGAAACTATGAAAAAATCGTTGAAGAAAATAATGGCTATACTTCTTATAGGAGTTTGTGTCAGCAGCCTGCCGTTTACAGCTTTGGCAAAAGAGCCTCTTTTGGACAGTGAAACAGATAATTCAGAAGAACTTCGGGTTAATGTATGGATTGGAGATATTGCAGCTGGAACAGGGATATATATTGACGAGAACGGAGAAAAAGCGGTAGGCCTACGTGCCATTGAGAACCAGACATTTTATTTTGACGAAGAAGGTTACGCACAACTAGGATGGCAAGAAGTTGATGGTAAGGTCTATTATTTTGACTTGAAGACCGGTTCCCGTTATGAAAATGTTTCGGTAACTATTGATAATAGAGCTTATGAATTCGATAGTGAAGGGAATTATGAAGAAATAGCAGATAATAATGAGCATAATGCAGTGGAAGGAGCTCAGGAGGACGAAAATACAGATAATTACATTTCTCAGGAATCAAATAGTTATACAGGAAACGGTATTGACCAAAATAGAGATACTGCGATAAAAAAGCCGGCTAGAGTTGAATCAGGAAAATTATCAGGCTGGCAGGATACGGATGACGGAAGAAAGTATTTTGATGAAACCGGTGTGGCGGCAACCGGTATGAAAACAATAGATGGGAAACCATACTTTTTTGATGAACATGGTGTATTGCAGACAAGATGGATAGAGATAAATGGAAAGAAATACTTTGGAATGGACGATGGGAGTATCCACACAAATGGCTGGCTGTATGCAGACAGTAATTATTATTTTTGTGGTAAAGACGGCGCAGTATTAACCGGGTTGCAGATAATAAGCGGGAAAAAGTATTACTTTAATATGGATGGAACACGTCAGACGAGGTGGGTTTCTTGTGAAGGCAAACGATACTTTGCAATGGAAGACGGGAGATTACATACAAATGGCTGGTTGTATGCAGACAGCAACTATTACTTTTGCGGTGCAGATGGCGCAGTGTTAACCGGATTTAGGCTGATTAGCAATAAAAGATATTATTTTGATACAGATGGAATCCGCCAGACAAGATGGATAGAACAAAATGGTAAAAAATATTTTGGAATGGAAGACGGAAGCCTGCGCA